>JANNBP010000457.1:0-22673 GCA_031385555.1 Deltaproteobacteria bacterium | reverse complement strand
CAGCTCGCACTACCCGACAAGCGCTACGACGAGCTCTCGACGACGGTGTTCGACTTGATTCGCGACGTCACGCCGGCCGCGAAGATCCACGCGACCGTGATCGAGCGCTGCCTGACCGGGCTGCGCTATCTCGACGAGGATTCGCTGCTCGTGCAGCTCCGCGAGTCCTTGTTGCGGTGGCGTGTGCGACCGACGGAGGCGTTGCGCGGCGACCACGTGACGCTGTCGAACCCCGACGAGGCGGAGCCGTGCCTGATCGTGGCTCCGCGCCCGATCCGCGTCAACCTCCACGCCCTGCCGAGCGACCCGCCGACGGATGCGAGCTGGCACAACCGCAGGCTGTGTGTCGACGGTGATTGCTATGGGGTGATCGCGGCCGATGGCAGCTGCAAGGTCTGCGGTCGCGTCGAGCCGCTCGGCGATCCGTATCGGTAGTAACGTTCACGTATGACGAGATTCCTGGCGCTCTTGGTCCTGGTGAGTGCGTGCGGCGGCAAGAAGGAGGACGCTCCGAAGGAGACCCCCAAGGAGGTGAAGCCGGAGGAGCCGAAGCCGGCGAAGCCTGTCGAGCCGAAGGCGGAGCAACCTGGCTCGGGCTCCGCCGGTCCGAGCACGCCGATGGTCGCGGATGCCCCCGAGGGCAACCCGCCTCCCGACGGCAAGTACGAGAAGGTGAAGGTCGATGGCGTCACGGTCCCGATGATCAACGTGATGGAGGGTGGCACCGTCGTGCTCGTCGATACCGACGGCGTCAAGCCGCGCTCGTGGGAAGAGCAGTACAAGAAGAAGAAAGCGCCGAAGAAGGGCCAGTTCGATCTTCACAAGACCGACGCGAACAAGAACGGCAAGTTCGACGATGACGCGGTCGACAAGGAAGGCATCTGGGTGATCGATGCCAAGGGCAACATCATCAAGAGCTAGGAGAGGACCGGTGCTCGTCATCGACAGAGCTCTGGTTCGCACCGACGCGGCCGCCGCTCAACTCTGATCCGCGGGATCTCGGCGGACCGCCGCGTGGATCAACCCGCCACCAGGATTCCAGCACCGGTGAGGAAGACCCAGCTGCTGGCGGCATCGCCCGGCTGCGGATCGAGCTTGAGCGCCGCGCCGGTGTCGGGGTTGACGATGTTGGCGCGTCCATCGTCGAGGAGAACGACGAGACGGCCGTCCTCCATGAATGCGAGACCGTGAACCGTGATCTCTCTGTGATCGGGGGCTCCGTAGGACGAGTAGTACACGCCGCCCTTCTCGACCGCGACGAGGCCAAGGTTCTCGAGGTCGTAGGCCTGTAGCGATCCAGCCGCGGTGCAGATCGCGACGCGACCCGCGCCGGTCGCTGCTAGGTGTGGCCGGCGGCCCCGCAGGTCGAGCTCGACCAGCTCCGGCATCGCGAGATCGAGCAGATAGAGGTTGCGCGCCCCCCGCGCAAGCGAACGTACGCTTGCCGACCGGCGCGACCGCGACGACCTGCTCGATGGTCGGCGGGAGGTCGCGGAGCTCGCCCGACCAGCAAGCGAGGCGACGGTCATCACACGCGATCAAGAGCTCGCCGCTGTTGGGATCCGCGGCGACAGCGGCAGCGCCGGCGATCTCGATCACCGTCGTCTGCGTGTTCTCGACTCGCACGATGCGATCCGCGCCGACGACGATCCATGCGCTGCGGTCCGCTGCGAGCGAGCGCGGCGCCGCCAGCGTCGGGCGCGAAGTCACGAGGTCACCCTCGAGCGTGTACGTGTGGAGGACGCCCGCGTCGTCGAGTGCGGCGAGTTGCTGGGGTCGGGCGGCGACGCCGACGATCGGTCGGGGGTGGCCGACGACAGTCTTCGGTGCGTCGAGGTCGTGCACGCGTAGCTCGCGACCGAGCGCGATCGCGATCGACTTGCCCGTCGTCGCGACGAGCGGGCGCGACGCCGCGCCGAGGTCGTCGAGCAGCGGGAGCTGGTGCTTCGTCGGCGCGGTCAGGTCGGCGTCGGCGATCTTCGGGAGCGCGGCGAGGCGCGCGGCCGGGAGGCACGCGAGTTGGTGATCGCGATCGACGTGGAGTACGAGATCTCCGGCGGTCGTGCACGCCACGAGGTGTGGGGTTTCGCCGATGAGCTCCCGCGGCAACGCGGTGACCGTCGCGGTGACGGGATCGTAGATCACTCGTTCGATCTCGGTGCCGCGGTCGGTGTCGCGTTGCAGCGAGAGGATCAGCGTCTGACGTGGACCGGGTTCGATGTTGCTGACCGTGTGGCCCGGGAGTCTGGCGACGAGCTTGCCGCTGGCGTCGCGCTCCACGAGTTGCTCGCCGTGGATCGCGAACACGCGATCCGCAGCCGACGCGTAGAACGTGCAGCCGAGGGCGTCGACCAGCTCGAGCTCGGAATCGTAGAGCGCGCCGTCCCACTCGAGGTGCTCCCTGCCATCGATCATCACGTTGCGCGCGTGTGTGTGGGCCTTGCCACGCAGTCGCGCGTGCTCGCGCCACGCGCCATCACCATTGCGAACGTGCACCGGGCCCGCGATCGGGATCGCGAGCAACTTGCCCGTGAACGCGTGGAGTCGCGCGATCGGACCGGGGTCCGCTGGGGGCTCGTCGCCCGCAGCCGTGCGTTCGGGAGGAGGGACCTCGAACGGCACGGCCTCGACCCGCGCCGGCTTCGCGGCCGCGATGCTCGCGAACCACAAGATGCGCCAGCCGTCCGCGTGCCGAGCCACGCAAGCCCAGCGGCCATCTGACAGGCGCGCGGCGGCGGACGTGCGTCTCGCGTGCGTGACGATCGCCGGTGGCCACGTGCGTGCATCGACGAACACGGTCGCGACCTGGCTGTCCTTGCGGTCGTACGTATCGAACCACGCTGGCGTCGACATCACGACCTCGCCGCTCACGCCCCCGATCGGACCCGCGTACTCGGGGATCTTGACCGTCGCCGGCGGCTTCGGCGTTCGCTTCGGCTTCGCCGGCGGCGTCGGCTTCGTCGGCGCCGGCTTCGTCAGCTTCGGTTTCGCCGGCCTCGGCTTCGGTTTCGCCAGCGTTGGCTTCGGCGTTGGCTTCGCCGGAACCCTCGTCTTTGTTGCGGGCTTGCGCTGCTTCGCCACGCCCGAACGGTACCGCTACGCCGGCGCACAGCGTAGCCCGCCGGTGCAGGCCTCGCCCGAATTCAGCGGCTCGACGGCCGTACGAGCACGTGGCACGTGCACGACGGATCAACTCAGCCGAGCTCTGGGGGTACGCTAGAAGGCGAAGCGTTTCGCGAACGATGCCGCCACTGCGACGTCGGCCGCGTTCGGATGCGCGCGCTCGTTCTTGTGGGCGACTTGATCCGCGAGCGCGGAGACCGTGTCGGCCACCTCGGCCGGCGTGCCTGGCGCGGTCACGCACTCGAGTGCGGTCTGGTTGACCGTCGTCCCGCTGCAGACCTTCGCGGTCATCAGCGCGGCCTCGACCTGGCGGAAGCGGTCGACGAGCCCCTCGATCTCCGCGAGCTCGCGCACCATCGACGCGAGGGCCGTCGCGAGCATGCCCTCGTGACCCTGCGGATAGGTGACCGGGCGACGTCGCAACGCGTTGACCGCGGCGACCACGCGCTGCACGACGTCGGCGGCGGTGCCGTCGGCCGGCATCAACCGCGCGGTGCACTTGACCGCGAGCGGGAACTGCCCGTCGGCGACGCCGCTGCCGGCGATGCCGTTGAAGATCGCCTTGAAGCGCTGCGCGCCGTCCTCGACCGAGGGATACGGAAGCAGCGTCTTCGCCGCGCCCATCACCTCGGGTGACTCGACGAAGCCGGCGTTGCGAAGTGCGCGCTGCGCGGCACGGATCCGCTCGGCGACGGCCTGTGCGCCACCGTAGGCGTCGGCGTTGCGCGCGTAGGTGACCGCGACATCCGGTGCGTGGACCGCGCGCATGTTCGCGTTGTAGACGCCGAGGGCCTGCGTCGCGGGCATGCCCGTCTTCGCCAGGCCGATCACGACCTGGTGCGGGTTCTTCTTCACGTAGCCGATGTTCTTCGACAGCGTCGCGATCTCGCTGCTGAACGACGCCATCTTGGACTCGGTCTTGTCGAACTGCTTGATGAACGCCGACAGCGGATGCGCGCCATAGCGATCACTGCGCAACGCGAGTTGCTGCTCGACGCGCGCGCCCCTCTGGGTCAACGCATAGACCTCGTCGCCGAGCACCTTGCACGGGTACCAGAGCGTGGCGAGCGGCGCCGAGCCAAGCGTCAGCAGGCGACCGCAGGTGAGCTGATCGCTGACGACCGCGAGCGCGCGCCGCAGTTGCTTGCGCGAGCTCTCCTGCGCCTTGACCTTCGAGTCGCGCGTGGTCAGGCGCGCCCAGCTACTCTTGAGCTTCTCCTCGATCTCGGCGAGCCGCGCGGCGACCTTCTGCGGTGCCTCCGGGTCGCCGATCGTCGTCTCGGCGTACTGCTGGACCACCGGCTGCACCTGATCGAGCAGCGCGAGGTCGCGCGGATCGCACTCGAGCACGAGCTCGAGCTTGATCAGCTCGTCGATCTCCTTCGCCTCGAAAGACAACTGTCCTTGGCGAAAGCCGGCGAAGATCTGGATCGCGCGTGTCCCGTTCATGACGTCCTCCGGAGGCGATGTGCGACGAGCAGAAGCAGGGCAGGGGCTGGTTCGATCGCGGTGGCGAGGACCACCGGGGCGGCGGCGGGCAAGCCGCGCGCATGCTCGAGCGCGGCGAACACGTGCCGCTCGTGCGACGCGCCGTCCCACACCAGCTGGATGCCGACGACGCCCGCGGCGCGCAGCTGATCGGTCAGCGCGACGAGGTGGCGCGCGTTGCGCGGCGTGACACCGACGATCGCGATCGCGCCGGCGAGCTCGGCGGCCCGCTCGGCCAGGCGCTTGCGCGAGCGCAGCAGCACGGTGGGGTGCGATAACGGCGGCACCTCGATCGCGGCGAGCGCAGCAGTCAGCGCCGCGGCGACCGCGTTCGCGAGCACGGGATCCGCGATCCCGATCTGGATCGCGGCATCCGCTGCGACAGGTCCGACGAAAATTCTCACGACGGAATCTTCTCCCGGAAGAAGCAGTTGTTGAGGCACGTCAGCGGGCAGGCCTCGACCTGGACCCGCGTCGCCGCGTAGGCCTGGCTGTTCCACAGCGCGCGGACACTCTTGAGCCGCGCATCGCCGTGCGACCACGGCAGGCGGTAGCAGGGCTTGATGGTGCCGCGATGATCGACGGCGAGGAACGCTTCGCCGACCCGACAGGCGACGCGCAGCGCCTCGCGTGACGAATCGCGGAAGTACCTGCGCATCAGCTCGATCCGCTCGGGCGACGCGTGCATCACCCTGCCGAGCTCCTGTCGCAGCGCGAGCAGCTCGTCGAACATCGCGTTCAGCTCGGTGTGCTCGCCTCGCGTCGGCCACAGCTTCGCCATCAGCCCGATGTCGTCGCGGCGGATGATGTCGTCGCCCTTGAAGCCGCCGTGCTGGAGGTTGATCGGCTGGATGTTGATGCCGTCGACGCCGGCCTCGTGCGCGCGCCGCACCAGCGCCGGAAGCTCGCGGAAGTTCGCACGCTGGATCACCGTCGAGACATTCACGGAGAGCTTGCTGTTCGGCCGCGCTCGCTTCGCGCTCACCATCCGGCGGATCGCCTTCCACGCGTTGTCGCCGGCCTTGTTGACGCCCGTGATCAGCTCGTGCGTCTCGTCGGTGGCGCCGTGGATCGAGATCGAGATCGACACCGTGCGCTGCGCGAGCTCCTCGGCGATCTTCTCCGAGATCGGGAAGCCGTTGGAGGTGATGGTCACCAGGTGGCCCAGCTCGTTCGCGTACGCGATGTAGCCGAGCATGTTCTTGTCGCGGAACGGTTCGCCGGCGCCGGTGAGTGCGACGCGGCGCACACCCCAGGCCGCGGCCTCGGCGATCAGCGTGCGAACGTGATCGCTCGACATCGACTCGGCATCGCGGGTCTTCGCGCGGTTGCCGCACATGTTGCATTCGAGGCCGCACAGATCGTTGGTCGAGATGTCGAGCGCGGGCGGCGGCAGCACGTAGGGCCGGCCGTTCGACATCATCAGCGTGACGCGCGGATCCTGGCGCAGGCGACGCAGCGTCGGGACCAGCGCGGCCTCGTCACGAACGTTCGTCTGATCGAACGAGACATCCTCCGCCTCGAGGACGACCTCGACCCGATCCGTCGTCTCCTTCGCCAGGCGGGAGAGCTTGCCGAGGTTGCCGGGGTCGACATGGAACTGGGTCATCCGACTGCCTCCGTCGCGGCGATCAAGTCATGCGTGCCGCCGCGGCACTTGTTGCACACCGGCATCGCGCCGCGATCGGCGAGCATCTGGCTGCGGAACTTGCGGTACTTCTCGCCGCGCCAGATCGCGCGGAACGGCGTCTCGAGCACGTTGCCCATCACGAACTCGTCACCCATGTCGGGGCGCAGGTAGCAGCACGGCGTGACGCTGCCGTCGACGTTCACCACCGTGTGATCCCACGCCATCGTGCAGAACGGGTGGCGAACGTTCGGCGTCGTCGCATCGGACCCGTAGCGCGACAACAGCCGCGACGTGGGGACCAGGCTCTTGGTGTGCTCGTCGTCGGCGCCGACGGTCTTGATGCGCAGCGCATCGACCCCCCACTCCTGCGCGAGCCGGCGCATCTCCGGGAGCTCGTGCTCGTTGTGGCGCATCACGATGAACTGCAGCTCGATCCGCGGCTTGGTCAGCGCGAGCCGCTTCTTCTCGGCACACAGCCATGCGATCGAGTGCGCGACCGTCGCGAAGTCGCCGTCCTTGCGGAACGTCTCGTAGGTCTCCTGACTCGCGCCATCGACGCTGAGGATCAGCACGTCGAGGCCGGACTGGAGGAGCGCGAGCCCGCGTTCACCGTCGAGGAAGTGCACGTTCGACGACACCTTCACGACACCGACGCCGGACTGCTTGGCACTCGCGATCATCGCCGGCAGCTCCTTGTTGAGCAGCGGCTCGCCGTAGTTCCACAGCGCGAGGTTGCGCAGCTTGGGTGCGAGCTGTCCGAGCACGCGGTCGAACGTGCCGAGCGTCATCTGCGGCAGCGGCTTGATCTTGCCCGTGCCGGTCGGACAGGTCGGACACGCCAGGTTGCACAGGTTCGTCGGTTCGATCATCCCGGTCTCGGGGCCCCCGGCGGGCAGCTCCGAGAGGTAGCGCATCAGCTCGGGCGGCGGCACGACCGTGGTGCCACGCGCGGCGAACCAGGTCCGCAGCGCGTGCGCCTCGGGGACCGCATCGGCGACGAGGCGCGGGTGCGCCGCGGCCTCGGGCGTGAGGAACAGGCGGAGTAGCCGGACCTTCGCGAGCGCCTCGGGCGGTACCTGTGCGAGCGCGGCGACCAGCTCGGTCGCGCTGGGATGCGGTACGCCATGCACCAGCTCGATGCCCTCGGCGTGGGGCAGCGCGTGCGCGAGGAAGTCGCGCTCGAGGAAGCGGCGGAGCTTGACCTCGATCCGCGGCGCGTGACCGAGCGCGAGGCAGTCGGCGAGCGCCTCGGGCAGCAGCCGCACGCCCTCACCATTCGCGCGCAGCCGGACGATCCGTTCGCGTGCGAACTGCTTCTTGAACAGCTCGCGACGAGCTGCGCGCTCGACCTGCTTCGCGACGGTGCGCTGGCGCGCGAGCCGCACGAGCTCGACCCCGTTGGTCACAGGAAGGGGAAGCGCGAGCGCACCGCGCGCGGGCACCCGCGGACCGCGTGCGAGGACGGTGTTCCAGATCGCGAGCATCTGCTCGGCGACGCGCGCCGACGAGAACCGCGCGACCACGCGTGCGCGCCCGGCGGCGCCGAACGTGGTGTTGCCTAGCAAGCGCTCGAGCGCAGCGGCGGCGGCCTCCGGGTCGTTCGGCTCGACGAGCAGCCCGGTCTCGCCGTCGGCGACGGCCTCGGGCACGCCACCACTGCGGGTCGCGAGCGTGGGCAGGCCGGTCGCCGCAGCCTCGAGGAGCGCGACGCCGAAGCCCTCGACATCGTCGCCGGTCGGCGACTCGGCGAGCAGCGCGAACACGTTCGCGAGGCGATACAGGGCGGGGAGCTGATCATCCGCGACGAAGCCGGTGGCGACGATCCGCGACGCGATGCCGAGCTCCGCGGCGAGCTCGCCCAGCTCGCGGCGCATGCGCTCGTCGGCGCCGGTGAACACGTAGCGAAGGCGCGGCCGGGTGCGGGCGAGCTTCGCGATCGCGCGCAGCATCGTGCGATGGCCCTTGCGCGGAGCGAGCCGCGACACCGTCAGGACCACCTCGTCATCCGGACGGAGCCCGAGTCGCGCGGCGAGCTCGGCATCGCGAGGACCGGGCGCGAACCGCTCCGGGTCGATGCCATTCTCGACGACGCGGAGCACACGCTGGTCGATGCCGCGAAGGCATGCCTGCGCAAGCGAGAACTTCGAGACGCAGACCACGGCGTCGGCGGCGGAGAGTCCGGCGAGCTGCGCGGCCGCGTAGTCGGTCATCTCGCCGGGGTTCACCCACGGTGCGAGCAGATCATTGCCGTGGACGTTCGCGGTGACCACGCACGGCAACGCCGCCTGCAGCGCCGGGATCCACGGTCCGAGGCCGGCGTTGCAGAGATGGATGACGTCGGGGCGATCGCGCAGCGCGGTGTCGATGGTCGAGAGCAAGTCGGCCCACAGGTCGATCCGCAACGGGCGCGGGAGCGCGCGAAACAGCGGGCGCGTGTAGGCGAGCGCGGCACTACCGAGCAAGCTTTGCGTGTAGACGGCGACCTCGATGCCGCGGTCGCCGAGATTCTCGGCGAGCGACCTCGCGACGCTCTCCATGCCACCCAGCTTCGGCGCGAACTCGTGCGCGACGATCGCGACCCGCCGCACGCGATCGGTGGTCCGCACCGCCGGCGCCACGATGGTCTCCGCCGCGGCGCGATTGTCGGCGACGAGAGGAAACCTGCGATGCCCCGCGGTCATCGCCTCGCACGCCCCGGGCGTCAGCAAGAGGTGCTCGATCGCGGTCGCGAGTCGCCGCGCCTCGGGCTTCGCGATCACGGCCGCACCGGCACGCACCAGACGCATCGCACGCTCGTGCTGGTCCTCGGCCTTGCGATAGCCGGGGATCAGGATGGCCGGTTTCTGCAACTGCCGGAGCTCGGCGACCGCGTTGTAGCCGGCCTGGGAGATCACGACACTCGCGCGCGCGAGCAGCGCGGGCAGCTCGGGCGTGCTCGCGATCAGCGTCAGCCCGGCGTAGCCGCCCGTGTTCGCGGGGGCCTCGGCGTACGGGCCGGTGACGAGGATGGTCTCGAGCGCCGGGATCCGCGCGCGTGCGAGGAGATGCGCGTCGACGACCGCGCGCAAATACCGCTTCGCGTCGACGGGCTGCCCGCCACCGCCGGCCATCGCGACCACGAGGGGCGTGGCCGACGGCTCGGACCGCTCGACGTGGCGCACGATCGGTCCGACGAGCTCGACGGGCGTGTCACCGTACACCGCCGCATCGACCTCGCTCGCGTCATGCGGCACGACGATCTGATCGAAGCCGAGTGCGAGCCCCTTCGCGAGGAACGACCGCAGCGCGTCGGGCCGCAGCTCGCGCTGGACCAGCACGCTACGTACACCGCTCGCGGTCAGCCACTCGACCACGCGCATCGGAGCGTGCGTGTCGAATACGACGAGGTCGGGCTTGAAGGCGGCGAAGATCGCGTCGAGGGCTGCTTCCTCGACGGGTTCGGGCAACGCGCTGGTCACGCGCGTGACCTCCGCATGAGGCTCCGCGAGACGCGGTGGCAACTGCACGTAGTCGAGGCCGGCGCGCTCTAGCAACGTGAGGTCGCGCGCGTTGGTCACCACGAGCCGCTGCACGCCGGGCAGGAACGCCGGGAGCTCGCTGGCGATCGCGAGCGTGCGGACGAGGTGACCGAGCCCGATGCCGTTGATCGCGTGGAACGCGACGCGGATCATCGCGACCTCTCCGGTGCGCTACGTCGCACGCTGGCGCGTGCGCTCTCGATCGCGAGCGACTCACTCGCGATTCGCTCGCCGGTGTTGATCGCCAGGACGCGGATCATCCCAGCACCTCGACGAGCGCCTTCGCCGCACGCTCCGCACCGTCGCAGACGAGCGGCGTCACGTGTGCGGTCCGTAGCCACGCGAGCGAGCGCTCGACCGAGACGTGCACGCAGGCGTGACCGGTCGCTGCGAGGCGCTGCGCACGCGCAGCTTGATCGTCGAACGGGCGGGCCAGGGCGAACAGCGCCGCCGGCACCTTGGCTGCGGCGAGCTCGTGCGCGGTGTTGTAGCCGGCCGCCGAGATCGCACCGTCGAACGCGCGGAGCTGCGGGGCGAGCGGCGTCACCCGCACCGTGGTCACGCCGGCGATCGTCGCGGGCGCGTGATCGAGCGGGCCGAGGGCGAGCACCACGTGATCGCCCGTGCGCGCGACCTCCGCGGCCAGCGCGCGCACCCGGATCGCGGCCTCGGCATCGCCGCCGCCACCGGCCGTCACCAACCACGCGGGACCGTCGAGCGGGAGACCCAGCGCACGGCGCGCATCGTCGCGCGACAGCTGCGCTCCGACGAGGATGATCGGAGGAACGCGAACGCTCGGGATCGTCAGCGTCGAGGTCGCGCCGGCATCGTCGGCGACGATCGCCCGCGCATAGTCGCCGAGCCCGCTGGTCAGCAGATCCGCCTGTGGATCGGGCACCGCGCGCCGCACCAGCACGCGCTTGACCCGGCGCCCGAGCCCGCCGAGCTCGCCGTGCGGGCCGGACGGAAACGTATCGACGACGATCAGATCGGGCGCGAAGGCCTCGACCGTTGCCTCGATCGCGGCGCGCGCGATCCGCCGGCGCTCGGCATCCGGCAGCCCGGTGTCGCGTGCACGGACCGGCGACGGCAGCCGCATCACCGCGATCGGTTCGCATGCGAGCAGTGCATCGGCCTCCGACGTCGTCACCAGCAGCTTGGTCCCCTCGAGCGCACGGGCGATCGCCAGCGTCCGCGTCACGTGGCCCGTGGAGAAGCCATCGTTCGCGACGAACAGCGTGCGCAGTGCGCGACTCACGACACGTCGTAATCGGAGGACAGCGGCGCGGACACGCCGGCATCGCCCACGGCTGCCGCTTCGCGATCGAGGTCGACGACGTACGGTGTTTGTGCCGCCGGCACGGGCACGTCCTCGACGACGGGCTCGACCACGTTGTGGTGATGGCGCCGCCGGAACGGCTGCTCGTCCTCCCAGATGTACGACGCGTAGAAGCTCGGCTCATCGTAGTACGTGTCCCAGCTGCTCGACGGATCGTGCAGCACCGGCCACAGGTACGGGTCGTAGCCCTGGTTGACGAGGTAGTCGCGGCGTTGCTCGGGCCGCAGATCGCGTCCCCTCAGATCGTTCCACGTCTGGTCGGCGCCGGCCGGCTTGTAGACGGCCTCGATCGCCGCGATGCCTTGCTCGGTCAGCCGGAAGCGATCGTGCAGCGGCCACGTGCGGTCCCACCGCGCGACGTAGCCCTGCGTCTCGAGCGCATCGAACACGGGCTTCTGCGCGTGATCGTCATCGATCGGCCACTCGATCACGTCGCCGTCGTAGAGGTGGCGAAGGATCAAAAACGCATTCGCGCGCTGGCGCGGATCCGCGAACTGCATCACCCCGATGCTACAGCCGACTACTTCCCGGTGCAGCGACCGAGGGCGCGCTTCGCAGGCACCGAGGCCTGATCGTCGGACTTCGCGAGCACCTGGAGCTTCGCGCGGGCACGGGCGGGGCAGGCGGGGCCGAGCTCGCCGAGGGCCAGTGCCGCAGCACCGACGAGCTCGGGAAACGCGAGATCCTCGAGGGCTTCGATCAACGCATCCGCCGCCCCGGGTGGGCGGAGCCGCGAGATGGTCGCCGCGGCGGCGATCGCGAGGGTCATCGCTTCACGACTCTCCAGCGCCTGGCCGCGCCAGCGCCGGAACTGCCGGACGAGATCCGTCGCGAGCCTGACATCCTCGAGCATCACGACGAGCCCGATCGCGCTCTCGCGCAGCGGCAGCGGATGCTTCGCGCTGTTCCAGAGGAAGGGCAGCAGCTCGTCGACGCCTGCCGCGCGGCAGCTGACGAGCGCGAGGAGGGCGTCGCGTCGGACCTCGAGATCCTTGTCGCGCGACACCGTCTCGAACAGCGACTTCGCCGGACCCGGCCGCTGGCAGCGCCCCCCGAGCGCGGTGGCCGCCCGGCGCCGCACCTCCGGCCACTTGTCGACCATCGCGTTGATGATCACGCGATCGATCTCGTCGGGACCGCCGGGGCCACTCCACGGGGAACCGCTGCCCGGTGCGAGCGTGTCGGCGAGCGCGGCGAGGGAGGCGAGGCGAACGCCCGGATCCGGGTCGCGGGTCGCGTTGATCACCAGCGGTGCGCCGTCGGCGCGCGGCGATGCGGAGAGTCCGCGGATCGCGACCTGGCGGAGCGCGGAGCTCTCCGCGGTCGCCGGCAAGCCGCGCAGGAGATCAGCGAGCTGCGCGATCGCCGCGGCGTCGCCGTGCACCGCGACGCCATCGATCAGGCGATAGCGCCGTTCGTAGTCGGTCGCGGTCGCGAGCGCCGACAGCATCGCGGCCACGAGCGCCGGACGCGCGGCGACATTGGTTCGCCCGGCGCGGGTCACGGCGCGCCACAGATCGCCGGCGGTCGCGGCAGCGGCTTGCGTCGGCGCCGCCTGCAGCAGTTGATCGATCGCGGCGCTCGCCAGCCGCTCGATGACCTCCTTGCGAAGCTCGCGGGGGCCCTTGCCGGCGAGATCGATCAGCGCGCTGAAGCCGCCGCCCGCCGGAGGGATGCGCTTCGCGGCGGCGACGCGGATGTTGATCGGCAGGCCGCCCTTCGCCGCGAGATCGCGCAGCGCGATCGTCTGACCGTTGACCGCGAGGGCCCCGATCACGTCGATCAGATCCTGATCGCGAACCCAGCCCTCGGTCGCCGCGCGCACCAGCGTGGCGGTCGCCGCGGGATCGACGATCTTGACCAGCGCGTGCACGAGCCGCCGCCGCGACGCCGCGTCGGTGGACCTCGCGAGCTCGGCATCGATCGCCGCGGCACCGGCGGCACCGCGCTTCGCGAGCGTCTTCGCGGCCGCTTCCTCGCCACCCTTGCCCTGCGCGATCACGCGCGCGAGCACCGCTTCGCCACCCCCGCCACCACGCTCGCCCTCGGCGTAGATCCCGAGCTCGGCGATCGTGGTGGGCCCCGCGCCGCTGGTGCCTTCGATCACCACGGTCACGCAATCGCCGAGTGAGGGCGGCAGCTCGACGAGGTAGGCCGCACCGAGTGGCTCGCTGGTCGAGTACGCGGGAAGCTCGAACCGCCACGCTCCTTGCTTGCTGACGAGCGCGAGCAGCCGCGGCCGGCCCGACGCCTTGCTGGTCGCCGCCGTGCGCGGATCGCCGGGGACGATGCGGAGCTGCGCCGCTCGCTGCCCCTCGACGCGCGCGCGCGACGTGAAGAACTGGCCTTCGCCGCCGCTCGCGAGCTCCTCTTTCCATGCGGTCTCGAGCTTGCCGTCGTCGAGCTCGCTCGGCAGCGCGAGCGCGCCGGCGTTGTCGGCGCCGACCTGATGCGAGGCACCGCGCGCCTGGAACACGAGAGGCGATACCGAGGGCGTGGCGTCGAGCCGCGCGGTCAGCGTGGCGGCGCCGGCGGGGACGCCGGTGGGCAGCTTGTCGAGCCGCTTCCACGTGGTCCCCTCGAGCTTCTCGCCGAACAGGTAGCCGGGGTGCTCGTCGCAGCGCTGCACGCGCCCGGTGGTCTGATAGCGATAGATGCCCGTGGGCGTGGCATCGACCTCGACACCATACTCGCGGTCGAGCCCGACGCCGCCGAGCGGAAACCGCGTGGTCACCCGCCAGCCGCCCTTGCGCCCGGCGCCTCCTGGGGGGCGATCGAGCACCACGCCTTCGCGGTCCTGGCCGTGGCTGACGTCGACGACGAGCTCGGCGCCCCCGGGGAGCTTCGCCAGCAGGATCTTCCCCTTGCTCGCAGCGGGCGCGATCTTGACGGCGGTTCCCGCGATCGACAGCAGGCCATCGCTCCCGAGCTCGACGAGATCGACGGTCCCGTTGCCGTCGAGATCGTCGGCCAGCGTCGCGACCGGCGCCGCGGCCGCAGTGGAGCTCACGAGCAACAGACCGAACGCGAGGCGCATCGGGGCGAGCCTACCCTCGATCAGAACCTCGGCGAGCGGCATCGCAACACCGACACGGCCGGACCGCGCAGATTGCGTGTGGTGTGGTCAGAGATTCACGCTCGTGTGAAAACCGGCGGGGGTATATTGGGGTCATGCGGTCCGTCCTTCTCTCCCTGTTGCTCCTCGGTGCGTGCGGTGGTGGACCCGATCCGATCCTCGCCGGCGTCCCCCAACCCAAGACCTCCGTCGTCGCCGGCGCGGCCGCCGCGGTCGCCGGAGCCGCCACGCTCGCCGCGCCGCAGTCCCAGGCGAACCGGGTCGACGAGGCCAACAAGCCCGACAAGAGCGACAAGCCGATCAAGTCCGGCCCGCCGGTGCCGGCTGATGTCCTCGATCGCCTCGACGAGGCGCCGCCACCTCCGCCCGAGCCGCCGCCCTCGGAGCGCCCGCCGGAGAACAAGACCAAGGGGCCCGCGACCAAGGCACCGAAGGTCAAGCCCGCGCAACCGCTAACACCGCCCAGCAGCAACCCGCTGCAGCCCGGCGCACCGATCCAATAGCGCTGCTACGGTGCGCGCGTGTTCGCGCCGAAGGACTACGCGTTCGAGTTACCCGACGAGCTGATCGCGCAGCAGCCCGCCGCCACGCGCGAGGCCTCGCGGTTGTTGCACCTCCGCACCGACGGCACGTTCGGCGATCACACCTTCGCCGACATCGTCGAGCTGTTGCCCGAGGACGCGGTGCTGATCGCGAACGACACCCGCGTGATCCCGGCGCGCGTGCCGGCGACCAAGCCGAGCGGCGGCAAGGTCGAGCTGCTGTTCCTCGAGCCGGTGGATGCGGAGGAGCTCGGCGATCGCGCGAGGTACCTCGGCCCGAACCGCACCGCGTGGCGCTGCTTGATGAAGGGCAAGACGACGAGCACGGAGCTGTTCGTCGGCGGCGAGACGATCTCGATCCTCGTGCGGCGCTCCGAGGGCAATCGCGTCGAAGGGGCGCTGACGATCGCGCTACCCGGCGATGGCTACGCGTTCCTCGAGAAGCATGGTCACATGCCGCTGCCGCCGTACATCGATCGCCAGGACGCGGCCTCCGATCGCGATCGCTATCAGACGATGTTCGCGCAGACGCCGGGGGCGGTCGCGGCGCCGACGGCGGGGCTCCACATGACGCCGGCGATCGCGGAGGCGATGCGCGCGCGAGGGATCGCGCTGACCACGGTGACGCTGCACGTGGGGTGGGGGACGTTCGCGCCGATCCGCGTCGACGACGTCCGCGGTCACAAGATGCATCGCGAGCGCTACGTGATCTCGGAGGAGGTCGTCGCGCTGGTCGCGTCGGGCCGCCCGATCGTGGCGCTCGGGACCACGGCGTTGCGCGCGCTCGAATCCGCGGCGACCGGACCGAACCACCTGGTCGCCGGCAGCGGCGCGACCGAGCTGTTCGTGCACCCCGGATCGGGGCACGCGTTCAAGATCGTCGATCACCTGATCACCAACTTCCATCTCCCGGCATCGACGCTGCTGATGCTGGTCAGCGCGTTCGCGGGCACCGCGCGCGTGCTGGCTGCCTACGAGCACGCGGTGCGCGAGCGCTATCGCTTCTTCAGTTACGGCGACGCGATGCTGCTGCATCGGCTATAAGAGCGCGCCCGATGTCTGCGACGTACGAGCTCCCCACGCCCGGCTTCTCCTACGAGCTGATCGCCACGCTCGGTCACGCGCGTGCGGGAATCCTGCACACGCCGCGGGGCGACATCCCGACGCCGGTGTTCATGCCGGTCGGCACCGCCGGCACGGTCAAGGCGATGACGCGCGAGGAGCTCGCCGCGGAGCCGCTCGACGCGAAGATCATCCTCGGCAACACCTATCACCTGTACCTTCGGCCAGGTCTCGAGGTGATGGAGGCCGTTGGTGGGCTGCATGGATTCGCGAAATGGGATCGCCCGATCCTGACGGACTCCGGTGGATTTCAAGTGTTCTCGCTCGCCGCGATCAACGCGATCGACGATGACGGCGTGACGTTCCGGTCGCACATCGATGGGTCGGCGCATCGGTTGACACCCGAGGTGTCGATGCACATCCAAGCAACACTCGGTTCAGACATCGTGATGTGCTTCGACCAATGCCCGCCGGGCGACGCCACAGCCGACGTGCAGGAAGTCGCGTTGGCGCGCACCACGGCGTGGGCGAAGCGCTGCCGTGCGTATGCGCGGAAGCCGGGGCAGTCGCTGTTCGGGATCGTGCAAGGCGGCGTCGACCTCGAGCGCCGCCGCCGCCACATGAAGGAGATCACCGCGCTCGACTTCGACGGGCACGCGCTCGGTGGTCTCGCGGTCGGCGAAGCGATCGACGAGACCTACAAGGTGCTCGACGCGGTCGCGCACGAGCTCCCGGCGGAGAAGCCGCGGTATTTGATGGGGGTCGGCACGCCCCAGGATCTCGAGCGTGGCATCGCCGCCGGCATCGACATGTTCGATTGCGTGATGCCCACCCGCAACGCGCGCAACGGCTACCTCTTCACGACCACGGGCAAGGTCAACATCCCCAATGCCCAGTATCGGACCGACCTTTCGGTCGTCGACGCCGAGTGCCCGTGCACCACGTGCCGCGGCGGCTACTCGCGCGCGTACCTGCGACATCTTTACCTGTCGAAAGAGATCCTGTACTCGCGCCTCGCAACCCTGCACAACCTCACGTTCTATGCGCGGCACGTGAGGCGATTGCGCGACCGGATCCTCAGTGAGGGCCTGCGTGCTTGACCCCATCTCCCGTGGATGCTACGCAACCGCTGATTTTTAAAGAGAGACGAGGAAACCCATGGGTGCGATGCAACCGATCGTGATGATGCTCGTGATGTTCGGCATCTTCTACTTCATCCTGATCCGTCCACAGGTGAAGAAGCAGAAGGAGCATCAGTCCATGCTGGGCAAGCTCGGCAAGGGCGACGAGATCCTCACCAAGGGTGGGTTGATCGGCAAGATCACCGGCGTCACCGACGACGGCATTCTCGTCGTCGAGCTCCAGGAAAAAGTTCGCGTGCGGATGCCGCGCGCGTACATCGAGAGCAAGTGGGAAGGCAAAGTCCCCGAGTCCGCGTCGAAGGCTGCGTAACGAACTACGGTTTGGGTCACGATCGACAGCGTCGCGACGTCGCTAGGTAACAGGTAAGGACATCATGGATCGCAGTCTCAAGTGGAGGACGTTCGGGCTCCTCGGGGTCATCGTGCTGTGTTGCGGGATTCTCATCCCCAACCTCGTCGGCAACCCCAAGACGGACCTCCCGTCGTGGTTCCCGTTCGAGAAGCAGATCAACCTCGGGCTCGATCTCAAGGGCGGTCTTCATATCGTCTACTCGATCGATCTCAACACGGCGATCGTCGACCGCGCCTCGGAGATCGAGCTCGATCTCAAGTCGCGGTTCAACGAGGAGCCGAAGGTCAACGCCACGGTCACCGCGCCGCTGTCGCCGCTCGGCGCGGTCACGGTGCTCGCGCCGGATGCAGCCAAGAAGATCGAGATCGAGACCCTGATCCGCGCGGACTACGGCGACACGATCGAGTTCCGCGACTGCGACCCCACGGATGGCGCGAACGCCGTCTGCTTCAAGGTGTCGTCGGCGTACGCCGAGAGCATCAAGAAGTCGGCTCTCGAGAACGCGGTCTCCACGATCCGCGAGCGCATCGATAACGGCGGCGTCTCCGAGCCGAGCGTCGTCCAGAAGGACGAGCAGATCATCGTCGAGTTGCCGGGTCTCGATAAGGACCAGACGCAGGCGACCCGCGATCTGATCGCGCGCACCGCGAAGCTCGAGTTCAAGGTTGTCGATGATGGCTCCACGCCGGGGGTCGCGGGCCGCGGCTCGCAGTACATGGCGCAGCTCTACGTCCACGTCGGTTCGATGAGCACCGACGAAGCCACCGTCGCACCGGCCATCAACGGTCGCGAAGCGAAGGAAGGCGATCCCACGGATCCCCTCGCCCAGCAGTACGGCATCTCCGCGCTCACCGATTATTGGAAGATCGACGACGCGCCGGATCAGCCGCACTCCGACTACCTCCTCAAGGCCTACGACCAGCCAAACGTCCGGCTCCTGACCACCGACGCGATCAAGCTCGGCTGCGTCAAGAAGACCGACAAGACCAAGCTCGCCACCGCCGACAAGGATGGCTTCCTCACCTGCGACCTCAAGGGGTGGCAAGTGATCCAGCGCTACATCAACGCCACGTCGGCGAAGGACGCGAAGTTCAAGGTCCCCGACGATCACCAGATCGCCTTCGAGCTCGAAGAGCCCACCACGGGTGACGATCTCCGGCCCTACTGGCGCTCGTACTACTTGTGGCGCACCGTGCGCCTCACCGGTACCGCGATCACCAACGCCCAGGGCAGCTTCGAGCCCAACACCGGTCGCGCGGTCGTGCTCCTCGACTTCAACCGCAACGGTGGTCGCGTGTTTGGTGACCTCACCGCGGAGATCGTGGGCCAGAAGCTCGCGACGATCCTCGACGACAAGGTCAAGAGCGCACCCACGATCAACGGTGCGATCCGCGGTGGTCGCGCGTCGATCACCATGGGGGGCGCCGATGCGAATCGTCAGCTCCGCGATCGCGACGATCTGGTCAACGTGCTCAAGACAGGCTCGCTGCCGGCCCCGCTCCGCGAGGAGTCGTCGTCGGAGCTCGGCGCCACGCTGGGTCGCGACGCGATCGACAAGACCAAGGTGTCGTTCGGCATCGGGATCATCCTGGTCGTCCTGATCATGGTCGGCATCTATCGGTGGTCGGGATGGATCGCCGTGTTCGCGGTCGTCTTCCACAACCTGCTGACCATCGCGGTGATGGGCACGTTCGGCGCCACGCTGACCCTCCCAGGCATCGCGGCGATCGTGCTGTCGGTCGGCATGACCGTCGACGGCAACATCCTGATCTACGAACGCATACGAGACGAGCTGTTACTAGGTAAGTCCGTACGTGGTGCCGTCGACCTGGGGTTCTCGCGGGCGTTCTCTGCGATTCTCGACGGTCAGCTCACCACCGCCGCCGCCGGCTGGGTTCTCCTGCAGTATGGTTCCGGCCCCATCAAGGGCTTCGCCACACTGCTCCTCGTCGGCGTGTTCACCACTGTCACCACCAACATCTGGGTCACTCGGATTCTCTTCGACTGGTACATCTCCAGGAAGAAGGGCCAGATGGCGACCATCTCGATCTAAGGCCAGCCATGTCCGAGCATAAGTTCCGCTACCTACTCCCGCCGGGAAACAACTTCCAGTTCGTCTCGAAGTTCAAGGCGTGGCTCCTCATGTCGTTCGTGCTGATGGCCGTCGCCATCGGCTCCTTGTTCGTCAACAAGGCCACGCGCGGCGACTACATGAACTGGACGATCGACTTCAAGGGAGGCACCGAGATGGTGTTCTCCTTCAAAGATCGAGCGACCGGTAACTTCACCAAGATCGACACGCACGACATCCGCGTCGCGCTCGAAAAGAGCGGCGAGGACGGCATCGACGTCTCCGAGATCGAGTACACGGACGAGAAGAACACTCCGATCTCCGGCGTGTTCGTCAAGACGCCGCGCTACTCGGCCCTCACCGACGAAGTGAAGGAGAAGGCGCGCACAGGCCTCATCGAGAAGTTCAAGGATCGCAAGATCACGCGCGCCACCTGGTCGGGCGATCGCCTCAACGTCAAGTCCGGCGAGCCGATCACCAACCTGGAAGCCGCCGAGTTCCTCTCCACCTACGAGGTCCTGTCGACCTCGAAGGGCGGCCAGACCAAGAAGCTCGAGGTCAAGCCATGGAGTCCCGAAGAGCAGAACCAGTACCACACGCGCGACGAAGGCACCCGCGAGCTCAACGCGTGGTACGGCGTCTGGGGCATCGACCGCCAGTACCAGCAGATCTTCGAGGAC
Organism: Deltaproteobacteria bacterium; assembly: GCA_031385555.1. GTDB lineage: Bacteria > Myxococcota_A > Polyangia > Haliangiales > Haliangiaceae > JABFXX01. Next base: position 2,650 of record JANNBP010000457.1, on the reverse strand, counting down.
AAGCTCGACAAGGGAAAGACCGAGGTCGTCGTCGTCCAGTCCTATGGCGTCGGTGCCAAGGCCGGCTCGAAGCTCCGCGATGACGCTGCCAAGGCGATCATCTTCGCGATCTTCCTGATCATGCTCTACCTCGCGTTCCGGTTCGACATCCGGTACGCGCCCGGTGCCGCGTTTGCCACGGTGCACGACGCCATCATGGTCATCGGTGTGTTCTCGATCACCTGGACCGAAGTCTCGCTGACCTCCGTCGCCGGTCTACTCACCGTCATGGGCTTCTCGGTCAACGACACGGTCATCGTGTTCGATCGCATCCGAGAGAACCACGCGAAGCTCAAGGACAAGTCGGTCGAGCGCATCATCGACATCTCGATCAACGAGATGCTGGTTCGCACGATCCTGACGTCGTCGACGGTGTTCGCGACCACGCTGATCATGAACATCTTCGGCACGGGCCTCGTGCAGAACTTCGCGTTCGCGATGAACGTCGGCGTGATCGTCGGGACGTACTCGTCGATCTTCCTGGCGACCCCGATCTTCATGTACATCACGAAGAAGTGGTACTCGGGTCCGGCGCCGGCGCGGCGTCGTGGGGTCGCGGCCGATCCTGTGGTTGCGACGGTTCCTGCGAAGTCTGACGAAGCTGAAGAAGAGTAGGGACGTGCGAACCGCAGAGGTTCGCGACGCACCCGGAAACATCTGCTCCATGTGACGCCAGCGAGCGAGCGCCCAGAGCGGAGCTCAACCGCGGTGCGCGAGGCAAGAAACCCGAGGAGTTGAGATCTCTTGTCCGGCAGACCGGACAGATCCCCGGAGATCTCACAAGGTTGGATGTCAGACGGTGCGCGTAGCGTGCGCTGGTGCAATTGCGCCTACGACCCGCCGAGGAACACCTGATCCGCCGGCTCTCTGAATCGCTCAGGGTGCGGAGCGCGACCGCGCGGTGTCTCGTCGGGCGCGGGGTCACCGACCCGACGCAGGCGCAGAACTTCATCGATCCCCGCCTCGCGGCGCTGCGGCCGCCGGCGGGGCTCGCCGGGATGACGCGCGCGGTGAACCGGATCGCGGACGCCGTGGTGCGTGACGAGCGGATCGGCGTGTTCGGGGACTACGACGTCGATGGCGTGACCACGGCCGCGTTGCTGACGTCGTTCTTGCGCGCCTCGGGCGCGACGGTCGAGTGCGCGGTAGCGCGGCGCGATGCCGGCTATGGGTTCACGCCCGCGGCGTCGGCGGATTTCGCGAAGCGCCAGTGCACGCTGGTGATCACCGGGGACTGCGGCACCAACGATCTGGATGCGATCAATGCGGGCGCAGCGCTCGGGATCGAGGTGATCATCGTCGACCACCACACGGTGCCGCCGGCGGACAAGCTCGAGGCCCATCCGGCGTACGCGCTGGTCAATCCGTTTCGCTCGGACAGCACGTTCCCGTTCCGCGGCATGGCGTCGGTCGGGCTCGCGTTTTACGTCGCCGCCACGGTGCGCACCGAGCTTCGCGACCGCGGCTGGTATGGCCCGAGCACGGGTCGGCGCGAGCCGGACGTGCGCGATTTGCTCGATCTCGTCGCGCTCGGCACGATCGCGGATCTGGTTCCGCTGACGAGCGAGAACCGCATCCTCACGTCCCTTGGCCTTCGCCGGCTCGAGAGTCGCGCCCGTCCTGGGATCGCGGCGATGCTCGCGGCATCCGGCAACGGAGACAAGGTGGTCGACGCCCACACGGTCGCGTGGAAGCTCGCGCCGCGCCTCAACGCACCGGGCCGCCTCGGTGCCGCGGAGCCGTCGCTCTCGCTGCTGCTCGCGGATGAAGACACTGCCCAGGAGCGCGCCGAGGTGCTCGAGGCCATGAACAAGGAGCGGCGCGCGATCCAGGAGCGCGTCGTCGAGGAAGCCCTCGTCACGATCGAAGCGCGGCTCGAGTCCACGGGTGGCCCCGGTCCCGCGATCGTGATCGCGGGCGAAGGCTGGCCCACCGGCATCGTCGGGCTCGTCGCGTCCAAGCTGGTCGACAAGTACCAGCGCCCCGCGTTCGTGGTCGGCGTCGATCCGGTCACCGGCCTCGGCCGTGGCTCGGCGCGCACTCCCGGCACGGTGAACCTCTACGACGCCCTCAGCATGGCGGCCAAGTCGATGCCCGCCGGCACTCAGCTCGAGCGATTCGGGGGCCACGCCGCCGCCGCCGGCTTCACGGTGATGCGCGGTTCGTTCGAGGCGCTGCAAGAGGCCCTCGAAGCTTCCTGCGGCACGCTCGCCGCGGGCTCAGGTCCCGTCGAGACCGGCCGCCAGATCGATGCCGAGGTGCGGCTCGCCGAGGTCGACGAGCGGCTCGCCACCGAGCTCACCGGCCTCGGACCGTTCGGTCAGCACAACCCGGCGCCGATGCTGGTCACGCGCAACGCGCGCGTCACGTCGGCCCGCCGCGTCGGCAACGACAAGCACCTCAAGCTCACGATCGAAGACTCGTCGGGCACGATCCGTAGTGCGATCGGATTCAACCTCGGCGATCGCGAGGTCGAGCCGGGGGCGCATCTCGATCTCGCGTTCGTGCCGAAGATCTCGACGTACCAAGGGCGGAGCAATGCCGAGCTCGAGGTGACGGACCTCGAGGTGGTGCAGGCAGCGGTGCACGTGCAGCCATCGCTGTTGTCGTA
>JANNBP010000451.1:0-1661 GCA_031385555.1 Deltaproteobacteria bacterium | reverse complement strand
AGGCGCTGCAGCGCGATGCTCGCCGGCGTCGACGCCCGTTGCGCCGTGGTCAACAACCCCGCATTGCCATGCTTGCCCACCAGCACGACCGAGCCCGTCGGCGTCAGGTTCGCGTGAACCGGATGAAGCGCACCGCCGTCCGCATCGACGAGGGCGACCGTGGCGGAGAAGCCGTCCGGCTCGCTGGCGAGAATGACCTCCTCGATCAAGCCCTCGCTCGGTTGATCGTGCTCGAGGCATCCCGCACTGGCGCCGAATCCCACAGCGGCGAGCATCCATCGCTTCATCCACGGACCCGTTGCACCCTCTGCGCCGGCTCGGCTGTGGTGAATCGCGACAGGTCAGAGCGTGGTGACCGCGGACCAAGAGCGCGAGATACTCGCCGCGTGGAGCCCGTGATCTTGAAAGGCAGTTGTCTGTGCGGCGCCGTGACGTGGACCTTCGAAGGCATGCCGGAGACCGCGACCGCGTGCAACTGCACCGCGTGTCGCCGCTACGGCGGGCTGTGGATCTACGACTACGAAGGCGAGCGCGTATCCTACGACGGGCCGACGACGGCGTTCGTCCGCAGGGATCTCGCCGAACCGCCGTACCTCGAGAATCGGTTTTGCTCGACGTGCGGCAACCTCGTGTGCTGGCGCGGGCTCGAGCCGCAACCCGACGGCCGGCGCCGCATGGCGGTGAACATTCGCCTCGCCGATCCACAGCTCGTCGCGAACATCCCGATCAAATCGGTCGATGGCCTCGACACGTGGAGTCACCGGCTCGACGGCCGCTGCGTCCGCGATCTGTGGTGCTAGGCACCGCGTGATAGCTTGAGCGAGGTGTCCAGCGACGTACCTGGCGACGTGCCGACCGTGCCGGAGGAGCCGGCGACGCGACCGGACCACGGCAACGCGCGGGCTAGCAAGCCGCCGTCCTTCGCATCCAGCACCGAGCGGTACCAGCTCGAGGACGAGATCGCTCGAGGCGGCATGGGACGCGTCGTCGAAGCGTTCGATCGCGAGCTCGATCGCCGCGTCGCGATCAAGGAAGCGCTGACCTCCGATACCGACACGCTGCTCCGCTTCAAGCGCGAGATCTGGATCACCGCGCGGCTCGAACACGCCGCGATCGTTCCTTTGTACGACGCCGGCACGCGGGCCGACGGCACGCCGTTTTACGTGATGCGCAAGATCGGTGGGCGGCCCCTGGTCGAGCTCGTCGAGGCAGCGAAGTCCGTCGAAGCGCGGCTCGCACTGGTCCCGCACGTGCTCGAGGCAGCGCGCGCGATTGCCCACGCGCATCAGCGGCGCATCGTGCATCGCGATCTCAAGCCGAGCAACATCCTCGTCGGCGAGCTCGGCGAGACGGTGGTGATCGATTGGGGGCTCGCGAAGTTGTACGGCGAGATCGACGAGGGTGGCGACGACAAGCACTCGCCGGTCGCATCTGCGGTGGAGACGCGCGTCGGCACCGTGATGGGCACGCCGGGCTTCATGCCGCCCGAGCAAGTCGCGGGTGGCGAGGCCGATCCCCGCGTCGACGTCTACGCGCTCGGCGCCACGCTGTACTACGTGCTCGCGCGCCAGCTGCCGCACGCGCACTCGTCGACCGCGGCGTTGCTGCATGCGGTCAGGCATCCGGCGACGCCGATCGGCGATCTCGTGCCCGAGGTGCCG
>JANNBP010000449.1:0-5508 GCA_031385555.1 Deltaproteobacteria bacterium | reverse complement strand
GATTGAAGAAGAAACCGCCGTGTTTTGAACGGTCGAGATGAGCGCGGTGATGGTCCGTGATGATCGTTGGATATCCGTACGTGTGGGACGCCGATTCCTTCAGGACCATCGTGCACGTCGCCATGAGATGGTCCGAGTGACCGACACCGAGCTGGCCCCCCGCGTTCCCAAGCCCATTCTTGTGGTGGCCGTCGGCTGAAAACAGCAACATTCGCGGCGTCTCGATTCCCCCGGTTGCCAGCACATATCTGTCGGCCTTCACGACCAGCTTGGTGCCATCGCGTTGGGCGGCATGCGCGAGATCGATTCGGTGCCCACTGGCCGAGCTCTCGAGCCGGAGGAGCTTCGTTTCGGCAAGCAGCTCGGCATTGGGAGATTTTCCAAACCGGAGCAGGTGACTACGATCAGGAGAGTATTTTGCTCCCGAGGGACAAGCCATGCAGTAGCGACAACGCAGACACTCCACTCGATCGTCGTACGCACGGGAATTGATGGCCCAGGGCAGGCTGTGCGTCGCCCATCCCAGCCGCTTGGCGGCAGGCGCGAAGATGCGGCGCTCGAACTCGCTGGGCTTGTGGCCCTCCATCGGAAACGGTCCCGACCGCGGCGACGCATACGGATTGTCTGCATCACCCGCGACGCCGAGCTCGTGCTCGGCCCGCAGCAGCCATGGTTCGATCTCCTGATACGAGACCGGATAGTCGCGTCCATAGCCGAAACGTGTCCTGACGTTCATCTCGTCCTCGCGGGGGCGAGGACACGCGCCGCTCCAATGAAGCGTCGTCCCGCCCACGGCCGAGATTCCAGCCGAGCTCGGCACCCCGATACAGATCGGAGCCGGACTGCTAAATTCGGCTGGCCAATCCTGAGCGAAATCGACGACGCCTTCATTGACGAGGCGCCGAGTGCGGGCTTGGGTGAGCGTTGCCTGCGCACCTGCCCCGTAGGCTTTCCCCTGTTCGAGTAACACGACGTGCTTCCCGGATCGTGCCAAAGCCGTCGCCAGTACCGCCCCTGCCGCTCCAGTGCCGATCACGCAGATCTCAGCTTTGACGGTCTTCGTCATGAGTCAGATCTCGACATGAGCGCCACGCCATTCCATGGCAGGTCCCTCTCCGTTGCCGTCGTGTTCAATCGAGCGCATGAATCCGAAGGACCGACTAGCACCGGGAAGCTACGATGGTACCCGAACGGCGAGAGGTTCGCGATTCGACGCAGCCCGAACCGGCCGGTCCAGCGGGTTCGAGAGCATCCGTGTTGCTCGCCCAAGCGCACCGCTCCATCGCCAGATGCGTGGGACCGTCGGGCCACGGCGGCTTGAGCTTGTGCGAGATGTGGTTAATGCTGGTCCATCTAGGCGCTCCAGTGCGAACGCCGGTCGCGCGCCCCCTGGAGCCTCAGATGATCGATCAAGCTGTATCCATTCACCGCCTCGGCGCACAACTCCGCGACTTCATCGACCTCGATGGTGCCGCTGCCCTGGATCTCAGCGCTGCCTTCGATTCGAGGCGTGGCACGCCGCATCTGCGTGGTCACTTCGCGCTCGCGCAACACGTCGACGGTGTGACCTACCTGTATCGAGACGTCTGCGGAGTGAACAAGCTGTTCTACGTGCGACGGGAGGATGGCGGGGTGTGGTGGTCGAACTACTGGCGCGACCTCGCTCGTGCATGTGGAAACCCACGCGACATCTTCTCCATCCCAGCCGGTCACATCGCCCGCTTGAGCCCCGGCAAGGTGACCGAGCTACGGCAGCGTGACGCGCTACCGTATGGTGCGGATCGCGACGTCTCCAACGAAGAGCTGGTTGAACTTGGCGCGCGCGCACGGGCGACCCTCGTGGAGACGTTCAAGTCGATCCGGCGCTGGAGCACCGGCCAGCCGATCTATCTGACGCTTTCCGGCGGGCTCGACAGCACTGGCATCGCGGTGCTGGCACGCGAGCACCTCGGCCCGTTCACCGCCGTGACCTTCGCAGTCGCTTCCGCAGCCGATCCGAACGGCGAGCGCTCCGAGGACCTCCACGCGGCACGGCAAGTAGCGTCGGAGCTCGGCGTCGCCCTCCACGAAGTGCGGTTCACACCCGAGCAGCTACTTTCGGATTTGGACAGTGCACTGGTCCTTGGTCAGGACTGGCGGGAGTTCAACGTCCACTGCGCGATGGTGAACGTGGCGCTGGCGCGTGCGATCAGTGCACATCATCGCGCATCCGGAGAGGTCGCGCGGCCACTCCTGCTGACAGGCGATGGTGGCAACGAGCTCATGATCGAGTACTCCCCGGTCGTCTACCAGGAGAAGAGCTACTATGGCCTACCGCGCGTGCCCGCCGGTCGGCTCCGTGAGCTCCTCGTCGAAGGGCTCGATGCGGGGGATCGTGAGGTCGGCGTGTATGGCCATTTCGGGATCGACTGCGTGCAGCCGTACATCCTCGCGGCTGACGCATACACGCAATTTCCCGCCGGACTCCTCGAACGTCCAGGGGCGCGACGCACGCTGGTCGAAGCCATCTTTGGTGATCGGATCCCCTCGTTTGTTTACGACCGGCGCAAGACGCGTGCGCAGGAAGGTTCGCTCTCGCAGGGAGGAACGCTATCCGTTTGTGTCGACGCAGGGATGGACGCGGTCGCGTTGCGAGCGCGATTTGCTGCGCTCCTCGAGCTACCGGCCAATGAATTCTCACGATTGATCTGGGGTGGACGCTACCGACACGAGCTGGGTGCCACTGCTGTTTTGAAGTAGTCGCGTCTCTTGGTGACGGTTCGTTCCTTTCCGATCGGTGGTCACCAACAACAGATCCAATCGACGGCTGGAATCCGAGTCGACGGAGGATGCACGGACGCCGGCATGGAGCGAAGCGCCGCGCTTGTGCGCGAGCCAAAACACAACTATCGTTCAAAGATGGGTCCAGGCGCATCGGGCTGGCGGATGCCGTGCATCGCGCTGGTGACGACTGCCCTCCTCATTGGGGGATCACTCGCTGCGGCGCGACTCATCGTCGGGTCGAGTTGGGAGTGGGTGATGACCGAGAACCGCAACACGGCTCCGATCGCGAGGTTCAAGGCGTTTCACGCGGCGCTCCCGCAGATCTCCGCGACCCCAAGGAGCGCGCTGATCCTTGGCGTCTGCTTCACCGAGAAGGGCTTCATCCCCGAGGCCTTCGACCAGCAGTTGGCGTCCCAAGGCGTAGCGCTGAAAACCTTCACGATCGCCACGGCGTCGATCGATACGGTCGCGATCCGGCGGCTGGCTGAGTCGGTCGCCGAGTCCTACCGCGGGACCGGCACCAAACCCGAGCTGGTGATGGTCGAGCTGACGACAAGCATGTTGGTGCCCGAGAATCAGGGTCTGGTGGGCGGTGCGCCGAAGCACTTCAACCGGAGCCTGCGGGCCCTCCTGATCGATCAGCCGGGACAGCTGGCGGAAGCGTTTCTCGAGAGTACAGCGTTCGGGGTCGAGGTCGTTGGCGACTGGCTCATCGGTGGCCCGACGAAACATTATACGGGCGAGCTCTTGTGCGCGTTGGGTGTCAGTGCGGGGTGCGCCTACTACACTCCGAGCTGGTGGCCGTGGCCGAGTGAAGCTCCCGGAGACCTGCGAGCCAAAGAGATGCACCGCTACAGGAACCTGGCCGTCCCATTGTTGCGGGCGAACAACGGTGAGGATGCGCTGTCGTGGAGCTGGGCGCGCCGCGGATACACCCACCGCCGGCCGGCCGAGCTGGCCGCCGAATATGACGCATACCTTGCCCTCGAGAAGAACGGCCGGGAAGAGGAACCCTCCAGTTTCGCCCCGTGGCCAGGCGCCGGTGCGCCAACTCCGTCCGAGTACAACTTCATCATGGACTACTGGCGCTTTGACTTCGAAGCCATCAACACCGCCACGGTCGACGACCCGCCGTTCGACGACTACCTCCAAGCGCTCCGTACTCTCAAATCCACAGGCGCGCGCACGATCGTCTACATCATTCCGAAGAGTCACCACCTGATCGGGACCAAAGAGCACGCTCGCAAGCTGGCGGAGTTTTACGACGCTGCAGCGAAGCGGATCCGTGCGCTTGACATCCCGGTGCTCGAGTTCAACTCCACGAACTACACGTTCGCCGAGTTTCAAGATCCCTGGGCGCTCCTGACGGAGCACACGGGCGCGCCGAAATTCAGTCGTCAGTTCGCCGACGTGATCGCTGCGATCACGAGGGGGGCGACGATCCCCAGTCAAATCGCCCGACAACTCCCAGCCGGAGATGGGGTCGTCCGATGGGACTCCCCATGAAGTTGCCGGCTCGGACGATAGACTCGCTCTCGTTCGGCGAGACATCTTGAACTTTCTCGAGAGCAAGCTCGCCGTGAGGATCTTCGAATACCTGCGGTTCGGCCGTACGTCGATCGCGACGAGCCCGGCTCGGCTCTCCGTAACCACGGTCGCTCAGATCGACGACGCACATGGAATCCTCAACCGTTCGCCGTGCACTAACTGCATCCGGCCCGAGCCAGCAGGACTCGAGCCAGCACGACACGTGGAGGATGCCCGGTGGTGAACAACACCTTGGTCTTCTGGTCGTTCTTCTTCCTCGTCTACGTCCTCTATTGGTTCCTCGCCCGGACGCCACGTAGTCGACTGGTCCTCCTGCTCGTCGCGAACGCGGCCTTCTACGCGTCGTGGGATGTGCGTCTCATCTGGGTCCCGGTCGCGATCTCGTACGTCGCCTTCCGAGGCGCTCGAGCGATCGCGGCGACCGACGATCCCGCCGCGCGAGCGCGGATGCTACGCAATACCATCGTCATCGCGATCCTCTTCCTGATCGCGTTCCGCTACGTCAGCTTCTTGCGTGACAACCTGCAGCTGCTGCTCGACTGGACCGGGGCCTCGCTACCGGTGGTCATGATCCCGCAGGCCATCGGCGTCTCGTTCATGACCTTCGCGGCGCTCTCGTACACGATCGACGTCTACCGCGATACCTATCAGGCCGAGCCCAGCTTCGCGAAGCTGCTCGCCAGCATCAGCCTGTTCCCGATCGCGGTGGCGGGGCCGATCACCAGACCCAAAGATCTCGTGCCGCAACTTGCACAGGACCTCAGGCTCCAACGCGAGGACTTCCAGGCCGCCTTGTTCCTGATCGTACTCGGGCTCTTCAAAAAGACCTTGGCCGATGCAATCGGCGTCTTCATCGGCGGAACGTACGACGGTGGCGGCGCGCTCGACACGTCCACCTCGTGGGCTGCGGCCCTCGGCTACCTCGGTCAGCTCTACGCCGATTTTTCTGGATACTCCGACATCGCCATCGGCGCGGCCTTGCTCCTCGGCATACGCATCCCGCTCAACTTCCGGCTACCGCTCCTCGCACCGTCACCGGTCCAGTTCTGGCGTCGATGGCACATCTCCCTGGCGCTCTGGCTCCGCGACTACCTGTTCGTGTCTCTCGGGCTGCGCACGCCCTACCGCAGCCTATTCTTGACCTGGGTGATCGCGGGCGTGTGGCACGGGCCGACGTGGTCGATGGTTGTCTGGGGC
>JANNBP010000445.1:0-2894 GCA_031385555.1 Deltaproteobacteria bacterium | reverse complement strand
TAGCTCGCCAGCGATGGTCGCTCCGGCAACTCCACCGGAGGTCCAACCGCGGGGGGCTCGGCGGTCGGGGCCGCGGGCGTGTAGTCGAGCGCCGGCGGCTTGCCCCACACCGTCGCGGCCGCGTCGCTGTCCGTCCGCGCTTCCTCACCCCACCCACCGACGGCCGTCTCTGGATCCTTCACCCAGCGAGCATACGCGTCAGCTGGCGGATTCTGCGGTCACGCGATCCACCGAGTACACACCCTTGATGCGCGACAGCGAGCGGATCACCTGCTTGAGCTGATCGAGGTCGCGGACCAGCGCGTGGAACGTGTTGACCGCGCGGCCGTCCTCGGTGGCGCGGCAGTGCGCCTGCGAGATGTTGACGCCCTGATCGGTGAACGACTGCGAGATGTGCGCGAGCAGGCCCGGCTTGTCGGCGCACAGCACCTGGATCGCGACCTCGTGCTGCGCGTTGCCGTGGCCGTCCCACTCGACCTCGATGCGGCGCTCGGGATCGAGATCCAACCCCTTGTCGCAATCGCGGCGGTGCACGGTCACCCCTCGCCCTCGAGAAATAAAGCCGACGATCGGATCCCCGGGGAGCGGCGAGCAGCACTTCGCGAAGCGGACGAGGATGTCCTCCTCGCCTGCCACCTTGATGCCCGACGACGTGGTGCGGCGCGTGACCTTGCGCAGCAGCGTCTTGAGCATCGACTCGCTCTTCTGCTTCTTCTCGCCGTCCTTATCTTTCTCGAGCTCGGGCAACGCCTTTTCGAGCACCTGCTGCGCGGTGATCTTGCCGTAGCCGACCTGGATGATCAGCTCGTCGACGTTCATCACGCGGAGCTCCTTCGCGGCGTGCTGGAGTTGCTTGTCGGCGCGCGACAGCGACGTGTTGTGCTTGCGCAGCGCCTTGTCGATCAGGTCGGTGCCGAGGACGACGGCCTTGTCGCGATGCTCCTGGCGCAACAGCCAGCGGATCTTGGTGCGCGCGCGCGCCGTCTTGACCAGCTTGAGCCAGTCCTTGTTCGGCTTCTGGTTCGGGCTCGTGATGATCTCGATCGTGTCGCCGTTGCGCAGCTGATAGCGGAGCGGAACGATCATGCCGTTGACGCGCGCGCCGCTGCAGTGATCGCCGATCGAGCTGTGCACCGCGTAGGCGAAGTCGATCGGACAGGAGCCCTTCGGCAACGCCTTCACGTCCCCACCTGGCGTGAACACGTAGACCTCGTCGCCGAACAGGTCGCTCTTGACGCTCTCGAGGAACTCCGTCGGGTCGCGCAGGTCTTTGTGCGACTCCATCAGCTGGCGGAGCCAGGCGAACTTCTTGTCGTCCTCGTCGACGTGGATCTTGCCTTCCTTGTACTTCCAGTGGGCTGCGATGCCGTGCTCCGCGACCAGGTTCATGTCCTTGGTGCGGATCTGGACCTCGATGCGCTCGCCCCTCGGGCCGATCACCGCCGTGTGCAGCGACTGGTAGAGGTTCGGCTTCGGCAGCGCGATGTAGTCCTTGAAGCGGCCGGGGATCGGCGTCCACTTCGCGTGGGACACGCCGAGCGCCTGATAGCAGTGCATCTGCGTATCGGTGATCACGCGGAACCCGATCGCGTCGTGGATGTCCTCGAACGGACGCTGGGTCCGTTTCATCTTCTGATAGATCGACCACAGGTGCTTCGCGCGGCCGTAGACCTCGCACGGCACCCCGCCCGCTTCCATCTCCGTCTGGATCACCTTCTCGACGGTGTGGATGTACTCGAGCCGCTCGGCTCGGGTCTTCGCGACATCCGCCGCGAGCTGCTCGTACTCGCCGGGGTACGTGTACTTGAACGCGAGATCCTCGAGCTCGACCTTGACCCACTGGATCCCGAGCCGGTTCGCGAGCGGTGCGTAGATCTGCATCGTCTCGGTGGCGATCCGCTCCTGCTTCTCGGGCGGCAGGTGATTGAGCGATCGCATGTTGTCGAGCCGGTCGCACAGCTTGACCAGGATGACGCGGATGTCGCGCGCCATCGCGAGCAGCATCTTGCGGAAGTTCTCCGCCTGTTGTTCCTCGCGCGTCGAGTACGGCAGCTTGCCGAGCTTGGTGACGCCGTCGACGAGGAACGCGACCTCCTTGCCGAAGATCTCGCCGAGCTGATCGACCGTCGCGCTGGTGTCCTCCACGCAATCGTGCAGCAGCCCCGCGCAGACGCTCGCGACGTCGAGCTTGAGCTCCGCGATGATCCGCGCGACGGCGAGCGGGTGGCTGACGTAGGGGTCGCCGGACTTGCGGGTCTGGCCGTCGTGGGCGGCTGCGGCAAACTCGTAGGCCCGCCGGACCATCGGGAGGTCGGCCGAGGGGTAGTAACCGGCGACCTCGGAGAGGATCTGTTCGAGCTCGTTCATCAGGGGGGTAGAAATCCGAGAATACCATCCCGCTCGGGGTAGGACGATGTCAGCGACCGCTGTGCGGATCCGCGCGGCGGGCATCAACGCGCAGCCGGATCGTGCCCGATCGCGCACTCCCCGACCCCTCGCACGGCCATTTCGCTACCTATGTGCTCCGCGGACATGGCTCGGTCCTCGCACCGAGGCAGCGCGCTACGGAGGAACCCATGCCGCAGATCCTGCTTGTCGATGACGATGAAGACACCCGGACGCTCCTGTTGGAGGGTCTCAAGCGCCGTGGCCTCCAGGTCGCCGCGGTCGCCTCGGCCGCGGAGGCACTCGAATGGGTGCGCGACCACGATATCGACGTGGTCGTCACCGACGTCCAGATGCCCAACACCACCGGCGTCCAGCTCTGCCAGCAGCTGCGCGAACGCCACCCGAACATCCTCGCGCTCCTGCTGACCGGCCTCGGGACCTACGACACCGCGATGGATGCCGTGCGCTCCGGTGCGTACGACTACCTGACCAAGCCGGTGGACCTG
>JANNBP010000387.1:0-27586 GCA_031385555.1 Deltaproteobacteria bacterium | reverse complement strand
CAGCTCGGCACGATCCTGCTCATGCTGGTGCCGCTGTTCGGCGTGTACTGGATCGTCGAGACCAAGGAGCAGCTCAAGAAGAAGACCGGCATGGAGCTGCCGAGCGGTTGGTGGCTCGCGGTGCCGATCTACGGCCCGTTCATGTTCCTGTGGAAGTGGTCGCAGGCCGTCGAGAAGGCCACCGGCCTCAAGCAGATGAACATGTTCCTGTTCATGCTGTTCATCGCGCCGTACGGCGTGTGGATCGCGCAGGGCAAGTTCAACGAGCTCGAGGGCATCAACCCGAACTCGCCGCCACCGCCGCAGCAACCGCAAGGTGGAGGCTATCCGCCGCAAGGTGGAGGCTACCCGCCGCAAGGTGGAGGCTATCCGCCGCAAGGTGGAGGCTACCCGCCGCAAGGTGGAGGCTATCCGCCGCCAGGTGGAGGCTATCCGCCACCCGGTGGTGGTTACCCGCCCGCCTGAGGCTGGTCCCCGCACTGAGCAACGCCCGGTTCTCCAGAGGAGCCGGGCGTTTTGCTTTGGGCTACCCTCATGCCCATGGCAGGTGAGCGAGGCCTCGAGTTCAAAGTCGGGCTACTGATCCTCGCCTCGACCGCGATCCTCGTCGGCTTCATCTTCGTGCTCGGCAACTTCACGCTGCGCTCGGGCTTCGAGATCCAGGTCGACTTCAACTACATCGGTTCGCTACAGCCGGGCGCGCCCGTCAAGGTCTCCGGCATCAAGGTCGGCAAGGTCAAGGACGTCGAGTTCCTCGGCGGCAAGCTCGATCCGAAAACCAACCAGCGCGTCCAGGTGCGGATCACCGCGTGGCTCGAGGATCGCGTGCGCGAGAGCGTGCGCAGCGACGCCGAGTTCTTCATCAACACCGCCGGCGTGCTCGGCGAGCAGTACCTCGAGATCGTGCCGGGTAAGGACTGGGCCAAGCCCCCCATCGCGGCCGGCACGATCATCCACGACAGTCACTTCGTGCACGATCCACCCCGCACCGACCTCGTCGTCGCGCGGTTGTACGAGGTGCTCGAAGGCGTCTCGCATGTGCTGCGCGACGATCGCGACGCGATCAAGAACCTCCTCACCAACGGCGCGAGCGCGGTCGCCGAGGTCAACGATCTGCTGACCAAGAACAAGCAGCAGCTGTCCGAGCTGATCGGCAACGGCGCGGAGCTCGCGCGCGAGGCGAAGACCACGCTGTCGAAGGTCAACGCCGGGCTCGGCGACGGGCGGCCGATCGCGAGCCTGGTGGCGAACGCCGACAAGACGTTGGTCGCGGCGCAGACGACGCTGACCACGCTGACGCCGAAAGCGAGCGACCTGATGACCGACGCGACACGCGTCACCGGCCTCCTCAACGAGCAGCGGATCGATCGCGCGATCAACGCCGCTGACAAGGCCGCGCAGGCAGCGGGGCAGGCCGGCGGCCTGATCGATAACGTCAACGGCATGGTCACCGACCTGCGCGCTGGTAAGGGCACCGCCGGTGCGCTGCTGTCACGCGACGAGCTCTACAGCGACCTCCGCGAGCTGATCCGCGACCTCAAGCGGAATCCGTGGAAGTTCTTCTGGAAGGAATGAGGTCGAACCTTCGAGAGAAGCTGACGTGTTAGCGCAGGATCCAAAGCTCGCGACGCGCGTCGGTGCCGTCGTGCTGCTGCTGATCGGCGCGGCGATCATCTTCTTCGTGTTCGTCTCCGGTCGTCTCGAGCTCGGAGAGCGCACGCGCCTCCACGTGCTGTTCAAGCACACCGGCGAGCTGCGCGAAGGCGCCCCGGTGATCGTCGCGGGCCGTACCGTCGGTAGCGTCGAGTCGATCGCACTCGCCCCTCGGGCGATCGAGAACGCGGACGGCGTCGACGTCACGCTCGTGTTCCACACCTCGTCGGCACGCGAGATCGCGCGGGGTGGCGACGTGTTCGTGTCGTCGCGCGGCAGCTTCCTGTCGGCGCGCCACCTCGAGATCGGGCCGTCGCCGACACCCGAGGGACCCTCCCTCGCCGACGACCCGCGACCCGTGCGCGGCATCGATCCTCCGACGATGGACCGCGTGATGCAGCGGACCTGGGACAACCTGATGATCGCGAAGCGGTTCGCCGACGAGGTCGGGCCGGAGTTTCGAACGCTCCGCGATCGCATGCGCGAGCTCGCCGCGACCCTCGAGAGCGTGGCCCCCAGCGGGCTCCTCGGTGCGCTGTCACTCCGCGTCGAGCTCGACGGGCTGTTCGCCGAAGCCGACAGGTTTCGCGGTGCGCTCGGCGGCGACCGCGGGATCGAACAACTCGGCGCGATGCTCGGTCACGCGCGCCTGACGATCGCGCAGGCCCGCCGCGTGCTCGACGCGCTCGATGGCAAGGCGACTTCACTCGCACAGTCGATCGATGCCCTGCGCGCACGCCTCGGCGAGCGAGGCCCGGCGGCGGTGAAGGCGGTCGAGACCGCGATCGCGAAGCTCCGCGCGGCGATCGACAAGCTCGATCCGCTGCTCGCGAAGGTCGAGGAGCTGAATCAGCGGATCGCGCGCGGCGAGGGCACGATCGGTAAGCTCGCCCGCGATCCCGAGTTCCCCGAGGACGCGAAGGCGCTCGGGAAGATGCTCAAGCGCCAGCCCTGGCTGCTGTTCATGCGCCCGAAGGACGACTGAACCACCCGAGGATTCAGCAGGAGTTGGCTTCTGCTGGCGCGGGCCGCGCCCTCGAGGCAGCGAAGTCCGGCGCGCGGGCAGGCTCCGCTGCTCTCCCACGAGAGGCCGCACCGATGGAGGCGCCAACATCGGGCCTCAGAAGCGGACGGTCAGGCTCTCGGTCTTGCCGGCCTGGATCTCGATCGTCTTGATCCGTGACTGCGTGCCGCTGGTCAGCGTCACCTTGTGCGAGCCCGCCGGCAGCTTGATCCCGCGCAGGGGCGTCCTGCCGACCTTCTTGCCATCGATCACGACGTCCGCCGCAAGCGACGCGGTGATGTCGAGCGTGCCTTCGCTCGCGGCCTGACCGGGCGACTTGCCGCCGCCACCCGGTGCCACGTCGGGACACCCGTCGTCGTCCTGGAAGCCGTTCTTGGTCTCCGGAGCGTTCGGGCACTTGTCGGCGGTGTCGAGGATGCCGTCTTGATCGTTGTCGGGATCGGGGCAGCCATCGGCGTCTTGAAACCCGTCCTTGTCCTCGGGCTCGTTGGGGCACTTGTCCATCGCGTCCGCGATCCCGTCGGCGTCGTTGTCGGGATCGGGGCAGCCGTCCGCGTCCTGGAAGCCGTCGCGATCTTCGGGCTCGTCGGGACAGCGGTCGACATCATCGGTGATGCCGTCGCCGTCGCGATCTTGGGCCGCATACGCCGGGAAGGTCAGGAGCCCGATCAGGAGGACGATCAACAGGCGCATCGTTCGTCCATAACACGCCGTCACAGCACGAGCCGCAGGATCCAGATCGCGGCGATCACGCCGAGGACGAGGAACGGCCGCCTGCCGCTCAGCAGCGTGGTGGTGCGCCCGAACGCGACCAGCACGAGCAGCGTCAGCACGAACAGCAGCACGAACGGCGCGAGCGGGTGGTATTCGAGCGCGGTGCCCAGATCGCCGCGACCCATCGCGAGCGTGGCGCGCGTCATGCCGCAGAACGGGCAGTCGATGTTGGTCGTGGCCTTGAGTGGACAACCGGGACCGTCGTCGACGATCGCCTGACGCCAGGACTCGGGACCGGTGGCCCCGATCACGAATCCGGCGATCACCAGTGCCGCGTAGCCGCCCGCGATGATGCGAGCGAGCACGGCGCCGGAGAACAGCTTCACGTTACTTGGCGGCCGCGAGCATCATCAAGAAGATCAGGCCGCCGAACATCAGGAAGCAGCTGGCGATGATTCCGCAGACGCGACCCGCGGTGACCGAGCCACGCTGCTCCTCGGGGGTCTGACCCGCGTCCATGCGGCGGATCTCTTCGTTGCCCATCGCCCACGCGATCGGGCCCATCACCGAACAGACGACCAGCGACAGGATGCCGAGCGTGAGCACGGTGCTCGAGCGCGACGGGTAGATGTAGTTCTGCTGCCGGTACGCCATCTGGCCGCCCATGCGCGAGAGCGCTTGCTGGGTGGCGTGGAGCTGTGCGGTCAGCGCGGCGATCCGCTGTTGATCCGTGGCGCCTTGGCGAGAGGCATAGGACAGCTCGCGCTGGAGCTGTTCCATCCGAGCGTGCGTTGCTGCGAGATCGTCACGATACATAAGTTCCTCTAGAAGCGACCGTGGCGGCTGACCGACGACCACCAGACGATCGAGAGCAGCAAGCCGATGATCGAGATGATGATGCCGGCGATGGCGAGGCCTTCACCGGTGACCTGGCCATTGGACTTCTTGCACTCGCTGTAGCCGATGCACGAGAAGATGATGCCGAGCACCGAGCAGAAGAACGACAGGACGAAGCCGGCGATCGCCATGCCCGAGGTGCGGGTGGGCAGGGGCGCGTAGTACGCGGGATCCTGATAGCCCTGCATCGGGTTCGCGTACGGGTTGGGGTTGCCGTACATGTTCGGGTTCGGATTGCCGTACATGTTCGGGTTCGGCGGTGGGGGGGTGCCCGGGGGCACCAGCAGGTTGGTCGCGCACTGCGAGCAGAAGGCGGCGTTGGGCTGGTTGTTCGCACCACAGGTCGGGCAGTTCATCGGTCCTCCAAGTTCCTGATTCTGGAACCTTCGATACTTTCTTGCAACCCGATCATTCGTGGGGTTACTTGCGTCCCTTCCCCTACGGACGAGGTCGCGGCGTGATCGTCGCACGCCCTCGGCCCCCAACTTCTGCGTAAGATCTACCCCATGCCAACCCCCTGGATGCGGCTGTACCTCGTCGCGACGCTCGCGGCGTGCAACTACTCGCCCGCTGAAAACGCGACGGATGCTCCACCGTCGGATGGAGCGGACGGCCCTCTGCCGGACGCCGGGCCTTGCCAGGCGATCGACACCACGGAGTGCGTCGGCGACGAGCTGCGTACGTGCAATGTCCTCGGCGCACAACCAAGCATCAAGCAATGCGGCTGGGGGTGTAGCAACACCGGCAGTCCGCGCTGCGTCGAGATCACCCCGACGGGTGGAGCGGCCACCTCGAGCGATGCGCTGCCATCGACGCTGGTGGCGCAGACCGACGTGGTCATTCCGGCGGACTCGGTGATCAACACGACCGACGGTACGATCGACAGTATCGCCGCCGGGTTTAGTGCCACGCCCACCACACCCAACGCCACCACACCGGCAGCGATGGTCTTCCGGTTCAAGAGCCTCACGATCGCGGGTCCGCTCAAGGTCGAGGGGACACGTGCGCTCGTGCTGATCGCCGACGGACCGATCACCGTCGACGGCGAGATCGACACGATTTCCTGCAACGTCGGAGGCGCGTCTGTCCAGCTCGCAGGACCGGGTGGTGGTAACGGCGCGAACGACGAAAATACCGGGTTCGGTCTAGGGGGTGGCGGGCGTGCAGCTGCAAACAGCGGTGGTGCCGGCGGTGGTGGTCATGGTGCCGTCGGGGGCGTAGGTGGTGATCCGGCAACCGGCGGCGTTGCGGGTCCAGCCTACGGTGACGCCGTGGTGTCGAAGCTCGTCGGCGGAAGTGGTGGTGGAGGTGGGCGCGGCGGTGGTGGTGGGCTCGGTGGCGGCGGCGGCGCCGCGATCCAGCTGATCTCCAACACCGGGATCACCATCGTCGGCGGAATCAACGCCGGCGGTTGTGGCGGTGGCGGTGGTGGCGGTGGTGGTAGCGACGGTGGCGGCGGTGGTGGATCGGGTGGGGTGATCGTGCTCGAGGCGCCCTCCATCACGATCACTGGCGCGCTCGCAGTCAATGGTGGTGGTGGTGGCGGATCGGACAGTGGCGGTCCTGGAGGCAACGGCACGCTGACCCGTGTGGCCGCAGCAGGTGGTTCGTCGGGCGGCTCCGGCGCGGACGGAGGCCCGGGTGGAGCCGGGGCGTCGTTCGTGGGCCAGCCGGGTGAGGACGCAAACCTATCGTCGGGTGGTGGTGGTGCAGTAGGTCGGATGCGGTTCAACGTCCGTGCGTTGCCCCGACTGATGATCGATGCTCCCGATAGCCTGAGTCCAAAGCTCGAGGATCCGGCGTCGACGACGACCACCGGTACGCCAGCACTTGACTGAGCTAGAAGGAGCTAGAAGCCGGGCGTCTCCATCGGTCCGCTCGACTGGCCGGTGATGAATTGCTGGACGACCGGATCGGGCGACGCGCGTAGCTCGGCGGGTGTCGCGACGACATGCGTGAGGCCCCGGTAGAGCAGGGCGACGCGATCCGCGATCCCGAAGATCGACGGTAGATCGTGCGAGACCACGACGCAGGTCACGCCCAGCGTGTCGGCGAGCTCGCGGATCAGGCGATCGATGCGGCGCGCAGACACCACATCGAGCCCGGTGGTCGGCTCGTCGAACAGCACGACCTCGGGCTCGAGCGCGAGGGTGCGCGCGATCGCGGCGCGCTTGCGCATGCCGTCGGACAGCTCGGCGGGATAGCGCGTGGCGTAGTCGGCCATGTAGACCTGCCCGAGGAGGGCGCGGGCTTGCTCGAGCGCCGCCTGGTCGCGCAGCTTGCCGTGCTTGCGCAGCGGGAGTGCGACGTTGTCCTCGAGCGTCATCGAGTCGAACAGCGTCGAGCTCTGGAACACCATGCCGATCCGTTTGCGCAGCGGCGGCAGGTCGCGCTCGCGCAGCGTGTCGACGCGCTTGCCGTCGAACCAGATCTCGCCCTGATCGATCGAGAGCAGGCCGATCAGGTGCTTGATCGCGACGCTCTTGCCGACGCCCGAGGCACCGATCAGGAACATCACCTCGCCCTTCTCGATCGCGAGATCCATCCCCTCGAGCACCGCCTTGCCCGCGAAGCGCTTGGTGATGCCCTTGAATTCGATCAGGCTCACAGGTCACCGCCGGTCAGCCACAGCGCGCCGGCAGACAGGATGAAGTCGAGGACGATCACCGCGAACGAGCTGCCGATCACCGCGGCCGTGGTCGCCCAGCCGACGCCCTCGGAGCTGCCGCGTGCGCGCAGCCCGCAGAACCCGGCGACGATCGGGATCGCGGCGCCGTACGACAGGCACTTGAGGACGAACAGGAGGACGTGGCGCGGGCGGATCAACGCCAGGTCGAGGAACGTGTTCGGGTTGACGCCGAACGAGTAGTGCGCGGTCGCGGCGCCGGCGAAGTACATCACCACGCTGCCGAGCACCGCGAGCACGAGCATCATCACGAGACACGCGATGAACCGCGGCACGATCAGGTAGTCGATCGGCAGCACGCCGCTCATCCGGAGCGCGTCGATCTGCTCGGTCACCTTCATCGACCCGATCTCGGCGGCGATGCCGGCGCCGACGCGGGTGGCCAGCATCAGGCCGCACAGCGTGGGGCCGAAATCCGAGATGATGAGGCGGAGGAACTGGCTGCCGACCTGCGAGTAGTCGCCGGTGACGCGGCCGAGTTGCAGGCACGCCTGATAGGTCATCACCATGCCGATGAAGCCGAGCGTGACGGCGATGAAGACGATCGACTTGTTGCCGATCGCGTGGAACTGACGGACCAGCTCGCCCTGCGCGCGGGTCTTCTTTTTGGGACCGTGTCCCGAACCCTTGCGTGCCTTGCGGTTGGTCAGCCCACGGATCAGGCCGGCGATCGTCGAGACGTAGACGCGCCAGAGCTCGACACCCTCGCGGAGAAACCGCAGGGCCGCCTCGCCGAGGCCTTCGATCTGCTTTCTCATCCGGTCAGGTAGGTCAGGAAGAAGTCGAGCAACATGATCGACACCGCCGCGGCCACGACCGCACTGTTGACGGCGCGGCCGACGCCGACGGCACCGCCGCGGACGGTGATGCCGAAGTAGCAAGACGACATCGCGATCGCGATGCCGAACGCGATCGACTTGTAGATGCCGTGGAGGAAGTCGTACGGCTTGAGGTTCTCGGTGATCGAGTAGTACATCGACGAGAATTCGATATCGAGCATCGCTCGGCCGATCAGCGTGGCACCGACGAGCGCGACGAGGTCCCCGATCGCGGTGAGCGCGACCAGCATCACGACCATCGCGATCACGCGCGGCACGACGAGGAACCGGATCGGATCGATCGCGAGGGCGCGGAGGCCGTCGAGCTGCTCGGTGACGGTCATCGTCGATAGCTCGGCGGTGTTGTTGGCGCCGACCCGACCGGAGAACATCAACGCGATCAGGATGGGTCCGATCTCGCGCAATACCGCATACCCAGCACCCCACCCCGCGAGCCCGGTGGCGCCGAACTTCTTCACGAACGGCCCGGCCTGCAACATCATCAGCGCGCCCGAGAAGAACGCCGTCAGCACGACGATGGGCACCGAGCGGTTGCCCATCTTGTAGAGGTTCTTCCACAGCTCGCGGGTGTCCATGCGTGGCGGGATCAGCGCGCGCAGCACCTGACCCGCGAGCAGCACGATGCCGCCGACCTCCTGCGCGATCCGTAGGGCGCCGGCGCCGATCGCAGTGATCACTCGTTGCTCCGATCCACTCGGGACGAATCCCGGTCGTCGCGGGACGAATCCCGGTCCAGCGACTGCCTGCCGGGGCCGGCCTGATCGAGCGGCCCCTCGAGCTCACCGCGCACGAACTGACGGACCAGCGAGCTCGGCGAGTCCGCGATCGTCGCCGCGGGGCCGCGATAGACGATGCGGTGGTCGTAGAGAAACGCGATCTCGTCGACGAACTTCGCGAGCGCGGCGACGTCGGAGGACACCGCGAGCACGGTGGCGCCGGTGCGCTGCTGATCCGCCGCGAGCAGGTCGTAGATCTTTTGCGTGGTGACGGGATCCAGGCCGGCGCTCGGCTCGTCGTAGATCACGAGCTCGGCATCGGCGACCGTGGCGCGCGCGATGCCGACGCGCTTCTTCATGCCGCCCGACAGCTCGGCAGTGAGCTTGTGTTCACTGCCCGCGAGTCCGACGGCCTTGAGGCGCGCGGCGACACGCTCGGCGATCTCGCCGGTGGAGAGCTCGCCTTGCTCGAGTGGGAAGGCGACGTTCTGTTCGACGGTGAGGAAGTCGAACAGCGCGGGGTTCTGGAACAGCATGCCGATGCGTTTGCGAACCGGGCCGAGATCCGCCTCGCGCTTGCCGACGACGGACTCGCCGAACACCTCGAGCTCGCCGCGATCGGGTTGCTCGAGCCCGCAGATCAACTTGCACAGCACGCTCTTGCCGGCGGCCGCGGGGCCGATCAGGCCGAGCTTGGTGCCGCGCGGGAGCTCGAGCGAGATGCCGTCGAGGACGCGCCGCGAGCCATAGCGTTTGTGGACCTCGGAGATCCGGACCGCGATCACGGGCAGAGCGCCTTGCCGCGCAGGATGTACTTCGACTCGGGCGACAGCCGCGCGAGCTCGACGAGGGAGCGACACGCGCCGGCGTGATCGCCGGCTCTCTCGAGCGTCACCGCGAGCTCGTAGAGCGCGTCATCCTTGAGGATCGACGCCGGGTAGTGCTTCGGGAGCTGGCGAAACGCGGCGGCGGCGCCGGGAGCGTCGGCGAGGTCGTCGCGCAGCACCTTGCCGAGCTCGAGCTGCGCATCATCGAGCCAGATCGAGAAGTACGAGCCGGCGCCGAGCGCGACCTCGCGGGTGGCGAGCAGGGCGCGCAACCGCAGCGCGGCAGCTCTGGGATCCTTGATCTCGCGCGAGATCCGCGCCGCGTGCCAGCGCGCGTCGTCGCGCAAGCCGCTGTTCGGATATTCGATGGGGATCCGATCGTAGAACGCGCGTGCGCCGGTCGGGTTCGCGAGCTCGTGCTCGTAGAGATCCGCGAGGGCCCAGATCAGGTTGTCGGCGACCTCGCTCTCCGCGAGCGACGTCAGCAGCGTCGCGAGCTGATCGGCGAGGGCCCTCGCATCGCGGCCGCGACCATCGGCGACGAGCAACGTGAGCGCGTCGGCACCCGAGGCCTCGTCGGGCCACTCGGTGATCACGCGCCACAGGTGGGTCCACGCGTCCTTCGGGTTGCCGCCGCGCAGCTGTAGCTCACCGGCGCGATAGATCGCGATCGAGCTGGCGGCGGTGTCGGCGGGGAGCTTGTGGGGGAGGGCGAGGTACAGCGCGATCGCGTCGTCGGTCTTGCCGGCTCGCGCGAGCACTCCGGGCTCGCCGAGGAACGCGTCGGAGCAGGCGGCCCTCGCGCGGCGCGCGGGTTTCACCCGATGACACGAGACCTGCGCCTGGCGATAGGCGGCGAGCGCCCCGTCGGTGTCGCCCGTGTCGGCGAGGCGCTCGGCGGTCTTCAGCTCGTTCAAGGTCGCCGGCGCCGAGCAGGCAGCCGCGATGACCGCGAGCACCCAAACCGGGGACCGTCCCCACGTTCTGTGCGACGCGGAAGCTGCGGACCGTCCCGTACACTGGGGACCGTTCCCACTTTCTGGGCCGTCGTCTCCGCGTTCCGCGCCACTTTCTGCGCTGCGTGAACCTGCGGACCGTCCCCACGTTCTGCACGTCGGGTGCAACCACGGGGGACGGTCCCCACGTTCGCGCGCGACCACCGACGAGCTCACAGCGCGGCGGCGATCTCCGCGATCACCTTCGCGGCGTGGAGCACCGCAGCACGATCGACGTCGAGGTGCGCGACCGCGCGGACGCTGGTCGCCGTCGTGCCGCTACCGAGCAGCACACCGCGATCCTTCGCGCGCGCGATTACGTCAGCGGCGGTGCCGCGCGTGACGTCGAAGAACACCAGGTTCGTGGCCGGCGTCCGTACGATGACGTCTGCGTGTACGAGCGCGTCGGCAAACGCCTTCGCGTTCGCGTGATCGTCGGCGAGCCGCGCGCGGTTGTGATCGAGGGCGTGGAGGCCGGCGGCGGCGAGGATGCCTGCCTGGCGCATGCCCCCGCCGTGCATCTTGCGAAACCGGTGACAGCGCTTGATGAAGTCGGTGGTGCCGCAGACCAGCGATCCGATCGGCGCGCCGAGCCCCTTGCTCAAGCACACCGAGACCGAGTCGAACCCCGCGGCGAGCTGCTTCTCGGTCTTGCCCGTCGCGATCGCCGCATTCCACAGCCGCGCCCCGTCGAGGTGCGTGGTCATGCCGAGCTCGTGAGCGGCCGTGGTGACCTCGGCGAGCTGACCCAGATCCCACGGCTTGCCGCCCGCCCAGCCATGCGTGTTCTCGACGCTGACGACGCGGGTCGGCGAGATCGAGAAGTGGTGCGGCTTGAACGCGGCGCGCACGTGGGCCGCGGTGAAGAAGTAGTCCGGCATCACCTGCGCCTGGATCCCGGCGTTCGCGGCGAGCCCGCCGGATTCGTCGCGCCAGGTATGCGCGTCCTTGCCGACGAGCACCTCGTCACCGGGTTGGGTGTGCGCGCGGAGTGCGATCTGATTCGCCATCGTGCCGCTCGGCACGAACAGCGCAGCTTCGGTGCCGATCAGCTCGATCACGCGTTCCTGCAGGCGATGCACCGTCGGGTCGTCGCCCATCACGTCATCCCCGACCTCGGCATTCGCCATCGCCTCGCGCATCGCGCGACTCGGGCGGGTCACCGTATCGCTACGAAGATCGACGACGGCCATGGCCGGAACGTACTACGGGGTCGTCGAGCGGGCTTCGCCGAGTGGCTTGTCCTTGGAGGGTGGAGGCTCTTCCTTCTTGTCCTCCTTCGGTGGCTCCTTCTTCTTCGGCGGCGGCGGCGTGCCCAGCTCGTTGCGCAGCTTCTTCTCGAGGCGCTCGACCATGCCGGCCTCGCGCCACACCGGGCGGTCGACGAGGTTGATCGAGAACTTGAGGTTCGGTTGGCCGTCGATCAGCACCGTGATGATCTCGAGCGAGCCGCGCACCGTCTTGCTGTCTTCCTTGAGCTCGAACAGCACGTACCCGGCGTCGGCGTCCTTCTCGAGGACCTTCGCCTTCTCGTCGACCACGAGGAAGCGCACCGCGGTCGGCCAGACGTGGTCGCGCTGATAGGTGAGCGTGCGGCCTTCGGAGCGCGCCGCCGCGGGGACCGGCAAGGTGAGGAGCAGGAGAAGGAGCATCCGGCGCATGCCGGCATGGTCACCAGCTAGCCGGATCGTGGCCAGTTTTAGTCGGGCATGTCCCCCGCGAGGATGGCGCGGGGGGCGTGCTCGAACAGCCGGACGGTGGTGGCGTGGCCGAGCTTCTTGTCGATCCAGGCGAGGCCTTGTGCAGACTGCTGCACGTCGCCGACCTGGTGAGCGTCCGTCGCGACCACGGTGGCGAGCCCGGATTCGAGGAGGTGTCGCGCCTGCTTGCTCTCGCGGCGCCCGTGGAAGCCGGCGATCGCGGGGAGGTCGATCTGGAACGCGCAGACCCGGCGGAGGGACTGGGTGAGCTCGTCGTTGTCCCACAGCGCCGAATACCGCTCGGGATGAGCCAGCACCGGGACGGCACCGGTCCGGGTGAGCTTGAACAGCTGGTCGGCGAGCGACGGGGGCATCAGTGACGGCGGGATCTCGACGAGGAAGGCCCGGCTTCCTCGATAGGTCGGGATCGCGCCACCCTGGATCCGTCCGAGGAGCACATCATCCCACATGTTCTCGGCGGCAAGCCGGAGGGTGGGGTGATGCGGCTTCCGCGACGCCTCGAGGTCCGCAAACGTGGTCTCGATCGCGTCCAGCGACGGTAGGTACTGGGACGCTTTCTGATGGGGGGTCGCGCACTGCTCGGTAACACCGAGGATCGTTAGGGCATCGAGCATCGCCAGGGACGTGGTGCGATCGGGGGAGCCGTCGTCCAGTCCGAACAGGACGTGGCTGTGGAGATCGATGTATCCCATGCGGAGCGTGCTCTCGTGACCGTTACACAACATCGCGTTGCTGCGACGGATCGTGCGTGATATTGATCGACAGTCCCACGGCACGACGCCGCGGGACAAGGACGTCCATGGCTCAGCCCGAGAAGCGTGAAAATTCGGTGTTGTTCTCTCTCCGGGAGCTTCGCCAGATCGAAGAGAACCGCGTCCAAGAAGAGGAGCATGCGGTTCGCTCTGCCGAGGAGACACGTCGTACAGCCGCCGAGGCTGCCGAGCGTGCCCGGGCAGACGCGGAGCAGGCGAAGATTCGCGAGGAGCGCGACGCCGCCCTGGCGATCGAGACCGCCCGCGAGAACGCCGAGCGCGAAGCGCGCATGCGCGTCGAGTCGGCCGAGGCCACCGAGCGCCAGCGCCAGCAGGCCGCGCTCGAGCAGCAGCGTCTCCAGCAGGAGATGGAGCTGCGCCGCGCCGAGATCGCGAAGAAGCGCCCCACCTGGATGCTCGCCGTCACGGGGCTCGCCTCGGTCGGCGTGATCATCGCCATCGTGCTCACGGTCAAAGCCCTCGCGTCGTCGGATGACTCGGCCAAGGAAGCCGAGAAGTCCGAGCTACGCGCCAAGGAAGCCGAGAAGCTCGCGGCCGACGCGCAGGCGCGCGTCGAGAAGCTGCAGCTCGATCTCCAGGACATGGACAAGAAGGTCAACACGGCCGTCGACTCCGTCATGGCGGCGCAGAACGACGCCGACCGGTTCTCCGCGAAGGCGAAGCTCGAGTCCCTCCGCAAGGAGAAGGCGGCGATGGAGCAGCGCATTGCCGAGGCGAAGCAGGCCGCCGCGCTCGCTCAGCGGAAGAAGGGCGCCACCGTCTCGAAGGAGTGCCAGAACAACCCGCTGGCCAAGGGCTGCATGTAACCCCACGCCTTCGCGTGTGATCAGAGAGGCGGCCTGCGGGTCGCCTTTTTTCGTTTCGGCGACATGTCGCAACAGCCGTCGCTTTGGGGGTGTCATGGGGCAGCGATGGACGCGATCCGCAACACCGGACTCTGGCTGTCGACGTTCGTGGTCGCCACGAGCTGTGCGCTGGGCTGGCCGTCCAGCCAGTATGGAGAGACGCTACAGATCGCGCCTGCCCATGACTTCGACACTCCCCGGGAGTCGACTCGCCGGCTTGCTGCCATCCAGCGGACGCTCGACGAGCTCGACCGTCGTCTCGAGATGGCGTCGCACACGCATCTGTCGTGCGAAGGCAGCCGCGACCGTGCCCGGCACGCCACCCCATGGCTCGGCGAGCTCCGTCGTGACAAGGCGGTGATCGAGCGGCGCATCCTGGAGACGAAGGTCGCGGTGGTGCGGGGACGACGCATCGTGATTTCGGCGGCTTGCCTCGACAACCCGCTGGCGAAGGGCTGCATGTGAAGGGGCTCGTGATCGGGGCGGCGTTGCTCGTGGCGCTCGTTCGCTACGCTGCGCCGCAGCCGGAGACGCCAAGGCCGTCCCCGCCGTGCCCCACCTACACCCGACACGAGTTCCTCGAGTGGAGGCTGCGCACGCTCGCGTGGATCGAGATCGAGATGGACGCGATGGTGAAGCGGCTCGACGACATCCTGCTGCCAGAGCGGGATCGAGCCTCGGCATGGGAGACGCTCCAACAGCGCCGGCTCCTGTGGCAGACCTGGGATACCAAGTACACGCGGTGGCTGTCGTGCACGGACGCGTGCAGCCTGTGAACGCGCGACGCGCGCGATCGGTCTGACGGCAAAATCGCTGCAATCGTCCTCGGAGGACCGTGTCTAGCCGCTCATGCAGGCAGCACGCTTCGAAGGATCCCTGATGACGTCGCTCGCGGAGCTCAAGTCGATCGAGCAGCAGCGCATGGCAGACGAGCGCGCGTCGGTGATCCGCGCCGACGAGCTCCGCAGGCACGCGGCGGCGGAGGCCGAGCGCACCGCGCGCGAGGAGGCCGAGCGGAAGGTTCGAGAAGAGCGCGAGTCACTCCTCGCGATCGAGCAGGCGAAGGTCACGGCGGAGCGCGAGCTGCGGTTGCGGTTCGAGCAGGCCGAGCAGGCCGAGCGTGCACGCCAGCAGATCGCCCTCGAGCAGGAGCGGCATCAGCAGGAGATGGCCCTGCGCAAGGCCGAGGTCGCGAAGAAGCGCCCGAAGTGGATGATGGCGGTCACCGGGCTCGCCCTCTCCCTCGCGGCGGTACTCGTGGCGATGACGATCAACGCGATCGGGCACAGCGATGATGCCGAGGAGGCGAAGACCAGGTCCGACGCGGCCGCAGCGAATGCGCGGCTGGAAGCCGACAAGATGCGCGACGAGCTGAACCGGCTCGAGTCCAACCTCCACGACCTCGACGGCAAGGTCGATCTCGCGATCCAGCGCGTCGCCGCGGCGCAGACCGCCGCCGAGGCGAGGGCCGCGGGCGACGAAGTCAAGCGGCTCGCGAGGGATCGGGCCGCGGCGAACGCGGCGGCGGCCGACTTCCGTCGCAAGGAAGAGCTCCGGAAGCGCCTGGAAGGCGTCAAGAACGTGTGCACCGGCGACTCGATTTGCCGCGACGCGTTCAACAAGAAGTAGCCACGGTCCTCACGGCGTTCTGGAGCGTCGTCAACGAGACGCCCCGAGCGCACCGACAGTCGTCGCGAAGCCGTAGTCACCACGAGCAGGGGCCGGCGGCCGCGGCGCGCACGGCATCCGCACCCGCGCGGCACCCGATCGCGACGGTCGCCCGCTCCGTCGGCGGCAACTGCGACCACGCCTTCCACGACCGCGAGAACTGGTTCTCGAGCAGGTCGCGTTGCGGGCCGAGCGCCTCGCACTGCGAGAGCCGGCTGACCATCGCCTTGTAGAGGCCGCACTCGGGCGGCAGATCTCCGACCTCGGCGGGCTCCGGATCGGGGCCGACCACACGCGCGTCGACGGGCGCGGGCTTGTCCTTGAGTGGCGGCGGCGAGCTCGAGGAGCCGCACGCGAGCACGCACGCGAGAAAGGCGATCCGAATCACGGCGAAGCGCGACGTTAGTCGATCAAGCGGACCGCGGGGACCGCGAGACGCTTTACAATCACGGGATGCGTGGAGCTGCTCTCGTGCTGGCGATCGCCGGCTGCAGCTACAGCCCGTCCGTCACAACGACCACGAGTGACGGGCCCCGGCTCGACGGAGCCGCGACCGATGCGTTCGCCGGGTCGATCGATGTCGCGCACCTCGGTCCCGAGGAGGAAGTGAAGCTGACCGGCACGGCCGTGTGGGCGATCGACGCGGATCTCAAGATCGACACCGAGACCGGCGAGATCGATCCACCGCCGCCCGAGGGTGTCGTGGTGCTCGCGGAGGCGATCCAGCAGGACGGCGGACCTTCGGTGATGGTGATCCAGGCCGGGACGATCAGCATCACCAAGCAAGTCGACATCACCGGCACCCGCCCGTTGATCTTCGTCGCGACCGAGACGTTCACGCTCTCCAATATCTCGATCGATGTCTCGGCCGAGGGATCCAGGCCGGGACCTGGCGGTTCGCCGGCGGGGATGGGCGCTGGCGCCGGCACCGTCGGGTCACAGAGCGCGACCGCGAATGGCGGCGCCGGTGGCGCGAGCTACGGCAATGCGTTGCCCGGTGGACGCGGCGGCGCGGGCGGGGGAGCAGCCACGGGCGGTGCGGGCGGCACGCCGTACGGCGGTCCCGGCGTGTTGCAGGGCGGTTCCGGTGGTGGCGCAGGAACGTCCGGCATCACCGCGTGCGCTGCGCCGGGCGGCGTCGGCGGTGGCGCGCTTCAGATCACGGCGCCACTGATCGTCGGCACGGTCAACGCGTTGATCAACGCGGGCGGGGGCGGTGGCGATGGCGGATCGCAGTGCGACCCCGACGGACCGAGCGGTGCGGGTGGCGGCTCGGGCGGGATGATCTTCCTCGACGCACCGATGCTGATGGGCAGCATCCGGCTGCTCGCACTCGGCGGTGGAGGTGGGGAGGGCGCGGACTCGGACGGCTCGAACGCGGGGAGAGATGGTGCCGATGCAGGCATCGCCCCTGGGAATCCAGGAACCGGCGGCAGTGGGGGAGGCAATGGCGGTCGTGGCGCAGGGAGCGGCGCTTCGGAGCCGGGGAAGCCCCCCGAAGACGGCGACGCGAATGCGAACGGTGGTGGTGGCGGCGGCGGCATCGGGCGGATCTACTTCCGGCACGCGCTGTCGAATCCGTTCAACGCGACACCACCGGCCGAGCCGGGTTAGCGGGCGGGCTGAGTGAGCGGGCTGAGTGAGCGGGCTGAGCGAGCGGGCTGAGCGGGCTGAGTGAGCGGGCTGAGCGAGCGGGCTGAGCGAGCGGGCTGAGCGAGCGGGCTGAGCGAGCGAGCGGGCTGGGCGAGCGGGCTGAGCGAGCGGGCTGAGCGAGCGGGCTGAGCGAGCGGGCTGAGCGAGCGGGCTGAGTGATCTCAAGCGCCGCGCGAGAACCGCTCGTACGCCGCGCCGAGCGCCTCGAGCAGTCGCTCGAGATCGGTGATCGACGCCTGGACCATGCCCTCGAGCGGATCGCCGACGATCAGCACCGCCTCGACCTGATTGCGCGCGAGCGCCGGGCCGGCGACGGGGACGGCCGGATCGCCGAGCAAGCTCGACAGGCGCGCCTGCAACTCGCTGCGCGGCGCCTGGGTCGCGATCTGGCGCGTGTCGTAGGCGACCTGGATCAGCGACGGGCTCGCGATCGGCAGCATGAACGCCTCGACGGAACCGAGCCGCTCCCCGTGCCCGCGATGACCAAGCGCGACGCCCTCGCTGATCTTGACGAGCAGCGCCGTCTTCCAGCGCAGCGCCCCGTACGCCATCACCAGGCGCTCGACCGCCAGGATCGAGAACGCGTGATCGATCTCCTGCAGCGTGGCGTCGAGCGGAGCGAGCGCGGGTGCGACCGGCACCTGTGCCGACTCCGGACGCATCCGCATCATCCGCGACACGGTGCGCGACGGCCGCAGCTCGTGCTCCATCACCGACACCGGCCCGGTGTCCTCGAACAACACCGGAGCGTGCACCGCCGCGTCGTTGAGCGGCCCATACACCGAGGTGACCAGCCGCTCGAGGAACAGCGCCGGCGTGACGGCGAGCATGATCGGGACGTCGAGCGCGTTCTGCAGCGCCGCCGCCAGCATCGGGGTCGGATCGCGTGCGCACACCACCATGCTGCCGTCGCGCGATCGCCCGATCGGCATCACCACCCAGCGATGCGCGAGCTCCTGCGGGACCATCGCGTGGGCGTCCTCGTGGCGTGCCTCGAGGTGGCGCTCGAGTGCAGCGGGATAGCCGGTCTGCTCGGACAGTGCGAGCGCGCCCTCGTCGGTGTCGATCAGCGTGCGCTTGATCAGCATCGACACCAACCGGTCCCCCGGCCGCTCGTCCTGATCGCGCAGCGCCTGGACCAGCTGCGTCGCATCGATGCTCTCGCGCTGCAGCAGGATCTCGCCGATGGGCTGCCGCTCCGTCACGTCAGCGGTTATAGCGGCTAATCTTCGGGAGAGACGTCGATGTGGCCGCTATTGGCCAAAACGCGCTAGCGTTGCGAGTGATGCGCGCGCTCGCGATCTTGGTCCTCCTCCTCGGCTGCACGGAGCCCGACCGCGAGCGTGGCCGGTTGGTCTGCAAGGGCGAGGGCAAGACCTTCGAGGCGTACGTGCCCCGCGGCGGGCGTGCCGCGGTGACGGCACGAGCGGAGGACGCGAACCTCACCGACTGCCGGTTCGACGTCGGGCCGCCCACGATCGAGCACTGGCCCGTGGTCGCGCACGTGGCTCCGGTGCCCGTCCCAACACGGCCTCGTCCGCCCACGACCGCCGCGCCGATCAACGTTCCGCCGACCGCGCTGGAGAACAACCGGATCGGCGGCGGCACAACGTCCATCCTTCCCGATGACGACACGCAGGCCGAGATCCGCCGCAGCGGCAAGACCAAGGTGGTCGGGAGCTACAAGGTGTGCGTCACGATCGACGGCGAGGTCGCGACGGTCAGCCAGCTCAAGAGCACCGGCTTCTCGGCCTACGACGGCAAGATCATCGGCGAGCTCGAGGCCCGGCGATACCTGCCGTACATCTACAGCGGCGATCCGGTGCCGGTGTGCACTGCGCTGACGTTCATCTACTCGGTCCCCGACTAGTCGGAACCGAACGAAGTTTGACGGTGCTCGCCGCAGGCGAGCGACGGCCTCCCTAGACGAGCATGTCGAGGTGGAGGTCGACGAACTCCTCCGCCTGCGCGCGGGGCGTACGTCGCTCGGCGAGCTGACCGAGATATTCGAGCACCTGCGGGTGCGTCATGATGACCTCCTGGAACGTCGACGCCGGCATCCGCAGCGCGAGCACGCGCGACACCGAGCGGACGTTCGCCGTCGAGCCCGTGTTCCCTAGCAGCGAGAGCTCGCCGAACACGTCGCCCGGCCCGAGCTCCGCCATCGCGTCTTCGCCGGTGCGCTGGACCTCGACCCGGCCGGCGACGATCAGGTAGAGGCCATCGGAGCGCTCGCCCTGGGTGATCAGCATGGCATCGTGCACGACCTCGACGAGCTCGAACCGCGCCGACAGCGCGATGCGCTCGGCCTCGGTGAACGGCCGGAACAGCTCGCTGGTGCGCGTGATCCGATCGATCGAACGATCGCGAACGAACCGCAGGATCACGGTCAGGATCTCGGAGTTCTCCGACAGCGCATCGCGCAGCAGCTCGCGGTCGATCGCGAGCAGCTCGCAGCGCGTGATCGCGCGGATCGTCGCCGAGCGCGGATGATCTGTGATCAGCGCGATCTCGCCGAAGAACGCACTCGGGCCGAGCCGCGCCAGCTCGCCGGCCGCCGCGGTCTCGACGGCGACCTCACCCTCGCTGATCACGAACAGCTCGTCACCGCTGTCGCCTTCGCGGAACAGGATCTCGTTCGGGTCGAGCTCGACCAGCGCCATCTGGTTGATCAGCTTCTCGAGCACGCGCGGCGGAATCTGCGGGAACAGCGGCGTGGTGAGCAACGCGCGACGTGCGGCGGGACCGGGCTTGCGTTCGGTGACGTCCTCGATCGTGATCTCGGCGTCGTCGAGCGACAGCTCCAGGTCGTCGTCGATCGGCAGCACGTTGATGCCCGACAGCGAGCCATCGAGCCGGAGGCCGCGCTGCGTGCCGGGGATCAGCGTCGAGAAGTCGATCACGTCGAGGCCGCTGCCCGGCGGGATCTCGATCTTCGGCGCCGACTCGGGGACGTCGTACTCGATCAGCTCGAGCGGTTCGAGCATCTCGATCGGCTCGGTGGGCTCCGTCAGCTCGATCGGTGCGTGGTCGACGATGATCGCCGGGAGGCTCGGTTCGGGGGCGCGTCGTGCGGGCGGGCGTCGCGGCGCGATCGGCTCCGGTACGGCCTCGGGCCTGGAGAACGTCGCCACCGGCGGCTGCGTCGGCGGCAGCATCACCCGCGACTCGTGGACCTGCGGTGGCCGCGTCGTGGTGCGCTTCGGGCGCGCGGGCAACAGCTCGGCGAGTCGCCGCTGCGCCGTCGAGTGTTTCGGATCGATCTGGAGGATCAGCTTGCAGACGGCGATCGCCTGGACGAGGAAGCCCTCGATCACGTACTTCTCGGCGGAGCGCTCGAACGCGGACACCGCGCGTACGTTGTCGCCGGAGCGCCGGTAGGTCTCGCCGATCCGCTTCGGCCAGGTCGGCGATTTCGGTTCGGCCTCTTCGAGCTCGGCGTAGAGCTCGATCGCCCGGTCGAGCTTGCCGCGCTCGACGGCCTTGGCGGCGTCGTCGCGTAGCTTGCTGACGTCTTTCCGCGCCATGCGGAGACGATGCGCTAGTCCGCCGGCTTGTCGCCAGTGAACGAGACCGAGAACGTATCGCTGGGGCCCGCGGGGATGGCGGGGTGGCTACCGGTGGCTTCCTGTGGCGGGATCGCGCCGAGCATCGCGAGGCCTTCCTCGAGGTACGCGATGAAGCGCTGGCGATCGAGCGCGTTCTCTCGACCCTGCCTCTCGGCGTTGTCGAGCGACGTCCGGAGCTCGCGGTTGTCCTCGGCGAGCCCCTCGACCTCGCGCTGCGCGGTATTGAGCCGTTCCTCGAGCGAGCCGAAATCGGACTGCAGCTGGGCGTGCGCTTCCTTCGCTTCGGCGACCTCGCGCGTCAGCGTCTTCTGAGTCTCGCGCAGCGCCGTCACGGTCTGCTCGACCAGCTTCTCGCGATCGAGGGCGCTCTGCTTCGCCTGTTCGATCTCTGCCTTGAGGTTGTCGCGCTCGGCGGACAACCGGGCGACATCGGCGGCGTGGACGCGTGCACCCGCGGCTTGCCCGGCCGTGTGCGACTCGACCTGTTGTGCGAGCTCGCGCGCGTGCTGCTCGTCCTTCTCGCCGAGCAAGCGCAGCGACTCGGTCCTCATCGCCGCGAGCTCGTCGGAGAGGCGGCTGGTCTCCTCCGCAGCCTTGCGCGCTTCGAGGGCCTTGGGCTCGAGCTCGCCGCGGAGCACCGCGAGCGACTTCTCGTGACTCTCGCGCAGGCTGGCGAGCTGCTCCTCCTGCGCCTTCTGCAAGCGGCCCGTCGTCGCGGCGAGCGTGGCTTCGGCGCCCTCGGCCGCGGCCTTGCGCTCGAGCTCGAGCTGACCCATCTCGTTGCCGTGCTGGAACTCGAGCGCGGTACGCTCGGCGGCCCAGCGCTGTTGCGCGTCGGCGAGGACGGACTCGAGCTCGCGCACCCGCGCGAGGGCGATCACCTTTTGCTCGCGCTCTTCATCGCGCGCGACCGTCACCTCGTCGCCCGCTTCGCTGATCTCCCGCAGGCGCTCCTCGATGCCCTGCGCGCGGGTCTGGAACGCGGTCAGCGCTTCGATCTGCTGGTCCTTCGCGCGCGTCTCCTCGAGCAGCTTGTCGTGCTCGGTGGCGACGGCGAGCCGGCTCTCGGCTTCGGTCGCGAGCTCGTCATCCTTGTTCGCGAGCTCGCGCTGCGCGTCGGCGAGCTGGCGCTGCAACCGCGACAGCTGGCGGCGGAGGGCGAGCTCGGTATCGGCGGCCTCCCCCACCGGGCGCGGGGGGAGAGTGGTTGCCTTGGTACGGCGAGGCGGCGGTTGCTGCGAGACCACGGCGGGTCGCGAGGGACGAGCCGTTCCGTCGAACACGCGATCGACTCGAAGACCCTCGCCGGAGTTGCCGTCTTCGTCGGCATCCGCGCGTGGATCCCACCCAGGACCGACTTTCTTGGTCACGCTCCCACGATATCAGAGCAGGCTCTGGATCACGGCTTCGAGGGCGTCGAGATTTCCCGCACCCAGGGTCACGTACCGCACCACACCCGCCCGGTCGACGACGACCAGCATCGGCAGGGCGGAGGCCTTGTAGGCACGCGCCGCCGCCGCCTTGTCGTCGCGGCCGATCAGGTACTCGAGCCTCTCCGCGCTGACGAACGGCGCGATGTCGGAGGCGTCCTCGCTCGACAGGCCGACGATCGCGAGCCCGCGCGCCGCGTACGCCGTGTGCCACGCGTTGAGCTTCGGGATCGTGGTCCGGCACGGGCCACACCACGTCGCCCAGAAGTCGACGACGACGACCTTACCTGCGAGCGCCGCCAGCGTGACCCGCGTCTTGCCATCGAGCGCGGCGGCATCGAACGCCGGAGCCTTCGAGTTGACCAGCTCGCGGAGCGCGGTCTGCACCTTCGAGTCGTCCGCATAGTCGTCAGAGAAATCAGGAGGCGGGACGCGGGTGAGATCGATCGGCTGATCGATCACCGGCGTGTAGCTCGCGGTGTCGCTGTCCTCGGCGGAGCGTCGCAGGAGATAGCTCTCGCGATCGATCCACAGCGTGGTCTCGCCATCGTCGCGCTTGCCGGTGATCACCCAGCACGGCCGATCGTCGACGGTCTCGGTGCCGGTGAGCGTGAGGTTGGTCAGCTTCGGTCGCGGGGCATCGCTCGGCGACAGGAGATTTGCGAGCAGCTTGACCACGCCGCCCGACGGCCTGGTCGCGATCGCCAGGGCGATGCCGAGCCCGGGCCCATCATCCATCGTACGCGCCGGCGAGTACCACCGGCTGTACGTGTGCGTCGGATCCGACCACAGGGTGAAGCCGCGCTCCGGCTTGGTCTCGTCACGCACGTCGAACCGGAAGCGTTCGATCGTCCGTCGCTTCTCGCCTCGCACGAACGTGGTGTCGAAGCTGAGCGTCGCGTTCGGGTTTCTCGCACTCCCGCGATCCGAGTAGGTCTTCGCACCGGCGTACGTCGCCTCGAGCTTCGCGACGATGTCGCCGGCGGTGAGTGCGCGTGGCCCCGGTCGCGACGACGCCGCAGTCCCACCGCAGGCGATCACGAACACCAGGAGGCACCGCAGCACGATCTCAGCGTGGCACGTGCGGGAAGTCGCCGCGATCTAGCTCGACCCGAAAACTGCCCACCGCCGTGCGCAGGGAGGCGCGATGCCCAAAGATCGGTGCGGCGAGTCGAGTGGCCAGGCAACTCGGGCTCGCGCACGAGTCACTGTGATCGAGGGAGGTTGCGCGCGCGCGGGTGCGGCACGTGACTTGATTCGGACGAGGCTCGTGATCTCTCGAATCGCCCTCGGTGCCGTACTCCTGGCGTCGGCACCTGCCGCCGCCGCACCGTGTAGCTCGTCGGAGGTCGACCTCGCGTGGGCCGGCACCGACTTCGCGGAGATCTCCGGAGACACCGGCTGGTTCCCGAACAACTTCGCCGCGCAGCTCCGGCTGACCGGGCGCGTGATCGGCGAGACCGCCGTGGCGTCGGGCGCGAAGGCCGACGTCTGCTGGACCGAGTCGATGACGGGCACGCTGGACGCGCGCCGCAATTCCGGCTGGCTCGACGTCGCGTATGGCGCCGAGATGCACCTCTACGCGAAGGTCGATACCTCGATCCTCGGCAACGCGATCTACTGGGAAGGCGAGCTTCCGCTGCCGTACATCCCAGGCGATCTACTGCTCGCAGGTCAGACGCAGTTCGATCCCTCGCTCGGCGGTCAGGCCGACGCGCAGGTCTCCGACGCAACCGCACCTCTCACGCTCCTGTCGACCGACCTGATCGGCGATCTGATCGGCATCTTCGGCATCTCCGGTGGGCTCCGCGTCACGGTGACGCCGTCGATGGTGACGTCGTATCGCAGCAACCAGCTCCACCTCGGTGACCACACCGTGCAGGCGGCGACGCAGTCGTTCTCCATCCCGCGGCCGAATGTCGGCTTCGACACGGCGCTCGAGCTGCCGATGTCGCTCGACGGGGTGATCACGTATCGCCCGACGCTGACGTTCAACGCGCGGTTCGACATCAAGATCCTCGGCTACCGCGTGGTCGACTGGAATCTGTTCGGCATCCCGATGACGCTACCCTCGCTCGACCGGCCGCTGACGATGACGTCGGAGACGCCAGCGCACTTCGCGCTCCCCGTGCTCGAAGGCCTCGGCGAGGGCGCGCGGATGGACTTCGCGGCGAGCGCGACCCAGACGCTCGAGATCCGCAACCGCGGCGAGAAGGAGCTGACCCTGTCGCCGTCGTCGCTGCCGACGGGCATCTCCGCCGCCGCGCTGGTCGTGCCGCCGGGTGGCCGCGCGACGCTGCAGGTCACCGCTGGTGACGAGGCCCTCGCCGAAGGCTCCGCGACGCTGCGCTTCGCCAGCTCGGATCCGGATCACGCGGTCGTCGCGATCGAGCTCGGTCGCGATGTCGGGGGGACCGATCCGGGGATGATCGAGGAATCCTCGGAGGGTGGTTGCTCGACCAATGGCTCCGCGGGGTGGCTGCTCGTCGGGCTCGGGCTCGCCTTCGCGACCCGACGCCGTCAGGCGCGGTCGTAGAGATCGAACAGCGCGGCGCGCAGGTTGCCGCCGTGCCGGTGATACAGCGCGTCGCGATCGAGCGCAGCTAGCGACTCGCCGGTGAGCTCGCGGACCAGCTCGTCGAGCAACGCCGGTGAGGTCGATAGCCGCGCGAGGGTAGGGAGCCAACCGGGCGCGTGCAGCGTGCCGAGCACCGGCCGCTCGCGGGTGCGCCTGGCGAGCCATCGGCGATCCAGCAGAGGCAACAGATCCGCACCGTCGACGAACACCACGTCGCGCGCGGCCTCGAGCATCGCGCGATGCGCCTCGGTCAGGCCACGCGCATCGCGGCGCAGCTGGATCCACGTCGGATCGTCGACGAGCGCGGCGATCTCGAGGAGCAGCGTGGTCTTGCCCGAGCCCTCGGGGCCGACGACGGCGCCGCGACCGCGTGCGCGCACCTCGCTCAACACCACACTCGGCGACGCGCCGCGAAACCTCAGCGCGTGCAGGCGATCGACCGCGAACGGGTTATCCCGCGCTCGCAAGCACGACCTCCTTGCCGCCCGGCGCGATCACGAGCTCCTGGGTGGTCTCTCCACCGGCGACCGCTGCGGTGAGGAGATAGATGATCGAGATCAGCTTCCCCGAGAACGAGAAGGGTTGGTGCGGCGCCGTCAGCGCGAACCGCACGGCCACGACCCCAGGCGCCGGGATCGTCGCCTTGCCGATCACGTTGCTATCGAGGTCGCCCTTGCCGCGGGTCTCCCACCGCAACGTGACGACCACCGACGGGGTGGCGCCGCTCCACGTCACCGTGCCGGTGATCGGGTCGCCAGGTTCGACCGCGAGGTTGTCGAGCGTGAGGACGGGGTTCATGCGGCCTCGCGCTGCTTGCGGTGGTGCTTGTTGGCAACGACCTCGAGCGCGAACGTGTCCGCGAGATCCGGCCACCGCGGAATCTCCCCTACGATGTGGATCGCCCACACGATCTTGTTGTGCTTCCCCTCGAAGCTCGGCACCGCTCCGGCCGGGATCACGGCGCTGGCCATACCTCCGGCGATCTCGCGCGCATCGTCGGTGTGCGCGAGCTGGATGCGCTCGAACACGTTGGTGTCCGTCGTCGTGTCGGTACCACGCCGGTACGTGGCGCTCTCGGTGGCGACCAGCTCGATCTTCAGCACGCGGATCCGCGACGCACTGCCGGCGACCGTCCACCGGAGGTCGAGCGTGTCACCCAACGCGGGAAGGACCTCGCTGGCGTGGAGCTCGATCGTCGGGTTGAAGATCGCGAGGAACAGATAGATCGAGGCGACGACGAGCCCGATGCCGACCAGCACGAAGGTGCCGCTGAACACTGCGAAGAACGTCTCCCCACTCGACACCGCGGAGACGAAGATCACCCCCACGATCCCGTTCCACACCAGCGCGAAGAACCCCATCCCGAGGAAGCTCCTCACGCGCGAGTTGCCAACCGCGATCCTGGCGCTCGGCAGCTTGCGCGTGGTCTCCGGTGCGTCGCGAAACGGGTGGCCTTCCACGCGGTCATCCTCCCATTGGTGATATGAACCGCGCCATGAAGATCCTGATCGTCCTCGTGGGGTTCCTGGTCGCGTGCGGTGGCGATCCGAAGCCCGTCGCTTCCACCGTCCCCGTGCCGCAGCTGCAGAACGACAAGGCGCAGCGGATGCCCGACATCACGCTCGAAGAGCTGCTGGCTCCGCAGCTCGAG
Source organism: Deltaproteobacteria bacterium (assembly GCA_031385555.1). Taxonomy (GTDB): domain Bacteria; phylum Myxococcota_A; class Polyangia; order Haliangiales; family Haliangiaceae; genus JABFXX01. The sequence continues at coordinate 1,347 of JANNBP010000387.1, read as the reverse complement.
GAGGTGTGTAGCTCGAGCTCGGACTGCGCCGGCAACGGCAAGTGTTCGGGCGGCAAGTGCGGCTCGTGCAGCTCGTCGTCGGACTGCAATGGCAACGGCAAGTGCTCGAGTGGCAAGTGCGGCTCGTGCAGCTCGTCGTCGGACTGCAAGACCGGCACGTGCTCGAGTGGTAAGTGCGGCGGCTGTAGCTCGTCGTCGGACTGCAACGGCAACGGCAAGTGCTCGAGCGGCAAGTGCGGCTCGTGTAGCTCGTCGTCGGACTGCAACGTCGGTAAGTGCTCGAGCGGCAAGTGCGGCTCGTGCAGCTCGTCGTCGGACTGCAAGGGCGGCAAGTGCGAGAGCGGCCGCTGCAGCAACTACACGAACTAAGATGAGCGAACGCCACGAATTCCAGGCCGAGGTCAAACAGCTCCTCGACCTGATGGTCCATTCGCTCTACAGCGACAAGGACATCTTTCTCCGCGAGCTGATCTCGAACGCGTCCGACGCGATCGACAAGCTGCGGTTCGAACAGCTCACCCAGCCCGAGCTCGCCGCGGGCGAGGCGGAGATCCGGCTCGAGCCGGATGCCGAGAAGCGCACGCTGACGATCCACGACAGCGGGATCGGGATGACGCGCGACGAGGTGATCAAGAACATCGGCACGATCGCGAAGTCGGGCACGCGCGAGTTCCTCACCCGCGTCGACAAGGCGAAGAACCCGATCGAGCTGATCGGTCAGTTTGGCGTCGGCTTCTACTCGGCGTTCATGGTCGCGGAGCGCATCGAGCTGGTCACCCGCAAGGCTGGCGACGCCGAGGCGACGCGCTGGGAGTCGACGGGGGACGGTAGCTACACGCTCGACGTAGCCGAGCGCGCCCACGCCGGCACCTCGATCACGCTGCACCTCAAGCCCGCGGATGCGGAGCAGCACGTCAAGGACTACGCCGACGCCGGCGTGCTCGCCGACATCGTCAAGCGCTACTCCGACTTCATCTCGTATCCGGTGAAGGCCGGCGACAAGACCCTCAACTCGATGAAGGCGATCTGGGATCGCCCGAAGTCCGAGGTCAGCGAGGACGAGTACAAGGAGTTCTACCGCCACCTCACGCACGACTGGACCGACCCGCTGCGCACGCTGCCGGTCAGGATGGAAGGCACGATCGAGGCGTACGCGCTGCTCTACGTCCCGGCGACCGCGCCGTGGGATCTCTACAGCGCGGAGATGAAGCGCGGGCTCGCGCTCTACGTCAAGCGCGTGTTCGTGATGGACGAGTGCCGCGATCTGATGCCGGTGCACCTGCGGTTCGTCCGCGGCGTCGTCGATGCACACGATCTGTCGCTCAACGTGTCGCGCGAGATCCTGCA
>JANNBP010000283.1:0-8657 GCA_031385555.1 Deltaproteobacteria bacterium | reverse complement strand
CGGCATCGAGCTTCTTCTGGTTGGCCTCGAGCTTCTTCTGGTTGGCGAGGATGTCAGCCTGGTTCTCCTCGACCGTCTGGAGGTGGGCGATGATGAGCCCCTGATTCGCGATCGTCGTCTCCTGATAGGAGAGGAGGGTCGCGAGCGTCTGCTGATTGCTCAGCAGCTTCTCCTGGTTCGCGAGCATGCGAGCCTGGTTCGCGAGCAGGCCTTCGCTCTCGGGCACCGCTTGTTCCAGCGTCATCAACTTGCCGTTGCCACCGTTGGTCACGGGTGCGGCAGCAGCCTTCTTGGACTTCTTGGTGGGTGCAGTCTCGGTGTCGGCCATAGGGTCGTATCTTTGGCGCCCGGGCCGGTAATCCGCAAGAGCTACGCCAGAGATCATCCGAACCGCGAATTCGTGTTCTTGAGTCTGAGTCAACAAGAGTCTTGGCTTGATCGTGCTTCGCCCCAGTGCGATGCCACGGCTCATGATGAGGAACACGAGCTGGATGCTGTGTGCGGCGCTCGTCGCATGCGCGGGATCGCGACAGGGCGACGATGATCAAGGCACCGGTTCCGCCACCGCGATCCGCTTCACGCAGGCGGTCGGCGGCGCGATGTGGGTCAACCCCGAGGTGTTCGCCACCATCCCGGTCCACGCGATCGTCGACGGTGAGCCGACCGAGGTCACGATCACACTCGACGGCACGGCGTTCCCCGCGACGCGCGATGGCGAAGGCGATCGCTGGACCGCGCGCGTCGATGTCGCGGTCCTCTCCGATGGCGAGCACGCACTCGTCGCCGAGGCGCACGGCGTCATCACCACCGCGGTGCTCGCGGCGGGTCGCTCGGGAATTCAGTGGACGTCGATCGGTGTCGACAAGAACGCGGCCACCCCGCGGCTCCATCGGATGGGGGATCGCGTCGTGATGACGTGGACCGATGTTGCGAGCGGTAGCCGGGTCGCCTGGCTGCAAGAGCTCGACGGCGCGGGCCGCCGGATCGGCGAGAAGCTCGCGCTGGTCGGCGGCGACGGGCAGGAGGACAAGCTCTACGCGCGCACCGCCGTCGGCGGCTCGACGATCGGCGTCCTCTATCAGGAGCGCGGTGGACCGTACAAGAACCTCTTCACCATCGTCGGTCGCGACGGCGCGCAGGTGATCGCGCCGATCCCGCTCGATCCGGGTGATCGCTTCGGGTCGAACAGCGGCGACGTGGTCGCGACCCGCGATGGCTACGATCTGGTGTGGCGCACGAACAGCGGCGCCGGCTCGTCGGACATCCGGTGGATGCACGTCGACGAGCTGGGTACCGTCACCGGCCCGCTGATCGTCGCCGCGCCCGGTAACCGCGATCCGCAGGCAGGCTTCGACGCGATCACCAACGTGTCGATCCAGCACCACGACGGCACCAGCCTGATCGCGTTCTCGCGCTACGTCTACGACACGCAACTCGAGCTCGAGCTCCTCAAGTGCCAGCTCGCGTCGGTCGCGAACGGCGTCGTCGAGTCGGCGGTCCTCGACGTCAGCAACGCCTTCTCGTGGGACGACGATTGCCGGATCCTCGACGACGGCACGGGCCCCGTCGCCGTGCGCTCGGCGAAGGATCTGCTGAGCACCGAGGACAACCCACCCGACGAGATGTTCGCGGTCCGCGTGCCCCTCGACGCCACCCGTGGCGCGGGTCGCAAGATCGTCACCGGCCCGGAGACGCGGGTCGAGCCGACGATGATCGGCACCGCTGCCTCACCGGTCCTCGCATGGTCGGACTCGCGCAAGTACGCCCTCGACATCACGCAAGGGGAGGTCGAGCTCTATGCCTCCGTGCTCGACGCGGATCTGGTCTCGACGGTTCACCTCGACTTCCCGCACTCGCACTTCATCGAAGGCACCGCGGACCTCCGTGGCATCGCGGCGGGCGAGAACGCGATCCTGACCTGGATCGACGAGCGCCACGGCGGCAACGTCCTCGAGCCGCATCCCGAGGTCTATCTCGAGACCGTGTGGCAGTAGGTCGAGGTAACGCTGCTGTAACTCCCTAATCCGGCCGAGACTTTGCTCTACGATCGAGGACTGCATGGGGTCCTCGCGTAAGTGGCTGTTCGGAACGGTGGTGGCCTCGTCCCTGTGGGGAGTCGAGGCCCACGCCGAGGCGCCGGCAGCCTCCGGCGAGGGGGCCACGGTCACCGCCACGACCAAGGAGCTGACCGATGAGGAGCTGCTCAGGCTCGCGGGTCAGGAGGTCGTCGAGGTGTTCGCCGAGCGCGCCGACAAGCCGTTCGATCGCGACACCGAGGTGCGGCTGACCGGTGAACAACTCGCCGCCCGCGGCATCGTCGATCTCGGCCAGGCGCTCTCGCTCCTCACCGACGTCGCGGTACGCGATGCCGGCCGCGGCGGCTTCAACATCGACGTGCGCGGTGCACGCAAGGGCGCGGTCTCGATCTTCATCGACGGCGTGCTGGTCAGCGATCCGTACTACGGCACGTTCGATGTCTCGTCGATCCCGATCACCGACATCGTCCAGATCCGCGTCTCGACCACGCCCCAGTCTCCGATCGATGGGCCCGGCGGACCGGGCGGCGTCGTCGAGGTCCACACGCGCGATGCGATCGGCTCGCAGGTCGTGGTCGCACGCCTCACCGGCGATTCGCTGCCGAGCTTCGGCATGTCCGGCACCGCGCGCGCTGCGCTATCGAAGCACACGGCGCTCAGGATCGCCGCCTCGGGGTTGATGGGTGCACGCGATCTCGAAGCCCCGATGACCAACGCGGTGTTCGACGAAGGGCGACGCTCCGCCACCGGCTCGACCCGCCTCGAGTATCGCAAGGGCTCCCGCCGCCTCGCCATCGATGGCTTCCTCGACGATCGCCACTACATCGCACCGCCGGGTGAGACCGGCACGGTGCTGTTGATCGACCGCGAGACCTCGATGCGCGGCGCGGTCAAGCTCGACGACAAGCTCGGCAAGATGCAGGTGCAGGCGCACAGCTTCGTGCACGCGCTCGATCGCCGCTCGCGGTTCTTCATCGATCAGACGTTCACCGACGAGCTCAACTTCGAGGAGCTCTCGGCGACCCGCGTCGGTGCCTCGGCACTCGCGACCGCGCCGATCGCGAAGGACTTCCGCTGGGCGGCCTCGGCGTCGTTCTCGCGGGAGGACGCACGTGTCGAGACGATGAACAACCAGGTCAGCAAGGGCGACCTCTCGATCACCGAGCTCGCGCTCGATGGTCAGTACGAGAAGAAGCAGTTCCGCTTCGACCTCGCCGGCGGCGTCGCGATCCCGGTCGGGGTCGGCGCGGATCGGTGGCCCGAGGCGAAGGCCGTCGCGAAGTACAAACCTGTGTCGGACCTCGAGCTGACGGCCACCGGTGGCTACAAGGGGCGCGTGCCGAGCCTGCGCGAACGGTTCGATTCGGCGACCGGCAACCCCGATCTCGGACCTGAGTTTGCGAAGCACGCCGAGATCCGCGCGATCTGGGACGGCATGCGAACCGCGAAGCTCGCCGGACCCGGTGAGGATCCGCAGCCGCGCGTCCGGGTGGAAGCCGCGCCCTATGCGCGCAAGACCACCGGCACGTCGCGCGTCTGCCCGGCGCAGGAGCAGTGCCCCGATGACACGGTCGGCAAGCTCGCCGCGCTCGACGACGCCCTGTTTTATGGCGTCGATCTCCAGGCGCGCGTGAAGGTCGTGCGGCAGGTCGAGATCGGCGGCTCGTACAACTACATCAAGGCGTGCGAGCTCGGCTCCGCCGAAGGTTGTGACGTGTCCGCCGCCAAGAGGGGCGGTGCGGATCCGCTCGATAGGCTCCCTCGTCACCGCGCGGACGCGTGGGTCCAGGTTGCTCCGCACCGGATGATTTCCGGACTGGTTCGCGCACGTTATCAGGGCAGAGCCGTCGACAAGGCGATGCCCACCGAGGCGTATACGCTCGTCGAGGCAAACGTCACCGCACAGCTGTCTCGCGAGTACCTCGCAGTCCTTCGCATCGACGATGCGCTCGATGTTCGGCCGGAGACACGTACGGGCTTCCGCACCGCGGGGCGCGTCGTCACCTTCGTGTTCCAAGGCACGTGGCAGTAAGCCACCTGACGATCTGACTCGAATCCGGCACGCGACTCGCACCCGCTTCGAACCGATGTCGACCACCGCCCAGTTTGCATACCCCATGGTCTCGGCGACCCTCCCGGCCTACGTGACCCGTCCACCGATCACGGTCGGCGGCGATCCGGTGTGCGTCGCGCTGCATGGTGATTCGCTGCTCGTGGCCGATGGCTCGGGCGCGATCATCGGCGTGACCGGGGACGTCCAGCGCAAGCTCGCGACCGTCGACTCGGGCGGAACGCTCAGCGCGAACCGCGTCGGTGGGCTCGCGATCGCGTCGGGAGGCACCTTGTACGCGGCGCGCATCGGCGAAGGGCAGGTCGGTGCGATCCTCGCGTTCGATGCCGAGGGCCAGGCCCGCGCGCTCGCGAACGTGCCCGCGATGGTCTGGCAGGGCGCGCTCGCGTTCGACGCGTCGAACCAGCGGCTCTACGCCACGCAGTACCTGCGATCGCGCAGCGGGGCGTACGACGGTTGCGTCGTCGAGGTCGATCAGGTCACCGGCACCTGCTCGAGCGTGATCGATGGCTTCCTCCACCCGACGGGGATCGCCGCGCTCGGCAACGTCCTCGTGGTCGCGGACGCGCGCCGGCGTGCGGTGTTTCGCGTCGACCTCGCGGGCGGCCGCGGCGTGTATCGCCTGCAGCTGTCGACGGACGTCGAGCGCCCCGAAGCGGTCTGCGCGTGTGGTGACGACGCGGTGCTCGTGACCTCGATCGAGGACGAGACCGGCATCGGCTGTGTTCGGCTGATCGAGCTCGATGGCTCGTCGCAGATCATCGCGCAGGGAGCGTGGGAGCCACGCGGCGTGTGCTGCGCCGACGGCATCGCCTACGTCGCGACCCGGCGCAACGGCGTGCTCAGCTTCGAGCTCTGAGGAGATCGAGCCGGTCGAGCACCCAACAGCGCGTCGCGTGCTCGCCGGGGTGCTGGCAGTGATCGAGCATCTCGCGATCGGTGCAGCCCGCGGCCTCGAGCGCATCGCCTAGCACCGGTAGATCGTCGAAGGCTCGCTCCTTCGCGATCCGGTCGGCGAGGGCGGCGATCGCCCCGGTGCAAGAGCTCGCGTCGATCCCGAGCAGGCGAGAGGGAACGAGCTCGTGCCCGTCGAAGCGGACGAACGTCTTCGCCGTCGGATGGAACCGGGTCGGAGACACGCCGGTGTCGGCGTGCAGCCGCGTGCCGCGCTCGAGGTTCCACACCGCCGCGCCGGCATCGTCGAGCGAGACCAGCACGCGATCGACCACCAACTCGCCGCGCGGCCCCGCGAACCACCGCACCTGTCGCGCGGCCGCCACGTCGAAGATCCGCACGCCGGGGATCAGGGGCTGATCCTGCCCGTATCCCCAGATCGCGACGTGGGTGGAGTCGAGCCAGCACAGCGGTCGATCCCACTCCCCCCGCCACAGCAGCTGCTTGCGCGATGCGCCGTCCTCGGACTCCCACGCGTTGTTCGACAACCAGGCGTCGACGCGCCACGCGACGATCACGCCGTCGGGTTGCCAGACCCAGCCGTTGTCGACGATCCACCGCTGGTCTGGTGAGACCGCGAGCCCGCAGTGGAAGTAGTCGAGGTAGTGCGGCGGCTGCTCCTCGCCGCGGCTGTACACCGTCGGGCCGCGCGCGGTGAGCAGCGTGCCGGTCCTCGGCTCGTAGACGTCGAGGCGGTTCCACGCACTCGCGTGCACGAGCAGGGTGCGCCCCTCGTGCTCGACGAACGCGATCGAGTGCTTGCTGTGCTCGCAACAATAGCTGTCGCGCACCAGCTCCATCAGCTGCGCACCCGTCGCGAGATCGACGATCACCGCGCGCTGGCCGTAGCCCTCCTGGACGATCGCGGCGAGCGTGCCGTCGCCCGAGAGATGGAGGGTCAGGGGGGTCGGCTCGCTCGGCGCCTCCGCCTCGGAGCCCGGCGGATCGCCGACCACGTTCAGATCGTGCGGCAGGTGGGCGAGGACGGTGAGCTCGACGAGTCCGTCGCGGTCGTCGCGATCGAGATCGATCTCGACCAGCCGCAGGTCCGTGGTGACGCCCACCCAGCGATCTCGATCGCCTCCCAGACACGGGCGGAGGTCGTGGAGCCCGGCGATCGGCAGCGCCCGTGACGGGAGGTGCTCGAAGCGCACGAGCGACGGCTCGTCCACGATCCCGGGCTCGCCGACAAACCCAACGTTGTGACTCGCGTCGCACGCGCGATCGCGGCACGCGCGGCACACCGCGTCGAGCTCGATCCCCGGCGCGTTGCAGCTCGTGCAGATGAGGTCGCAGTCGATGCCGCGACCCGTGAACCGCTCCAGGTGATCGGCGCCGCCGCGGACGTGCGCGCAGACCCCGAACATCTCGGTCACCTCGTCGTGGCCGCACGCCAGCATGTGCTCACTGTACTGCGCACGCTAGAAAGGCGGCGAGGTCGGAAGCCGGCGTGATAGGTTCGAAACCGATGCGGGCCCTCTCCACTGGAATCGTGTGTCTTTCGTTGTCTGCTGCTGCCTGTGGTGCTCCGAGCCGCGGCGACGATGACGATGACAACCCACCCACCGGTGATGGTGGCCAGCAGAACCCCGACGGTTGCTCTGACGAGGCGAAGTTGATCTACGTCGTCGACGTCAACAATCAGCTGTCGACGTACGACCCGACCACCCGCGCGTTCAACGACAAGGGCGCGCTCGTCTGTCCGGCGAGCGGCGGTGCGACGCCGTTCTCGATGGGCATCGATCGCAACGCCAGCGCGTACGTGCTCTACAGCTCCGGCGAGCTGTTCAAGGTCGACACCGCGACCCTCGACTGCCAGCCTACCGCGTGGCAGCCCGGCGGGCCGTCGGGCCTGCTGCAGGTTTTCGGGATGGGCTTCTCCACCGACACCGCGGGCGGCACGACCGACCAGCTCTACATTGCCGGTGGCTTCGGCCCGAACATCGAGACCTCGTCGAGGCTCAACACGCTCGACGTCGGCACGATGGCGCCCACGCAGGTCGGCACCGTGCAGGAATGGCCGGAGCTGACGGGCACCGGCGATGCCGAGTTGTTCGGGTTCTTCCCGTCGGAGACCGCACCGCGGATCGAGAAGCTCGACAAGTCCACCGGCTCCGCGTCGCAGCCGTTCGCGCTGCCGACGTTGCAGGGCTTGCCGATGTCGTGGGCGTTCGCCTTCTTCGGCGGCAACTTTCACGTCTTCCTGCAGCGCGATACCGAGAACGCGACCGCGGTGTACGAGGTCAACGGCCAGACCGGCGCGATCACGAACACGCTGCCCACCAACACGCGCTCGATCGTCGGTGCAGGCGTCTCGACCTGCGCGCCGACCGTGATCCTCTAGACCAGCACCAGCGCGCTCCCGAACACGCGGAGCAGCTGCTTCTGTAGGCTGGCCGAGAGCGTGGTGTGGCCGAGCTCGAGCCGCTCGAGCAGCCGGTAGCGCGAGCGATCTGCGATCAGTCTCTCGATGCAGCGCGCGTCGAGCGAAGCGTGGCGAAACGCCAGGCGGCGCACGCGACGAGCGATCGGTGCGTCGGGTAGCTCGCACGTCAACCACAGTTGCGCCTCGATGGTGGGGAGCGCGAGGGAGAGCGCTTCGAGGTGAGGAAACTCGCGGTGGAGCAACGGGCCGAAGCACGCGGCGACATTGTCGACGGCGCGCCGCGAGAAGCCGAGCTCGAGATCGACGAGCCGCGGAAGCTCGGCGGCGACGATCCGACGCGCATCGTCGGCTGCGAGGCGGGTGGCTTGGAAGCGCCGGACGTTCGGCAGCACGATGTCGCCGAGCTCGATCCGTGCGCCGTCGAGCTCGAGGAGCTCGAGCGCGGGATACGCGGCATAGAGCGGGCTGACATCGCGGAGCGCGAGCGGGCCATCGACCCACGGATTGCCCAGGTCGAGATCGATCCCCACCACCACCTCCGCGAGTCGCGGGAAGTGGGGAGCGAGCCGCGCCAGCGTCGCGAACGTGGGCCCGAGGTCGCCTTGGCCGTCGTACTCCAGGCCGTGGATCTCGATGCGGCGCAACAAGCGCGCGTCGGCACGCATGGCAAGGAGGGGAAACACGAGCTCGATCTGCTCGTCGCCCGCGTGCTGGAACGAGGCGCTGTCGACGAAGCCGCGCCGCCAGCGATACGTGCCCCGGTGACCGAGGGTCGCCAGTTCGCGGGTGCGCACGGCGATCAGCGCGTCCTCACGGCGCGACAGCTCCGGGGTGTCGCGATGCAAGCGATCGGTCGCGACGACGATCAGCTCGCCGAGTGGATCGCCGCGCAGGATCAGCTGATCGGCATAGACGCGCAGCAGCTCGAGCTCGTCGACGGTTCCCGCCGCGATCCGTTCGAGCACATCGTCCACCGTGGTCGAGCGTACGCGATCACCGGGTAGGACACTGTGGGCGCACAGCTGTGAGGACCGGAGAGGTAAAGCCCGGTTGTGCCGCGCTCCCGGACGGAGGACGATGTACCTCATGAAGAGGGCATCTCTGCTCGTCGGCGTTCTGGCGATCACTGGCTGTGGACCGAAGGTCAACGACGGTCTGGATCCGGACGCCGACACCACCGTTCCCGAGTGCGAGCCCGGCGCCAGCGAGG
>JANNBP010000360.1:0-13908 GCA_031385555.1 Deltaproteobacteria bacterium | reverse complement strand
GACAAGAGCTCGATCGTCGCGGTCGCGCGTCGCCTCGTGAACCTGGGCTTCTCGCTGATGGCCACGCATGGCACGGCGGCGCTCCTCACCAAGGCCGGGCTGACCTGCATCGGCATCAACAAGGTGCTCGAGGGTCGTCCGCACTGTGTCGACGCGATGGACAACCGCGAGATCGACTTTGTCATCAACACCACCGAGGGTGCGCAGGCGATCGTCGACTCGCAATCTCTCCGCCGTGCCGCGCTGATGTCGGGCATCGCGTACCAGACGACACTTCGAGGTGCACGCGCTGCACTTGAAGCGATCGCGGTCGCGAAGCGCGGGGACCTTCGAGTCGCACCGCTCCAGCACTACGCGTCCCTCATCTGAGCAGTTATCATCTCGTCCGTGGTGGAGCTCAGGAAGGACGGGACGCTGTCTGCGTTCGCCACGCGCACGCTCGGCCGCTACGAGCTCCTGACCCAGATCGGCAAGGGCGGCATGGCCGAGGTCCACCTCGCGATGCAGCGCGGGCCCGGCGGCTTCGAGAAGCTGGTGGTGATCAAGTTGATCCACGAGCACCTCGCCGCACATCCCGCGTTCGTCGAGATGCTGCTCGACGAGGGCCGGCTCGCCGGGATGATCAAGCACCCGAACGTGATCGACATCTACGATCTCGGGGAGGCCGACGGCCAGCACTACGTCGCGATGGAGTACCTCGACGGCGAACCGCTGCTCGCGATCCTGCGGCGCGGGGTCGAGGGTGAGCGGCTCGATCCGTGGTCGACCGCGCGCGTGATCGCGGACACCGCCGAGGGGCTCGAAGCGGCGCATCGACTGAAGTCACTCGACGGCAAGCCGCTCGGCCTGATCCATCACGACGTGTCCCTCGGCAACATCGTCATCCTCTACAACGGCCAGGTGAAGCTCGTCGACTTCGGCGTCGCGAAGGTGCGCAAGAGCGGCAAGGAGGATCTCGTGCAGGGCAAGTTCGGCTACATGGCGCCGGAGAAGCTCGACGACGGCGAGATCGATCGGCGCAGCGACATCTGGTCGCTCGGCGTGGTGGCGTGGGAAGCGCTGACGCTGCAACGGCTGTTCAAGGCGAAGACCGATGAAGAGACCGTCAAGATGGTGCTCGAGCTCGCGATTCCGCCGCCGTCGACGGTGAACAAGGACTTGCCGGCCGAGCTCGATCCGATCGTGATGCGCGCGCTCGAGCGCGATCCCGAGAAGCGGATCTCGACGGCGAAGGCGTTCGCGCTCGAGCTCGAAGCCGTGTTGCGCAAGCGTGGCTACGCCGGCAAGAACGATCGGATCGCGGCGTACATGGAGAAGTCGTTCGCCGACCAGATCCAGGTCCGCGAGCGGTTGGTCGCCGAGCTATCCGCGGGTCGTACGAGCCAGGCCTCGATCGCGGCGTTCACGAAGGCGACGACCAGCGCCGCGCAGCAACCGATGACGCCGGTGCCGGGCATGGTCACGCCCGAGGTCTCCGATGGCCTTCCGTCGCATCCCGATCTGAGCGCAGCGGGAACGCCGGCGTCGCGGTCACACCCTGCCGAGCGTGGCGATCCGAGCGTGGAGCGACGGCGCGAGTCGATCCGCGATCTGCAACAGTGGGTCGATGACGAGCGGCGCTGGCGATCGCTCCCGTGGTGGCAGCGGAACGCCCCGTTCCTCGCCGGTGGCGCGGTGCTGCTCGTGCTCGTGTTGATCGTCGCGCGCTGCAACAGCGGCGGCGAGTCGAAGCCCGGTCAGCTGGCCGTCGCCGCGCCCGATACCACGGAGACCGTCGCGCCGAAGCCGCGCGAGCCCGAGGGATCGGGACGCGGCATCGATCTGCGCGGCGACGACAACACGCACGCCGGTAGCGCCGGCAGCGGAAGCGGCAGCGCGGTGATCGACGACGAGATCACGTTCGAGGAGATGCCCCCGGCCGTCGACAAGCCGCCCGTCGACAAGCCGTCCGTCGACAAGCCGTCCGTCGACAAACCGCCCGTCAGCAAGCCGGCGCAGGTGGCTGCCAAGCCGACGGAGCAGAAGCCCGCGGACAAGCCGGTCCCCGCGGCCGCGCCGACCACCGCCGATGGCTGGGCGCGGCTCGGCATCTCGCAGCTCAACAAGAATGACGGCAACGGTGCGCTCGCGAGCTTCCTGCAGGCGACCAAGCTCAACGCGAGCCATGCACCCGGCTGGTACGGGCTCGGTCGCGCGTATCAGGCGACCGGCACGCGCAAGGGTCCGACGAAGGCGGCGTACCTGCGGTACCTGTCGCTCGCCCCGGCCGGGCAATATGCCGCCGACACACGCGCGCGGATGGCGAAGCTGTAATCAGAGCTTGGTGTAGCGGTACGCGATCAGCTCCGCCGGCGACATCCCCATGTGGCCGTAGCCACGCGAGCCGCGCCACGCCGCGTGCAGCGCCGGATCGCTGAGGAACAAGCCCTCGACCTCGACCGCGCCGCTCGCGCGAGCGACGTCGAGCTCCCTGGGAATGGTCAGCCACGCGCCACCGAACCGCGAGCCCTCGAACGCCGCCTCGTGATGCCCGCGCGCGCGCACGACCAGCAGGTGGTAGCGCGTGCTGTGTGCCGCAAGCTCCTCGACGGTGACCGCCGTGGCCGGGGCACCGGGCAACAGCAGCGCGAGCCGCGAGGCGAGCCCGTCGACGAACGCGCTCGCGACGTTCGGGAGCTCGGTGTGTCCCTTCGTGCCGATGACGACGAGCGATCCGTTCGGGCCGTGCTCGAAGCTGCGCGCCTCGAGCAGCGGAATCCGCCACCAGCGGCGCGTCGCCGGGTGCGAGAGATCGAGCCACGAGCTGAACAGCGCGGCGCGAAAGCCGTCGACGTCGAGCAGCGTGCCCGTCTCGGTCATCTTCACGCCGGCCGCGAGGATCCTCCACATCGCGCTACCCTAGCGTGCGAGCGCGACATCCTCGACGGTGCAGCCGGGAATTGCCGCGCACAGCTCGCGGTACCAGCGCGTCGTCACCGACGTGCGATCGCCGAGCGCGGTCGTACCCCACACGATCGCGATCGCGTTGCGCGTGCTGTCGTGGGTCTTCGTGCGCTGCGCGTCCTTCACCGGCGTCCCGGTCGGACCCAGCACGTCGTACAGACAGATCAGTCCAGACGCGTCGATCACCTGCCCCGTCGGGTTGAACGGATACGAGGTACCGGCCGGCGCGATCTGGATCGTCAGCGCGCCGGAGGTCTGGTCGAGATCGACGAGCGAGATCGGGAGACCGGAGTGCAGCGAGGCCACGTTGCACGCATCGACCAGCGAGTTGATGGTGGGGAATCGACCCTCGGCGAGTGCTCCCGTCAGATACTCCGAGGCGGGCTTGCTCCGGCCGGCAGGCTTGAACCCACCGGCGCGAAGAAGATCCCTCACCGCCGTCTTCACCTCCTCGCTGGAACTCAGGGGGCTCGGGCCCCAGACGGGCGTCGTCGTCGTCGAGAGATCGCGATCGAGCCGACAGACGAACACGCCGACGTCGAGGAGGGGATGCGGTTGGACCGCGACAGTGAGCGACATACCTACACGCTTGGTTACACCACTACCCCAAGGATGGGGATTCCATGCGTTACACTGGCAAGCGTGTCCGAGGGGGAGGCTCCGAGCCTACCGGCCAAGCTCGGCCGCTACGAGCTGATCACGCAGATCGGACAGGGCGGCATGGCCGAGGTGCAACTCGCGTTGCAACGCGGGCCGGCCGGCTTCGAGAAGCTGGTCGTCGTCAAGCTGGTGCACGGTCACCTCGCGACACAGAAGACGTTCGTCGACATGCTGCTCGACGAAGCGCGTGTCGCGGCGCTCGTCAAACATCCAAACGTCGTCGACATCTACGACCTCGGCGAGGTGGAGGGTCGCTACTTCATCGCGATGGAGTACCTCGAGGGCGAACCTCTCCTCGCGGTGCTGCGCGCGGGACGGGAGGGCAAGCGACTCGATCCGCTGTCGACGGCGCGGTTGATCGCGGATACCGCGGAAGGGCTCGATGCCGCGCACGAGCTGCGATCGATGGGCGGTGATCCGATCGAGCTCGTCCACCACGACGTCTCGCTCGGCAACATCGTCGTGCTCTACAACGGGCAGGTCAAGCTCGTCGATTTCGGCGTCGCCAAGGCGAACATGACGACGGCGGGCCCGTCGAAGATTCAGGGCAAGTTCGCCTATATGGCGCCCGAGAAGCTCAAGGGCGGCGCGGGTGATCGACGGAGCGATATCTGGTCGCTCGGCGTCGTGCTGTGGGAGGCGCTGACGCTGCGCCGGCTGTTCAAGGGCGGCAACGACGCCGACACGCTGAAGCAGGTGCTCGAGCAAAAGATCCCCGAGCCGTCCACGGCCAACGGCGACGTCACCGCGGAGCTCGATCCGATCGTGATGAAGGCGCTCGAGCGCGAGCCCGAGAAGCGCTACGCGACGGCGAAGTCACTCGCACAGGATCTCGAGGAAGTGCTGCGCAAGCAGGGCTACGGCGGCCGCAACGATCAGATCGCGAAGTACATGCAGGCGACGTTCGAGGCGCACATCAACGCGCGCAAGAAGCTGCTGCAGGAGGTCTCGAGCAAGGGTCGCGCGAGTCCCGCCGTGCTCCAGGCCGCGTTCGCCGAACCGGCCGCACCGTCGGCGGTCGGCAAGCCGAGCGAGTTCTCGATCGCGTTCAAGGCCTCGGCGGTTGCCGAAGGCACGCCGGCGAGATCGGTCTCGCGTGGCAGCATGCCGATCATGACGCTCGCGGATCTCGCGGCGCCGGTGGCGATGACGACCTCGCCCGTGGTGACGCCGACGGCCGAGCGTGCGGCAGCGAGCGAGCTCGAGACCACCATCCGGCCGAAGCCCCCCGAGCCGACGGGGACGACGACGGCGACGGCGGCGAGCAAGCAGGGCTTGCTGATCGCGCTCGTCCTGCTCGCGATCGCGGCCGTGGCGATCGTGGTCGCGGTGGTGATGTCATCGGGCGGCGACGACACCTCGCGTGGACAGACCCGCAGCGCGCCGATCGCGACCCCGCCGCCACCAGATGCCGAGGTCAAGACCGTGGCCGTCGACGCCGTGGTCGAGCGCGACGCGGAAGACGAGATCGAGATGCTGCCCGAGGATGCCGCGGTGGTGGTGACACCGGTGCCGCGCCCGATCGTCCCGTCGCCATCGCCATCGCCATCGCCGACGCCATCGCCGACGCCATCGCCGACGCCACCGAAGCCTCAGGTCAACCTGCAGGAGCTCACCGCGACGGCGGTGCGCGAGATGGCGGCGGGTCAGCTCGGCGCGGCGATCGGGACGTTCAAAAAGGTCACCGCGGCGAATCCGAGCTACGCGGCGGCGTGGCGTGGCCTCGGCATCGCGTACGAGAAGCAGGGTGCGAAGGCGCAGGCGATCACGGCGTTCCAGCGCTACCTCACGATCGCGCCTGCGGCCGGGGATGCCTCGGCGATCAAAGAGCGCGTCGAGAGGCTGAAGCAATGATCCAGCGAGCAGTCGCGTACCTGTTGGTGATCGCGCTGCTCGCCGCGCAGGTCGCTGCGCAACCGGCCAGCGTGATGGTGTTGCCGATCGATGGTCCCGCGGATCCGGCGCTGCGCACCAAGCTGACGGGGTTGCTCGAGGCGACGGTCATCGATCTCGGAACGGTCAAGGCGGGCACGACGACGCTCGGCGAGACCGCGGTGGCGATCGGCTGCGATCCGAGTAGCGCGGAGTGTGCCGAGAGCGTGCGCGCGACATTGTCGGTCGACGTCTTGCTCTTCGGCAACGCGACCGCGACAGAGCTCGTGGTCACGAAGGTCGAGAAGGGCAAACCGCCGGTGACAGTGAGGCAACGGCTCTCCCCGACCGGCGAGCTCGACGCCGCCGCGATGCAACCGATCACGGGCAAACCAGTCCCGGTGACCTGCCTGGGCGATTCGATCCCGCAGGTCGATGGAACGTGTCGCGCGAAGCCCCGGCAGAGGCCACGTACCGATCGGGTGCTCGGCATCTCGATCCTCGTCGGCGCGGGGCTGCTGATGATCGGCGGGCTGTCGCAGTGGAACGAGAAAGCGAAGAAGCAGGACCAGATCGACGCCGCGCCCACCGAGACGCTCGCCGACTTTCAAAGACTCCAGGCGCTCGAGGACGACGCGGCGAGCAAGGCGACCGCCGGGAATCTCCTCGTGCTCGGAGCGCTCGCGGCCACCGCCGGCGGCATCTGGTTGCTGCACCGCGATCGCAAGGCCCAGCGCGCGCTCACGATCACCCCCACGGTCAGCCCGACAAGCGCTGGCGTGCTGCTCACGATCGGAGTCCCATGAGTGAACGAGGCAGGAAGATCGCAGTTGCACTCGGCGTGCTGTGCATGCTCGCCACGTTGGTGTTCGCGTCGACGAGCTGTCTGGTCGATCGCAAGACCAAGGAGTTCGCGTGCGCGACCACGGCGGACTGTTCCGACAATCGCGTCTGCACCGGCGGGTTCTGCATCCCGGGCATCGAGCCGCCCGATGCGCCAGCGGATGGCCCCGAGTGCCCCGCGCAATGCGAGACGTGCGACCTGGTCCTCCAGACCTGCACGGTGGACTGCAGTGTCGCGGATAACTGCAACGACGTGACCTGCCCCGCCGGCTTTGCGTGTGACATCACCTGCTCGGGCAACGCGTGCGACAACATCGACTGCTCGGCCGCGACGTCGTGCACCGTCACCTGTGACGGCTCGAACGCGTGTGCCAACGTGACCTGCGGGCCCGGCACGTGTGACGTGACCTGCACCGGCAACCAGGCGTGCGAGATCGTCGACTGCAAGGACTCGTGTGAGTGCGATGTCGACTGTGACGCCGGCAACGACTGTCAGGCTGCCCTGTGCCCGGCACCGACCGGCGGCCCCGGTGACTGTACCGACGGCACCCCGGCCGGTTGTGACTCCACCCCGGCCACCTGCAAGAGGATGTGCCCCTGAACGTTGCGGGCGGTCCGGCCAAGGGGTACGAATACGGCTTCGCCGATGTCCGAGAAATTTCCGATGACACCGTCGGGGTTTGCCTCGATGAAGGCGCACCTGAAGCGGCTCAAGGACGTCGAGCGTCCCCGCAACAGTCGCGCGATCGAGGTCGCTCGCGGGCACGGTGACCTCAAGGAGAACGCTGACTACAGCGCCGCCAAAGAGGAACAAGGGCTGATCGAGGCCAAGATCCGCGAGCTCGAAGCAAAATCGCTGATGGCGGAAGTAATCGATCCAACCAAACTGTCGGGTACGCGAGTCAGATTCGGCGCCACCGTGACCATCGTAGACACCGACAGCGGCGACCGGACGACCTACGTGATCGTGGGCGAGCACGAAGCCGACATCAAAAAGGGCCGGATCTCGATCGGCGCCCCTGTCGCGCGCGCGATGATCGGCAAGGATGTCGGCGACACCGTCGTGCTGCCCGGCGGGAAGAAGCGCGAAGTCGAGATCACCAAGGTCGAATGGCACGACGTGCTGGCGCTCGATGAAATTGAGGTGAGCTCGTGAAGTTCCGCAGACTCCTCCCCCTCGCCCTCCTCGCCCTGCTCTCCACCGGTGTGATCGTCGCCTGCAAGCAGAGCGAAGGCGGTCGCTGCCAGGTCACCGCCGACTGCGAAGACGGCCTGACGTGCAACCAGGGCACGAGCCCGCCGAGCTGCCAGGCCACGAACGGTGACACCAACCAGATCGATGGCTCGGTGCCCGATGCCGATCCAGACGGTCCGGTCGACGCGATCGACGCCACCGACGCCACCGACGCGCCACCGATCTAGCGACTGCTGGTGGGACTCGGCGCGATGTGGGTCGCGTCGTTGAGGTGCGCGGTCGAGCGCGCGCACCGAAACCCGATGTGCGAGAAGCGCTGGTTTGGCAGGTACAGCTTGTTGAACGGGTCGCGCAGGTTCGAGCGCCCGACGAAGATCGGCTGCCGCCACGACCCGCCGCGTACGACGCGGGGATCGAGCAGGGCCGGTGCACGGATCGGATCGCCGCGGTCGAGCCCGTCATAGCCCTGGGTCTTGCCGTCGAGCACCCACGCATCCGCCGTCCACTCGGCGACGTTACCGGCCTGATCGCGCGTGCCGTACGGCCCCTCGCCCCACACGTAGGTCCCCGGCTTCGCCAGGATCGCCGTGCCGTCGCTGTCGTCGGGATCGCCGAAGAACTGCACCGGGGTGATCAGCTGCGTGCGATCGATCTCGCGCATCGCCTGGGCGCGCGGCTGCCCGTGGTTGAAGTCCTTCGGTTGCTCGAGGTCGCCCCACGGCCAGGTCGCCTTCGCGTTGTCGCCCCGCGCTGCGCGCTCCCACTCGGCCTCGGTGGGCAACCGGCCGCCGCGCCATCGGCAGAAGTCCTGCGCCTCGAACCACGTCACGTTGACCATCGGCCAGCCCGGCTTGATGTAGCGCTCGTCGCCGCCGACCAGCGGATCGAGATCGCACGCGCCGGCCGCGACGCACGAGCGGTAGTCGTCGACGGAGGCCTCGTCGCGATCGATCGCGAACGCGCCGACGTAGACGTTGCGCGGCTTCATCGCGGTGAGCGTGGCGAGATAGCTGGCGCAGAAATCGACCACGATCCCGGCCTGCGTGGTGCCGGTGACCGCCGGGAACGCGGCGATGCATTGCTCGTTCGCGGCGACCGCATCGTCATCCGAGACGCCCATCCAGAACCGGCCCGCGGGCACGTGGACCTCGACGCGCCTCGGCGACTCGACGCGGATCACCCTGCCCGCCCCCGGCTGATCGTTCGCGCGCGCGCCACCGAGGGAGAGCCCGGTGATCGCGGCGACGAGGGAGATCGAGGCGAGGCGCCACATGCCAGGCAATCGTGGCCCACAGACCGCGCCGCAGCAACCTCAGCGTGCCACGAGCCACGCGAGCGCGACCCGCACACGGGCGGGCGATCCACTCGGGCTCGCAGCGAGGCTGGCGAGCCACTGTCGCGTGATCGCCGGGCGACCGCGCCGAACCGCGAGCCGGACCAGGGCCGCGGTTGCCACCTCGGGGGACGCATCGTTGCCGAGCTGCTCGAGCAGCTTGTCGTCGGTGATCGACACGATCGCCACGCGCCGCACCGCCGCCGCGAGGTCCGCGGCTGCGGTCACGGCGAGCTCCGGTGCGCGCTCCCCGAGGGCGAGCAACGCAGCCGACCGGACGTCCGGATCGGCGTCGTGTGCGAGCGAGCGCAGCTCGGGATCACTGGCCCCCACGACGGAGGCGAGGCGGATCGCCGGCGCTGGATCGCCGACGGCCCGCAGCTTGTGCGCTGGCTCGAGGATGCCGAGTGCGGAGATCGCACGCGCGCGCACGATGACATCTCGATCCCTCGCCAGCTCGCGCAGCCGGTTCGCGATCGCGGGATCGCGAGCGGCGAGCCCGTCGCCATGGACCGCAGCGTCGATGCACCGCGCGCGCACGTTCGCCGCCGGATCGCGCAAGCCCTTCGAGATCCACTTGCCCGCGATCACGGGGGGTGCGCCTCCCAGCGCCTCGCACACCCCGGCGCGAGTCACGCCATCGCCACTCGTCATCCACCCGCCGAGCTTGGTCGCGAGCTCGGCATCCGGCACGCGGGCCAGGGCGAGGAGTCCGGTCGTCGTCGGCCCGGCCGCCAGCTCGGCTCGGATCGCGGGCGTCGCGAGGCGTGCTCGATCGAGCGCGACGAGCGCCTCGATCTTCGCGAGCGCGAGACGCGGCCGGGTCGCGAGATCCTCGCGCAACTCCGAGGCGAGCGTGTTGGCCACGGCCGGATCGCGCAGCTGCGCCGCCGCGGCGATCGCCGCCAGCCGAAGATCGAGATCCGGAATCGGCCCCACCATCGCGTGGACGTCCGCGACCAACGCGCGGAGGTTCGCGCGTGCCACGGCCTCGACGGCCGCGCGTCGCGCCGCACCGTTGCTGCTGTACAGCCCTTCCTTCACCACCGCGACCATGACCTGCTCGGTGGCCGCCAACCATTCGCGATCGCCCGCAGCGGAGGTCACGCGCACGATCGCTCGCTCGAGCGCCTTCGCGCCCAGCATGTCCTCGACGACGCGCACGAGTGGGAGCTTGACCGCGAGCACGCGCGCGGTCGCCGGCCCGGCCTGCCGCGCATCACGCGCGAACGTCCACTCGAGGTGCGCCATGTCGTCGTCGGAGACCAGCTCGGCCGGTGGCGTCGGTAGCGGACCCGCGTCACTCGCGACGTCGAACGCCGCGGTATCGAAGTCGCCGTTGCCGCTGCTGGTCGCGATGCGCACGAACACCTTGCCGTCCTTGCCCACCCG
This sequence comes from Deltaproteobacteria bacterium, assembly GCA_031385555.1. Classification (GTDB taxonomy): domain Bacteria; phylum Myxococcota_A; class Polyangia; order Haliangiales; family Haliangiaceae; genus JABFXX01. The sequence continues at coordinate 3,670 of JANNBP010000360.1, read as the reverse complement.
CAGCTCCGCCGTCGCCGCGAGCGAGGTCTGGTTGAGCGGATGGGTCGCCGGCAGCCGCAAGCGACAGTCCTCGAGGAACTGTCCCCAGGCCGGTTGGACGTGCTCGGCGACCACCCTCAGGTATGCCGCGCCGCGCACACTCGGGTCGACCGCCAGCAGCGCGGGCAGCGTCGGGCCCGAGGCGGTGAGCTCCTTGGTCGGGGTGGGACAGGCCGCGATCATCGAGCACGTGACGAGCCAGAGAATCCGCACCACCGCCCTAGCCTGTCACATCAGCCGATCGCCCGCATCAGCCTGATCTTGCGTGGATCTTTCCACCGGCTTGAAGGGGCGGCCGGACGGCCGATACACCTGCCATGAAGGTTCAAGGGGACGTCCCCACCCAGTACGCCGTGCGCGTCGAGAAGCTGGCCCAGAACGCGGTCAAGGCCGAAGGCAAGGCCGCGGTGGCGATGATCGAAGACGCCGGCGAGGTCGCGAAGCATCCGGTCGGTCCGAACGGCGAAGGCTCGCTGATCAATACGACGGCGTAGCGACTACAGCGCGTCGACGCCCGCATCGGGCGGCATCGGCGGTGGAGGCACAGGCACATCGAACACGATCGTCGGGTTGTTCTTCGCCGCACCGACGAAGGTCTCGAACGTGTGCTCGAACGCGATGTTGCCACCGGCGTCCTTGCCGACGACGACGAGCGTCGCGAAGCCGGTCGAGATGCCTTCGGCGAACTGCGCGAACGATTCGTCGAGCCGGCGGCACGGCTTGGGATCCGTGCCGTCGAGCTTCTGATCCGCGTCGGTGAGGATCGTGGTGATCACGATGCCAGCGACGGCGAGCGTCAGCGTCTGCGTCGCGACGTTCGGCACCGCCGCCTCGCAGCTCGCACCGTCCCACGACAGCCGGAACAAGAACGTGCCGGTGTAGCGGCTGTTCCACGCCTCGAACGGGACGTTGACCGTCGCGGTCGATTGCTCGTCGGGGGTGCCCGCCAGCGTGGTCGCGCTGATCGGATCGTGCACCAGCACGTTGCCGTTGCCATCCAGGGGCGTCAGCACGATGGTGTACTCGCCGGCGACGAGGTCGAGGAACGAGGCCTGCGCCTGGTTGCAATCGATCTCCTTGCTGGCGAACGCAGCCGGGTCCGCGGTGTTCGTGAGCTCGACGCGCATCGTCTTCACCCCGAGATCGTTGCAGGTGTCACCCTGGAACAACCGATCGGGATACGAGTTGAGCGTCCACCGCACGACCGTCACCGTGGGAGGGGTGCAGTCGTCGGTAGGGCAGATCGGCAGATCGTCCGATCCTCCACCACACGACAGCATGAGTGCAGCGAGTGCGAGGGCGAGCTTCACGCGGAGACCTCCTCGCGAACGTGCAGCCCGAGGTGGCGACGGACGTTGAAGTACTGCTCGGACACCGCGAATGACAGCAGGTCGCGCAGGCGGTCCTTGACGGAAAGGCTCGACGTGGTCGCGCCCTCGGTGGCGATCGCCTTCGCCGCGGTCTCGAGGTCATTGCTGACCACGAAGCCGACGCGGTTCGCGGTGAGATCCGTGGCCGTGCGCCAGGTCGAGATCAGCCCGTTGCCGACGCGCCCCGAGAGCTTGGCCGAGAGCTCGCCGACCTGTTCGAGGAGCGGCCGCGGCACCTGCTGGCGCAGGCTACGAGCGAGCGCCTGTGCTTCGTCGTTGGTGGCCTGGGCGTGCTGCGAGAACGGCTTGCCGTCGTGTGCGGTCACGTTCTTGCCACCGGCGAGCACCGACGCCGCGAACGCGGCCTCGAGCTTGGGCAGCGTACCGAGGGCGAGCGTCACGAACCGCTCGGGCCGCAGGAACGCCATCCGCTTGCCGACCTCGAACGCGAGCTCGCGCTCGTCGCTCTTGCCGATCAGCTGCGAACCGACGAGCAGCGACGGGATCAACCGCTGCCGCTCGGCGCCGAGGCCGACCGTGTTCGCGACGCGCAGGCCATCGCCCGACTCCTGCAGCCACACCATCGGTGCAGGGTCGATCGCCAGCACGCTCGTCACATACTTCACGATCCGGCTGACTGCGCGTGGATCGCGATCGAGATCCGTCCTCGTCTCGGCGGTGAGCCCGAACGCCGTGATGGGCTGCGCCGTGCCCGCGGCGAGCGCCCCGAGCGTCGACGAGAAGATCGCACCGACGTGCCGGTCCTCGCGCGGATGGATGATCGCCTTCTGCCACAGCTCCTCGGTGAGGCGGCGCGGCGCGGGCTGGAAGTTCGACGGACGGAACCGGCGATAGAGCAGCTGCTCCTCGTCGGACGCGGCACCGAGGAACACCAGGGCCTGCGCCACGCACCACGCCTTGTCGAGCTCGTGCTCGGCCCGGTAGAGGAGCGCGAGTGCCTTGTAGAGCTCGACGCGATCTGGTGCGTGGTTGATCAGGAGCTGGAGCTCCGCGATCGCTTCCTGGCGACGAGCTTCGCCCGCTTCGAGGTAGAGATCCGCGAGCTGCTCGTGACGCTCCATGTCGTCCGGTGCGAGCTCGCTGGCCACCTGATACGCCTCGGTGGCTGCCTCGGCATCGTTCAGGTGATCGACGCAGACGTCGCCGAGGTGGGTCCACAGCTGGACCAGGGTCTCGACGGGCGCGTCCTCGCCCATCCGCTTGAGCTGGCGGCGGTACGCGCGCGCCAGATTCTTCCAGTCCTTGCGCTCCTGGAGGAGCTTCTCGACGCCGTCGAAGGCTTTGGGCGTCATCGGGGCGTCGTCGAGCGCGGCATGGAACTTCTCGACCGCGAGCTCGGCATCGCGAACTTCGTCGCGCGCGATCACGGCCGCCGTGTAGTGGAAGCGTGCGCGGCGATCCGGCGACGCCTCCTGGGCGGACAGCTGATCGAGCGTCTCGATGGCCCGGCGCCACTGGCGCTGCTCGGTGAACGCTTCGAGGAGCTTGTGCAGCAGCGAGCGCGTCAGCGACAGATCGCCCTGCGCGAGCTCGAGGCCCGACGCGTACGAGCTGGTGGAACCCGTGAGGTCCTTGAGGCGCTCGCGGAGGATGTCACCGATCTCCTCGAACAACTTCGCGCGACGCGGTTCGCTGCCCGGTGATTTCGCGAGGGCTTCGACCTGGCTGCGCTTCGCTTCGGCGACCGTCTTCCACTCGCCGCGTGCTCCACCGAGCTCGACCAGTGCACCGAGGGTGGCTTCGTGCAGCGGCTCCTTCTCGAGGGCTCTGCGGAACGACAGCTCCGCCTTGCGGTCGTCGCCCAGCGCGCGCGACGACATCCCGAGGTTGAACCAGATCTCGGCGACCCGGATATCGGCGATGCCGCGGTGCTTCGCGAGGATCTCGCGATAGCGACGCTCGACTTCCTGCCACTGATCCTTCGCGCTCTCGTTGCCCTCGTTGGCCTTCGCTTCGATCATCAAGATCGCTGCGAGACCGAGTGCGGCGTCGAGGCTGTCCGGATCCTGCTCGACCGCGAGCCGGTAATGGCGTGCGGCCTTCTCGGTGCGGTGCAGCTGCTCGTACGCGCGACCGAGCTGCGCCTCGCGGCGCGATCGCTCGAGGCGATCGAGACCCTCGGCCTGACGGGCGAGCATCTCGAGCACCGGCAGTGCGTCGTCCCAGCGCCTGGCGGCGACCAGCTGGTCGACCACGCGCTGACCCGACTCGACATGATCGGGATCGAGCTTGAGCACGCG
>JANNBP010000285.1:0-43023 GCA_031385555.1 Deltaproteobacteria bacterium | reverse complement strand
GCCTTGTGTGCCACAACTGCGTCGCGACCGACGAAGCCACCAGGCTTGTCGAGCGCGAGCGCGAAACCAAAGCCGGCTTCCAGCGGACCGTCGGTGTTGTCGATGTCGTGCCCGTAGTCGCGATAGCCCTTCTCCATCCGCAACGACGCGAGCGACTTCAGTCCCGCGTGCACGAGACCAAAGCGTTCTCCTGCCGCAACGAGCCGGTCGTACACATGCGTCGTTTGCTCGGTCGGGATGTACAGCTCGTAGCCGAGCTCGCCGAGGTACGTGATGCGGATGCACAGCACACGCGCGAAGCCGAGGTCGATCTCGCGGGCGTGACGGAACGGGAATGCCTCGTTCGACAGATCCGCCCCGGTGAGCGACTGCAGCAGCTCGCGCGACTTCGGACCCTGGATGTTGATCTGGCCGTAGCCGCCGGTGACGTCGGTGATGTGCGCGTGCCGCTCTCCGACGTGGCGCTTCATCCAGTTCAGGGCGTGGCGGTGCACGGTGTCGGACGCGACGACGAAGTACTTGCGATCGTCCAGCTTGGTCACCGTCAGATCGGCTTGCAGCTTGCCGGTCTCGTCGAGCCACTGCGTGTACGTGATCGTGTTCGCCGCTCCATCCACGTTATTCGCGCTGATCCAGTTCAAGAACTCGCCGGCCTCGCGTCCCTCGACGAAGAACTTCGACATGAACGACATGTCCATCAGGATCACGCCCTCGCGCGCCGCCTTGTGCTCCGCTTCCCAGTACGGGAACCAGCTCTCGCGCCCCCAGCCGAGCTTCTCGACGACGGGCAACTTCCCCTCGGGCGCGTACCAGTCGGCACCTTCCCAGCCGCTGACGTCGCGGAAGTACGCGCGGCGTGCGACGAGCCGATCATGGATCGGTGAGTGCTTCGCGCCGCGCGCCGTTTGATACGAGTACGTCGGGTAGTGGCACTTGTAGACCATGCCGAGCGACTCGACGGTGCGCGTGCGCCGGTACTCCGGGTTGTTCTGGTAGGTGTGCAGGCGCGCGATGTCCATCCACGTGACATCGACGGATGGCCGCCCGGTCATCACCCAGTCGGCGACGATCTTGCCCATGCCGCCACCGGTCAGGATGCCGACGGAGTTGAGCCCCGCCGCGACGAAGTAGTTCCGTAGCTCCGGGGCCTCGCCGACGATCGGACGCAGATCCGGCGTGAAGCTCTCCGGACCGCAGAAGAACTTCTTGACGCCCGCGGTCTCGGCGCGCGGCACGCGCTTCATCGCCTTCTCGACGTACGGCCCCATCCGATCCCAGTCAGGCTGGATCTCGCCGAACGAGAAGTCCTCCGGGATGCCGCCGACGTTCCACGGCGCGCACACCGGCTCGAACAGGCCGACCATCAAGCCGCCCACTTCTTCGCGGAAGTAGACGTACGAGCCCGGATCCTCGAGGACCGGCCAGTCGCGCGACAGCTCCGGGATCTTCTCGGTGATCAGGTAGTAGTGCTCGGCCGCCTGGTTCGGGATGTTGACGCCGGCCTTCTCCCCGAGCTGCCGCGCCCACATGCCGGCGCAGTTGACGACGTAGTCACAGTCGATGTCGCCGAACGCGGTGGTCACGCCGGTCACGCGAGGCAGCACGCCATCGCGCGTCGTCTTCACGCCGGTGACCGCAACGTCCTCGAGCAGCGTCGCGCCGGCCAAGCGCGCACCCTTCGCGAGCGCCATGGTGACGCCGACCGGATCGGCGCGGCCATCTTCCTTGACGTAGAAGCCGGCGAGGACGTCGTCGACGTTCGCGAGCGGAAACAGCTCCTTGACCCGCGCTGGGCTGATCTCGTGGACGTCGATCCCCATCAGGCGATTGAACGCGCTGACGCGACGGTACTCCTCGAGGCGATCGGCATCTGCCGCGATCTCGATGAAGCCCGTGCGCTTGAACCCGGTGTTTTGCCCGGTCTCCTGCTCCAGCCGCTCGTACAGCTCGCAGCTGTACTTCCGCATCCACGTCGACGTTTCGGAGGTGGATCCGAACGTGACCATCAAGCCCGCCGCGTGCCACGTGGTGCCGGACGTCAGCTTGTCGCGCTCGAGCAGCACGATGTCTTTCCAGCCGGCGTGAGCCAGGTGGTACGCGACGGAGCATCCGATGATGCCGCCGCCGACGATGACGACGCGTGCACGAGCCGGGACTTGAGTCATCCCGCGAAAGGTACCGCGACTACTTCAGGTGCTTCGACAAGCAGAGACCGGCTTCCATCATCGTGGTGCCGATCTTCTTCTGGGTCGCCTCGTCCGGCTCCTTGTCGCCGAACTCCTTCACGAGGTCTTCCATCGCCGAGTCCATCTTCTTGTTGACGTCCTCGGCGCACGCCTTGTCCTTGCAGGCGCAGGCTTCGTCCTTGAGCTTGTCGAGCTTGTCGGAGCCCTTGCTGCCACAGGCAGCGGCACCGAGCGCGAGGAGGGTCGACATCACGAACACGTTGAGCTTGGTCATGCGCTTCCAGACGACACCCGGATGTCCGCGTCGCACCGATAGTTCGGGCCTTTCACTCCATCTCGCCCGGTGGCGGTACGATTGGCACCTGCCCCATGCCCGGGAGCTTGATTCCCGAGCCTGCACCAGGACTTGGCTTGGGCTCGGGCTTCGAGACCAGCTTGCTGCGGTCGTAGGTCAGGAGCGCTTCGAGCCGGGTCTTGTCGAGCGACGTCGCCCGCTCGAGCCCGCGCTGCTTGATCCACACGGTGAGGTTCGAGGTCACGAGGTCGAACACGACCGTCTTGCCGTCGCGCTTGGTCACCGTGACCGTCGCGGTCGGCTTGCTGGCGTCGAGCTTCGGATCCGCGGGCTCTGCAGCGATGTTCGACACCGCGCTGAGGACCGTCTCGATCTCGAAGTTGTTGATCGCTTCACCGGCGGCGAGCGTGACCGGCGCGCCGTCGATCGCGACGCGCCACGGTCGAGGTGCAGGAGCCGCGGACCCCGAGCCTGCATCGGCCTGCTTGGTGGTGCGATCGAGCTCGAGCTTCTGGGCGCCGCGCTCGATCAGGATCTTGTCGATGTCGTCCCGCGGGATGTCGCTGTAGCTCGGCGACACCCAGTCGCGCGCCGTGCCGGAGAGTGCACCAGTGGGGACCCCCGACGCGCTCAGCACGCGATCGTCCCCGGCGAGCCGCAGCGGCGTGCTCTTGCCCTTGGTCGCACCGATCAACAGCGTGGTGTCCTTGCCGCCCACGGTGATCACGATCTTCTTGTCGAAGTCCTTGTCGCCGACGCGGAGCTGCTTGTGCTTCGCGGGTGACGTGGTGATCGGATCCCCCGCGACCAGCTTGCCGAGCGGCGCCAGCGCAGCGTCGAGCTTCGCGTTGTCGCCCGGATAGTCCCACTGCGACGCGAGCACCCACGACGGGCCCTTCTTGACCAGATCGACGGGCTTCGCGGGACCATGTCCCGAACCCTCGTCACTACCGGCCTCGAACACCTGCAGGCGCGTCACGGCGACCGGATCGAACCCGGCGAGCACGGGCTGCGGCTTGCTGGCCTTGGTGTCGTCGCTGCGCAGCAGCACGAACAGTGTCAGGGCGAGCTGCACGGCGAGCACGACCCCGAGGATCTTGTTGAGCCTGGTCATGACGCCCTCCTCGTGACGACGGGGAGCACCCGTTTGCGGCGCATCACCGGGATCGCGATCGCGAGTCCGAGCAGCACGATCGCGATGATCACGTTGATCACCTGCCACTGCGCGCGGCCTTCGGGACCGACCGTCAGCGCGTGCGCACCCGCGGAGGCCGAGCGAATCTCGAGCAGATCGGTGTCGGCGAATGCCCAGTCGATCGCGCTGTGGACGAGCGTGACGTTCGACAGCGCGAGGCCCTGGCGGAACTGCTGCGCGTGATTGAGCAACGCATCGGTGACGAACACCGACGAGCCGAACACCACGATGCGGGACTCCGCCGGCAGCTTGTCCGACAGCGCGGCCTTGTCGGCGCTCTCGGGCTGCACGAACGTGATCGCGGCGGCGAGCTGGCGGCCCGCTTGATCACCGCTCGGCTGGAAGCCTCCCTCGCCGGGCTCGACCGTCAAGGACGTCGACAGCCACGACTCGTCGGACGAGGTCAGCAGCTCGTCGACCTTCACGCGATCTGCTTTCTCCTTCACCGTCACCGGCGACGCGAAGTGCATCACCGCACCCGGCACGCTGCGCGTCACGATCGACGACGACAGCTGCGCCCCGGTGACCTTGACGAAGAACGGGTACGGCACCTGTTCGATCTCCTGGATCATCGTGCCGCCCCCGACGTCGCGCATGCGCGGCATCGGGAACACGTCGTTCTTGGTGTCGAGCACGAGCTTGTCGTCGACGGTGATGCCCCAGGTCTCGAACAGCTTCTCGAGGCCGGTGGTGATCTTCTCGATCGCGAGCCCGGTCGGGCTCGGTGCGAGCCGGAAGCGACCGTCGAGGACGACGAGCGAGCCACCGCGCGCCGCGAACTTCTCGACGAAGCCGGCGGCCTTGTCGTCGAGGTTCGCCGGACCGGCGAGGAGCAGCACCTCGATGTCGCTCGGCACCTCGGTCGCGAGCGTGACGTCGCGGACTTCGTAGTCACCCGCGAGCTCGGCGCGCAGCTTCTCGAAGCTCTGCGGCGGAGGCTGCGGGCGACCCGGCTGACCGGTCATCGGATCCATTCCACCGCCCGCACCCTTCGGGACAACCATCCCGACGACCTTCGTGAAGCCCGGGGCACCACGCTTGAGCCCGTCGAGCAGCGTCGACTTGATCGCGGCCTCGGTGAGATTCTCGGGCAGCGAGATCCTTACGTAGCGGCCCGCGATCTCGACCAAGACCTGCAGGTAGTACAGCTTGCCGGTGGTCAGATCGGGCACCGGCTGGAGGCCGAACTTCTTGTAGAGATCGATCATCTCCGGCTCGGTCTTCGGCGAGATCGTCTGGACCTCGAGCTTGCCGTTCGAGTCCTTGATCAGCTCCTTGGTGACCTTGTCGATCATCGCCGGCGCTTGCGCGAGGGCCTGCGGCAGGGACTCGGGCGTCAGGTAGACGTCCATCTTGACCTTGCCCGGCGTCGACGCGAACAACGAATCGATGCTGGAGAAGCTCTGCACCGCCTTGCGGATCGACTTGGTGATCTCGTACTCGTTGTTGCCGAGCTTGATGTCGACCTTGCCGAGATCGCTCTGGCGGATCTGCAGCAGGTCCATCGTCTGGATCACGACGTGTTGATCGCCATACTCGATCGCGATCTGGAAGTACGCGTTGACCACCGACGTCTGGTTCGCCGTCTCGAAGCTGATCGGCACCGGCTCGATCTCGAACCGCTCCTTCGCCTCGCGCTTGGCCTCGAGATCCTCGCCGGGATCGATGATCTCGATCTTCACCTTCCCGTTGCCGGCGGAGCGGTACTCGTCGAGGAGATCGCGTAGCTGCGGGATCAACGGCTCGAGGTCGGGGTGCGTGTTCTCGCTGAAGTACCCGCGGATCAGCAGCGGCTGCTCGAGGCCGCTCACCAGCTCGCGCGTGGTGCGCGACAGGCTGTAGACGCCATCCTGCGTGAGATCGACGCGGGCCGAGCGCACCGGCGACAACCAGATCACGAGCAGGATCGCGTTCGCCGCGATCAAGCCGACGGAGATCGACGTCTGCCTGCGTCTCTCTCGTGCGCGCCTGGCCTTGCCCCGCGACACGCTCGACAGCAGCCAGACATTGATCGCGAACCCGAGCGCGATGATGCCGGCGTAGAACGCGAGGTCACGCAGATCGAGCACGCCGCGGGCGACGCTCTCGAACCGCGACGACGTGCTGAACAACTTCGCGATGCCGCCGAGCTTGCCGACGCCCGCGAGGATGGCGAGAGACAGGGCCGTGCCGACGAACGCGACGATCTGGTTTCCCGTCGCGGCCGAGATGCACATGCCGATCACGAGGTACGCCGCGGACAACAACAGCGCCGCGAGGTAGCCGCCGATCACGGGCCCGATGTCGAGGTTGCCCATCTTGCCGACGGTGAGTGGGATGCCGAGCGTCAGCACGAGGGCGATCGCGATCAGCAGCATGCCGCCGACAAACTTGCCGGCGACCAGCTTCCACCGCGGCACCGGCAGGGTCAGCAGCACCTCGAGCGTGCCGGTGTTGCGCTCCTCGGCCCACAGCCGCATCGAGAGCGCAGACACGAGGATGGCGAGGAGGAGCGGCATCGCCTCGAACAACGGCCGCAGCTCCGCGATCCCGCGCGCGAAGAACTTCTCGTACCAGAAGAACGTGTAGAGCGTGCCGACGAGGAACGCTCCGAGGAAGATCAGCGCGACGGCCGAGTTGAAGTAGCCGCGCAGCTCCTTCTTCGCCAGGGTCCAGATCACGACGCCACCTCCTTGCTGGCGAGATCGCGGAACACGGCCTCGAGCGTTTTCGGATCGGGCCGGAGCTCGCCAACCCTCCACGTGGTCGAGCGCAACGCATCGAACACCGCCGGGCAGACATCGGAATCGTCGGATGACAGGAGCCGCCAGCGCTCGAAGTCGCCGGTCTCGCCGACGCGCTCGACCGTCTTCACACCCTTGATCTTCTTGAGCGTGTCCTCGACGCCCTTCGCGGTCTTGTCGATCGCCACGATCGCGGCGTTCTGCTCGCGCAGATCGTCGAGGTTCGCATTCGCGAGCAACCGGCCGTTCATGATCACCAGCACGCGCTGCGCCGTCGCCTCGACCTCGCTGAGGATGTGCGTCGACAGCAGCACCGTCGAGCTTTCGGCGAGCCGCTTGATCAGGTCGCGGATCTCGACGATCTGCGCCGGGTCGAGGCCGGTGGTGGGCTCGTCCAAGATCAGAATTTCAGGTGAGTGAATGATCGCCTGCGCGATACCGACGCGCTGCCGGTAGCCCTTCGACAGCGTGCCGATCTGCTGCACGCAGCGATCCTCGAGCCCGGTGGCCTCGATCGCCGCGACGACGGCCTTGGCTCGCTTGTCGATCGGGATCTCCCGGATCGCCGCCATCATCTCCAGGTACTCCTGGACGAGCATCTCGCGGTACACGGGCGCGCTCTCCGGCAGGTAGCCGATGCGGCGTTGTGCCCCGATCGGATCCTCGACGACGTCGATCCCGTGGATCTTCGCCGTCCCGCCATCCGGCTCCAGGTAGCCGGTCAGGATCTTCATCAGGGTGGTCTTGCCGGCGCCGTTGGGGCCGAGCAGACCGATCACTTCGCCCTTCTGGATCTCGAAGCTGACCCCGGTCAGCGCTCGAATGTTGCCGTAGCTCTTCGCGAGTTTCTCGATCGCTATCGCGCTCATGGAGGCTCTTCCTGCCGCCCAACCTGCGCCCACCTCCTGAAAATTTCAATTTCGAGGCCCGTGAAACCGGGGACGGGCCCCTATTTCGACGCCCCCGTGAAAACCGGGGTCCCGATTACTTGAAGGTGACTTCGACCGACGAGGACACGATGTTGTTCGAGCCATCGCCCCGCACATTGGACGGCGGGCCGGTCATCGAATCCGTGATCACCGGGACGTCGTACCAGTAGTGGAGATAGGTCAGCGACAGCCGCGTGCGCCCCATCGTGTAGCGCACACCGGAGTGGAGGCCGTAGTGCGAGAACGTCGGGGAATCGAGCGTCAGCGACTTGGTCGGCGCCGGGGTGCGATCCTTGTGACCGCCGAGCATCAGCTCGAGCCCGGGGAGCTTCGCGAGGGAGTGGAGCCGGACGCCACCCGCGATTTGATAGCTGTCGTGATAGTCCTTCTGGGTCGTGAGCTCGCGGATCAGGAACGAGCCCTCGATATCGGTGCGCTGCTCGTCGTACTGGCGATACAGCCAGTAGCGAAACTCGCTGCCGACCTCGAGGTTCGGATGGACGTCGTAGTTCGCGCCCGCCGAGAACGACCACGGCAGCAGCTGCGTCGTGATCTGCCTCGCCTCGAACTTCTGGCCCGGGCTCCCCGAGTCGCTCCCGAAGGTCAGCGAGATCGGACCTTCGATCTTCGCGTCGACGCGACCGGTGACGGCGGCACCGATCGTCAGACCCTCGATCGGCGACAGCAGCACGCCGGCGTTCCAGGTCGGGGCCCAGGTCGAGCCCTCGAGCTCGAGGAGCGCGTCGCTGCCGAGCAGCTCCGAGACATCGTCGCCGTTGACGATCGGGAACACGTCGCGCTTGCCCTTGAGCCGCAGGTTCATCATGCCGAACCCGGCGCCGACGGAGACCTTCGGAGTGATCCTATAGGCGGCGCTGAGCTGCGCGACCGGCGAGATCGTGTAGCCGTCGATCAGGTGGTACCGCGTGTTCGAGGTGGCGCCGAACTTCGCGCCGGTGGCGTTCGGCACGTACGCCGAGAGCGCGCCGTACAGCTTGCCCGGCAGGATCTCCGCGGTCGCCGCGAGCATCGGGATCACGGCCATCGCGCGGGTCGGCGTGACGGAGGAGTAGTAGCCGTTCTCGTCGGGCGCCTCGGAGATGAAGCGCTCGCTCTGGTCCCACTGCTGGAGCTGGAAGCTCGCGCTGAGCATCGCCAGCCCGAACGTCGCGTAGACCCGCACGCCGGCGCCGAGCACCAGCCCGGCGGGGTTGTGAAACACCGCGTTCGCTTCGTCGGGACGGCCGACCGCCGCGCCCATGCCTGTTCGCCGCGCGCCAACCTCGGGAATGCCGAAGCCTCCGGCGCTCGCGGTGCTGCTGAGTAGGACGAGTGCGACGGCTACCTTCACGGGCGACAGAAGAGCCCGAATCGGGTTCGCGCGTCCCTCGATAGATCGCGCCATCCACCACGAGTGGCACGAACTATCGCCCGTGGGAACGTGGATCGTGACACGAGTGGCTAGAACGCGAAGCCAGCGCCAAGGCTGACGCCCAACCCGGTCAGGGTCTCGCCACTGCGCACCGCGGTCGGCGCCTCGACATTCGCGCGCAACTGGATCCGCTTACCGTATTCGAAGCCGAGCCGAGGGACGACGAGCAGGTAGTTGCCATCCTCGTCGACCGAGGTGTCGCCGAAATCGTCGGTGAATTCGATCCGAACGTTGCGCACGCCGACGTCGACACCTCCGCTCAAGCAGGTCGTCTGGTGCACGCACCACCGCCCCTCGGGTCCGGCGCGAAACGACGAGTAGCGTCCATCCGTCATCAGCCCGGTGCTCGCAACCCCGGTGCTGAGCTGCGCGTGGGCGAACACCGGCGTTTGTGCGATCCGGACGCCACCATCGAGGTTCGCACCGAGGTATCCGACGTGCTCGACACCGACGGTACCGCCCGCAGCCAGATAACCGCGGGTGACGCCGTCGTCTGCAGCAGCGAGACGAGTGGCGGCCAGGACGCTGACGATCACGAGCATGAACTTCATGTATCGGATCGTAAGCAATGGTCGGACCAGCAAGCCAAGCGGCTGGTAACGCTGGCGAATCCGTATTCGCGTGTGTTCGGGAGTGACCGGTTTTTCATCACTCCTGGACGGTCACCATGAACACCACCTGTGCATCGGTCGCCCCGCCGATCGAGTCGATCCCGTTGTCGCGCACTTCCGACGGCGGACTTCTGCGGTGACAGCGAGCGGTCGAGTCAGTGTCGGCCTGGCGGCGTCATTGGACGGTGACGTCGAAGATCACGCGCGCGTCGGTGCTTCCACCGATCGAGTCAAAACCGTCGATCCGCACGATGTCGACGGTGTCTGCGGCCTTCTCCGGGGGCTCCTCCGGCGGCATGTGCCGGAGTGTGACCGTCATCATCCCGGTCCCCGGTGTGGCGACGATCGTGTTGGTGAGTCCGATCGGCAGACCATTGACGTCCTGATCGGCGTACGCCTGTTCGAGCGGCCCAGTCTCATTGTCCGTCGCGGGACCGACGATGGCCGAGCCGGTGAACAACACGAGGTGCTGATCGCTCTCGTCGTTGACCTCCTCGGTGATGTCCTCCGGAGGATCCTCGAGGCGGTTCTCGAAGTGCACCGTGAGGTTGTAGGTGCCGGGTGCGAGCACGACGGGATCGATCGTCGGATTCTCGCCGCCGTCACCGTCGGGATCGTTGAATTCGAAGCGCGTGCCGTCGAAGTCGAGGATGACCGACGTGATGACTTCCTGTTCGTTGAGGGTCTGGCTATCGAGGGCGCACGCCGAGGCGAGCGGGAGCAGTGCGAGGAGAACTTTCATTTGTGTCCGTTCTTCGAGTCGAACGCCACCGTCATCCGCGCCCAGGCTTGCCAGCCCGGCTCGTCGGCGAAGTAGCGCATCAGACTCGTGTAGTCGCGATAACGCGAGTTGGTGAGGTTGGATCCCTGGAGCGCAAACCGCGCGGTCTGACGACCGAAGCAGGTCTCGAACCCGAGCTCGGCTCCGAGGAGGAAATACGCATCGGGAGGTTTGACGAAATCAGCGGCGAGATCGAATCGCTTCTGCTGGGTGACATAGGTGCCCGTGACCGTGGCGAACAGCTTGCGCGGGGAGCGCCAGAGGTCCTTCGGTCGGTAGGTGATCGAGCCGCGATAGCGATCGGGGGGCACGAAGACGAGGAAGCTGTGATCGTCGACATTCTTCGCTCGCACGAGCGATGCCTGCGCACCGACCTCGAGCTCCGGGATCGGCTTGGCAGCGATCCCACCGTCGGCGCCGTAGAACACGGCATCGACACCGCGCGTGACGAACCGCGGAAAGGCCCCGCGGATCAGCACATCGAAGACCGGTTGTCCGTCCTCACCGATCGCGGGCGCGAAGTAGATGTAGTCGGCGATGTAGCTTCCAAATGCCGAGGCCTCCGCGGTGACGCGATCGCTCGCCCACCCCAAGGTGAGCGACGACGCGTACGAGGTCTCGGGTTTGATATCCGGATCACCGAGGCCCAGCACGGGATAGGTGGGCGCGGTGCCGTTGATGTATTGCTCGTCGGGATTCGGTGCTCGCTGCGCGATCGAGAGATCGCCCTTGAGCGTCAGCTCCGGCGTGAAGCGCTGCGCGAAGCCGAACGAACCGGCGAGTGTGTGATAGCGCGACTGGCAGTCGACGGTGTCGCCGCTGGTGTCGCACGCGGTCTCCGCAATCTGCCCGCTGCGCACCAGGCGCGTGAAGTCGAGCTTCTGGAGCTCGGCTCCACGCGCGAGGAAGTCATAGCGAACGCCGAGCTCGAGATCGGTCGAGTGCCCGACGAGCCGCTCGGTGGCGAACGCGCCCGCGCCGATCCCGCGATACGACGGGATCAACTGCAGCCCCGCGTAGTCGTGGATCTGCCCGGTCCCGAGCACGCCGGTCGAGCCGCGCAGGTGCCAGTGCTCCGAGAGGTGCACCGGTGAATGCTCGAACACCACGTCGAGCTCGGGCGTCAACAACCGGAAGTTGTACTGCGCGCCCGCTTCGTCCGCGTTTCGGACGACATCGAACTCCTGCCGGAAGTCCTGCTGGAACGAGAACGTCGACGTCAGGTTGCCCTTCGACAGCTCGAAGCGACCACGCGCGATCGCGAGATCGTGGCGGCTGGCCTGCTTCGGGCGATCGATCGCGAACGACGACTCGAACTCGTCGGCGCCGATCGGGCGCTGCGCCTGGGCCTGCGCCAGGAAGTCCTCGATGTCGTGGATGCGTAAGCACGAGCAGACGCCGAGATCCGCGTCGTAGTGGCGATACGACAGCAGGTACTCCGCCTTCTTCGCGCGATACCCGGCCGTGATCCCGGTGGTCCATTGCTGGATCCCCGCGTTGTCGAGCGCGTAGTCCGGCGTCGACGGTGCGGCCTGTCGTTGGTAGGTGCCCTCGAGCTGGAGGGTCAACTTCGAGGACATCGCGTGCTGGACGCGCGCCGCGATCGTCCCGCCCGGCCCGTTCACCGCGCCGATCAGGTGGACCTCGCCGCCAATTCCGTCTCTGCGCAGATCCGGTGGATCGACGAGGACCACACCGCCGATCGCGTCGCTGCCGTAGCGCACGCCACCCGGTCCGCGGACCACGCTGATCCGATCGGCGACGAACGGATCGATCTCGGGTGCGTGATCGAGGCCCCAGTCCTGCGAGCGATGCCGGACGCCATCGACGAGGATCAGCAGCCGGCGACCGAACTGGCCGCGGATGATCGGCTTCGCCACGCCGGTCGCGGACTTGAGCTCCGACACGCCGGGGACCTCCGCGATCGCCGCGGTGAACGACTTGCCGCGCGACTTCTCGAGCTTCTCGCCATCGATCACGGCGGTCGAGCGCACCTCGGTCGGCGGCGGTGTCTTTTCGCGGATCTCGATCACCTCACCCGTGGTGGTCAGCTCGACCTCGAGTGAGGCGTGGCCGGAGATCTGGAGCGAGCGCTCTGCAGGTTTGTAGTCATCGCGCTCGACGACGATCGCGAGTGGGCCGGGACAGAGATCTACGAGTGCGAACCGACCGGTCTCGTCGGCAGTCGCGAGCAGGGTATCGCCGGTGCGAACGGTCGCGGCGATCACGGGTTCATGGGTGGCAGCATCGACGACGTGGCCGTCGAGACTACCGGTGCATTCAGGTTTCTGTGGATCGGGATCGGCGTACGCCGACGAGGTTGCGATGACGAGCATCGCGCAGACGCAAGACTTCAAGAGACAACTCCACGTGCGAGCGGCGATCGATCAGACGATCGACTGCCAGAACGCGCCGACCCTGGAGGTCAGCGCACGACTACTAGGCTCACGCGAACGTGGGAGGCGAAGTCTTCGGAGCGGACAGGAGGAGCGGAGTCTGGGCGACGACAACGAGGGGTGGTGCCGTCGCGCGCTCGATGACGAGCAGCTGGGTGACGAGCGGAACCACCTTCGCGAACACCAGCGGCTGGTGGACCGCAAAGGTCAGCTCACAGGCATCGGCATGACCGTCTGCCGGGAGCGCGTGGAAGTGAGAGACCAGCACCGTCTCGGTGTCGTGGCACCCGCTCTCGAGCGCGTGGCTCGTGATGCCGGTGCGCGCGTCGGTAACGTGTGCGACCTCGGCCTCGTGGTGGCGCGCGAGGATGCCCGCGGCGACAACGAGGGTGATCGTGGCAAGTGCGATCGCGCGGCGTGCGCGGGCAGTTGCAGCAGCGATCATGGTCGTCATTAACGCCATGCCTGCGCGACTCTGTCAAATCACTTCGCGGGCAGCTTGCCCGACAGCTTGTCGAAGTGACTCATCACACCGGCGAAAAAGGCTGGTCCACCGAGGCGATCCGAGTCGAACGCCATCGCGAGCTCGCTGCCGGTGACTTTCGGTTCGAGCTTGCCGACCGAGGTGGCAAACCCATCGAACGCCGCGACGACGTCGGCATCGGCTGGGATCTGCACCGGGAACTTGCCGCGCGTGCTCCAGTCCTTGATGAACGCGAGGCCCTTCGTCGCCGCCGCGGGCGTCTGGTAGTGCACCGTGAACGTGCCGGAGAGGAACGGTGGGTTGGCTCCGAACTTGTCGATCGTCAGGTTCCAGTCGGCGACGTCGTCACCCATCATGCCGGCGTAGCGAAGGTCGATGCTCGCCATCGCCATCTCGGTGGGCCTGGTCGGCAGCAGCTTGTCCCACTTCGCGACCCACGCAGGTTCGTGCTCGCCGACGGCGGCGACGACTTGCTCGCGCGTCCCGAACACGAGGAAGTTGCCGCGCCACGCGCCGTACGCGGTGCCGACCGGACTCTCGACCGCGAGCATGCCGTCGTCATCCCGGATCTTCGGGTTCGCGAGGAACGTCACCGGGATGCACTTCTCGAGATCCGCGCGAGGGAGATCTCCCTCGACGATGAAGTACGAGGTGCCATCGAGCAGCACCTGGTAGGCCGCGGTGACCTTCTTGATCAGCTCCGGCCAGCAGGTCTGCGCCGGATCGGTGAGCTGCTTCGCGATCGCGAGGACAGGGAAGTTGTCGATCTTGGTTCGCATCACCGACGTCGTCGCCGGCGAGATCAGATGGGCGAGCGTCGCCGGCGGTGCGGCGTCCTTCCTCGAGCCACACCCGAGCACACCGACAACGATGACAGCGATCCGCACGGCGCGAGCGTAGCGCCCGCACGGACCAGCTGCTCCGTTTCGTTGCACTGAAATGAAGCAACGATCCGCGTAACTCCAGGCATCTCCAGATGGACGCGTTCGTGCAACGCGCAGGGGGCACATGGACGAACGAAACAGCAAGCGCGATCTCGTGCTCGCGCCGAGCGAGTACGCGTATATGCAGGACGTCACCAAGGGCATCGTCAAGACCTACACGGGTCCGACGGTGATCAACCCGACCGCGCAGGAGCGGCCCGTGGTGTTCAACCAGGCGACGAAGTTGTTCGAACCGTGCGGCCTCGAGCAAGCGGTCCAGCAGATCGCGATCGCGCCCGAGGGCTTCTACGTCGTCCTCAAGAACCCGTCGACGAAGTTCGATCACCCGGCATCGGGTGGGGTCTATCCGTCGCCGGATCTCGACGTCGGCCGCAAGATCAACATCACCGGTCCCTGCGCGTTCGCGTTGTGGCCCGGGCAGATGGTCAAGCTGGTGCAAGGCCATCACCTGCGCTCGAACCAGTACTTGCTGGTGCGGGTCTACAACGAGGACGAAGCACGCAAGAACTGGAGCACCGCGGTGATCAAGCCCGCGACGGACTCCGCCGAAGCGGTGCAAGCGCGCGCCCCCGCGGATCTCACCGTCGGCAAGCTGCTCGTCATCAAGGGCACCGACGTCAGCTTCTACATCCCGCCGACGGGTGTGGGCGTGGTGGCCGACGACAGCGATACGTACGTGCGCGACGCGCTGACGCTGGAGCGCCTCGAGTACTGCATCCTGGTCGATCAGAACGGGAAGAAGCGCTACGAGCGCGGACCGCAGGTGGTGTTCCCCGAACCGACGGAGACCTTCATCACCGACGTGAGAAGCTCGACCAACGCGCGGAAGTTTCGCGCGATCGAGCTCAACGAGATCCAGGGGCTCCACGTCAAGGTGATCGCGCCGTACAGCGAGAACGGGCAGACCTACAAGGAAGGCGACGAGCTGTTCATCACCGGCAAGCAGACGGCGATCTACTACCCGCAGGAGGAACATCAGATCGCCCGGTACGACGGACGCGAGAAGCACTTTGCGGTCGCGGTGCCGGCCGGTGAAGGCCGCTACGTGATGAAGCGCAAGACCGGCGAGATCAACATGGCCCGTGGGCCGGCGATGCTGCTGCCGAACCCGGTCGACGAGGTGATCATTCGCCGCGTGCTCAGCGATCGCGAGTGCGGCACCTGGTACCCGAACAACCCGGCGGTGCTCGCGCACAACCGCGCGCTGCGCCAGCTCGACGATGCCGATCGACCGGGTGCGGTCACCGAAGCGGAGGTCCAGAAGCAGAAGAAGGTCCCGGCGCAGCAGACCGAGCAGTTCCAGAAGCCGCGCACGATCGTGTTCAACACCAAGTACGAGGGCGTGCCGTCGCTCGCGGTGTGGGTCGGCTACGCGGTGCTCGTCGTCGACAAGCAGGGCAACCGACGGGTCGAACAAGGACCGACGACTCTGCTACTGCAATACGACCAGACGCTCGAGGTGCTGCAGCTGTCGACGTCGACGCCGAAGACCGACGACAAGCTGATCGAGACGGTGTTCCTGCGCGTGCTCAACAACAAGGTCAGCGACGGCTGCGTGGTCGAGACGGCGGATCACGTGAAGGTCACGCTGCGCTACTCGATGCGCGTCAACTTCGAGGGCGAGCCGACGAAGTGGTTCGAGGTCGAGAACTACGTCAAGTTCCTCTGCGATCACGTGCGCAGCGTGCTCAAGGGCTCGACCAAGAAGCACTCGATCGAGACCTTCTACGCGCAGTCGGTGGAGCTGATCCGCGACGCGATCCTCGGCAAGCCGGACGACAAAGGTGACAAGGGCCAGCGCGCCGGCATGATGTTCAAGGAGAACGGCATGCGGGTGACCGACGTCGAGATCCTCGATGTCTCGATCGACGATGAAGAGATCGCCACGTTGCTCGGCGACGCCCAGCACGAAGCCGTGCAGTCGAACATCGATCTCTTGCGCGCGCGGCGTGGGCTCGAGATGACCGAGAAGAAGGAAGCGATCTCGCGCGGCGAAGCCGAGGCGCGTGCCGAGACGGCGAAGCGACTCGCCGAGCTCGAGGTCGGGGCGACTGCGGACAAGCTGCGGGTCGCGCTCGCCTCCGTGCAGGCGCAGCTCGAGCAGGCCGAGGCCGAGAAGGCGGCGGCGATCGCGAAGAACGCGGTGACCGACACCGATCACACGTCGAAGCTCGCGCGCGAGAAGGCCACGCGCGACCTCGACACCGCGACGAAGACCGCGCATCAGCAGCTCGTGCTCCAGGCGCTCGAGGCCGAGGTCGCCGCGGCGGTGCAACGCTTCGGTGCAGCGCAGGGTGGCTTCAGCGAGGCGCTGCTGGCACTCCAGAACCAGGAGACCCTCGCGAAGGTGGCCGAGGCGATGAGCGTGCAGGCGTTCATCGGCGGCAAGACGCTGACCGACGTGATCGACAAGGTCTTCGCCGGCACGCCGCTCGCCGGGCTGATGGATCGCGTGAAGGCGCGGACCACGATCCCCAACGGCGAGACCAAGCACCTGCCGGGCTGATCCCCTCCTGAGGCATACTCTCGCCATGAGGCAGCGGCTCGGCGAGATGTTGATCGAAGCGGGGGCGATCGACGAGATGCAGTTGCGGTCGGCGCTCGCCGATCAACGTCGCTGGGGTCGCCCGCTCGGTCGCACGCTGGTCGAGATGCGGCTGATCAAGGAGGACGACCTCGTGCGCGTGCTCGCGAAGCAGCTCGGCATCGAGCCAGTCGATCTCGACAAGCTCCAGATCTCACGGGCGGTGACCGAGCTGGTTCCCGGGCACATCGCGAAGCAGCACAACGTGGTGCCGTTCGCGCAGCCCATGAAGTTCCTCGACGTGGCGATGCTCGATCCCACGAACCTCGGCATCATCGACGAGCTCCGCATCCGCACGCAGCTCAACGTGCGGCCGTACCTCGCCGGGCCGAAGATGATCGAGCGCAACCTCGAGCGCTACTACGGCCGTGCGGGGATGAAGCTGTCGCAGTCGATCGAGATCCCGCTCAGCTACGACGACACCGAGCGGCCCGGGGCCGGCGATGTCGCGCTCGAGCCCGAGCTCCGCGACGGCCTGCGCACGTTCGTCAACCGCACCTCGCCGCCGCCGGTGGCGCGGTCGGGCCTCGAGATCGCGTCGCGCGACCGCGAGATCGACGCGCTCCAGGAACGCATCTCGATGCTCGAGTCGGTGGTCGAGCGCGACGAACAGGTGCTGAGGAAGCTGCTCGCGCTGTTGATCGAGAAGGGGTTTGCCACCCGCGAAGAGATCATCGAGCGCCTCGGCTGAGGTGTTATGACTTGGTCATGAGGCTCGCCGCGCTCCTGCTTCTGACCAGCTCGCTCGCGTTCGCCGACGACAAGCCCGTGCGCAAGGTCGTGCCACCCGCCGACAAGCTCGCCGCGGCGGCTGGTGAGGCATTCGCGAAGGCGAAGGAAGCCGACGAAGCGGGCAAGCTCGACGAGGCGGAGCGGCTGTACCGCAAGGCGTTCGCGATCGCACCGCATCCGTTCTGCCAGTACAACCTCGCGGACGTACTACGCCGGAGGAACCACATCAGCAGCGCGATCAGCGCGTACAAGAAGTACCTGGAGATGGAGCCGACCGCGGCGGACCGGAAGCACGTCGAGAAGATCGTCACCGACCTCGAGGCGATGCCCGGCACGATCATCATCGAAGTCGAAGAGAGCGACGCGCTGGTGTTCGTCGATGGCCAGCCGTTGCAGCGCTCCAAGGATCCCAAGAACCCGTTCGTGCTCCAGCTGCCGGCCGGGCCACACACCGTCGACGTGATCACCGCGATCTCGTACGACAACGAGACCTGCAACGCGGATCACAACAGCAAGCGCACCTGCCGGTTCCGTCTCCGGCCGCGCGTCGACGGCAACGTCGTGATCAGCGGGCCGAGGTCGATGTCGCGGATGTCGAAGGGCCACAGCGGACGCCCCACGATCCACACCAAGGGCAGGTTCACCCTCGATCCCGGCAAGCAGCCGGTGTTCGTCGCGCCGTCGGACAACATGCAGTGCAAGCCGGTCGAGATCGATGTCGCGAAGGGCGACACCGTCGTCACCTACGTCTGGATCGAGACTCCCGAGAAGTGGCCGCAGTACACCGCCGGGAAACGACCGTGCGTTGACTTACCGTACAAGCAGCGCGTCCTGAGGTTTTGAGCCTCGGGGAATCGAGCGCGGAGATCAGACCGAGGCGTGGGGTCGAGCGTGGAAGAGACCCACGATGAAGATCCTTGGCCTGTCCCTCCTCGGTGTTCTGCTCACGGCCTCCACCGGCGCGCTCGCGCAGCCCCGGCCGCCGATAAAACCGGCCGCGTTCAAACAAGCGGTCACGTTCCAGGCGTGCACCACGAGCTGGGCGTTCGCGTGCGGTCAGCGTGATGCGCAGGGCCGGACGTTCGGCACCGCGCACGAGCAGAAGCACTGCGAGAAGTACACGTTCCAGCCGAACGGCACGTACTCGGTCCTCGGTGACTTCGGCGTGGCGAACGTCGGCACGTACCAGATGATCGGCAGCACCGTGAGGATCTCGCCGACCAACGAAGATGGAACGAAGGACACGCCGTTCGAGCTCGTGCTCACGCTCGACGGTAAGAAGCTCGGCGGGATGATCAAGCTCTAGTGTCCGCACGTGGGCCACGCGGTTGTCGAGGAGCTCGCGACAGCATGAACGGCGCTTCGAAATCACCGAACAGTCCCTCGACGGGTCCCGCGGCTCGAGCTCGTTAGGGTGATCGTTATAACGAAGTCCGTTATGGTCGTTATAACGATCTCGGTTGGGGGGACGTGACGAGGGCAGCTACGCAAGGCAGCGAAAACACGGAGGCCCGACGGCATGCACCGCGCCCTGCGAAGCGCGGCCGCGGCGCGAAGCCGATGATCTAGCGCGCGAGCAGGCGCGTGAAGTCTTCGCGCACCGTCGGGTGATACATCGGCTTGGCCTTCTCGAACGTGGCGCGCGCGAGCTCGAGCCAGCTGCCACCCTTGTCGACGAGCGCTTTGTAGAGCGGACCGAGGTTGCGGCGGCGACCGATCGTCGTCAGGTAGGCCTCGATCGCGGGGATCGCTTCCTTGCCATCGGCACGCACCATCAACGGCAACCAGTTCATCGCGACCTCGGGATTGCTCTGCGCGGTCAGCCTGAACTTCGCATCGAGCGCTTGCAGCCGACCGAGCACCATCGTCGCGGGCAAGGCGCGCAGGAACACGACCCAGTCGAGCGTGCTCCAGCCGGTGGTCTCGAACAGCTCGCCGGTGGCGAGGAAGCGCTGGGCGATCGCATCTAGCTCGGCGACGCGGCGCGACGACCTCGGTGCAGCCCCGTCGGGCAAGCCCGTCCCGTGCAGCCATAGGGAGAGCCGCTGCACGGTGAACGTGCCGGGGTGCGCGTCGATCAGCTCGCGACGAACGTCGGCCTCGAAGGTGACCGAGTCGGTCGACGAAAACGCGAGGCGCTCGAAGCGGCGACGGACGAACGCGTCGAACACGTCACGGCCGAAGGCCTCCTCGAGCGTGCGCAGGAACAGCGCGCCCTTCTCGTACGCGGCATTGCCGGGGACATCCTCGGGATCGCGATCGGGGGAGATCTCGAGGGCGAGCCTGGTATCCGCGGGCTTGGTCTCGGCGAACGCCTTGAGCAGCTCGCGATGACCGATCGACCACTGCATGTCGACGTAGTCGCGCCCGCGCAGCTGTTCCATGATCCGGCGCTCGACGTAGGTGGTGAACCCTTCGTTGAGCCAGAAGTCGGCCCACGTGCGGTTGGTGACGAGGTTGCCGGACCACGAGTGCGCGAGCTCGTGCGCGATCAAGGACACCAACGTTCGGTCGCCGACGATCGCCGTCGGCGTGAGGAACGTCAGGCGCGGATTCTCCATACCGCCGTACGGAAAGCTCGGCGGCAACACGAGCATGTCGTAGCGGCCCCACGCGTACGGGCCGTACAGCTTCTCGGCGGTCGCCATCATCGCGTCGACCTCGCCGAACTCCGCGGCGGCGGCCTCGACGATCGAGGGCTCGGCGTAGATCCCGGTGCGCGTCCCGATCGCCTTGAACGCGAAGTCTCCGACGGCGAGGGCCATCAGGTACGACGGGATCGGCTGCTTCATCTCGAAGTGCCACACCCCGTCGGCGGGTGGGCGCTGGAGATTGGTCGCCGACATCACCGCCCACAGCTTGGCGGGCACGTGGAGCACCGCGTCGTAGGTGAAGCGCACCGACGGCGTGTCCTGGAGCGGCACCCAGCTGCGCGCGAGGATCGCCTGCGATTGCGTGAACAGCATCGGCGCTTGCTTGCCTGCCGTCCCGGAGGGCTCCATCCACAACAACGCGCGAGCGCCGGGTGAGGTGCGATACGCGATCGCGACGCACTCGCTCGGCTGCTGGATCACGAGCGAGCTGCCGAGGAACGGGTGACGCCGATCCACCGCATACGCGAGCGGCTTGCTCGTGGCGCAGTCGACGGCGGACTCGATCGCGAGATCCTGCGTGTCGAGGCGAAGCGGCGCCTTCGGATCGTGGCGCGCGACCGTCAGCTTCGCGGTGCCGTGGAGGACGCGCGCGGTGAAGTCGACGGTGAGATCGAGCGAGACGTGCGTGATCGCGACCTTCGCGGGATCCGCGAACGAGCTCGGATCGCGCGGCAACGGCGTGACCGGTCTCGCTGGATGCCCGCAGGCGACCTGTAGCGCGAAGACCAGCGCGAAGACCAGCGAGCGAACCACGCCGGTCTTATACCCCGCGGACAGCGACCCGCAGGTCCCGCAACGTCGACCGCTGCTGACCACGCGTCGACAATAAATCAGGGCACGCGCGTGATCAGCGAGTCGACGGCGTGGACCGGCGGCGCCGCACCGTTGATCAGGTGCTTGATGGAGCCGAGGACGAGGCGCTGGTTCTCGAGCATCGACTTGCCGGCGAACACAGGGGACACGACCTCGATCGTGTAGTGGCCGCCGCCACCCTTCACCGAGACGACGGCATCGGGGATCTTGGTCTTGATGCCATCGGTGATCGCGTCGGAGACCGAGCCGACGAAGTCGGTGGGGTGGTCACTCATGGGCGGCACTATAGCGGCGATTTCTCGGGAAACCGGCTCCGCCGCACTTCAACCTCGGCCGTGGTGGTCGAGGATCACGTCGCCGCGAGGGGCGAAGCTCCTGGCGGACGACTGCGAGAACGCGGCCGCCCTGCGCTCGTTACGCGTCGGAGTCCGAAGAAGAACCTTCGGCCTTGGTGCCGCCTTCGTTCTTGATCGCGGACACTTCGTTGCGGACGGTCTGCGCGAAGGTCTTGAGCTCCTGCATCGCATTGCGAACGCGGGTGCCGGCGGCCTTGTTGCCACCGCTATAGAACTTCACGAAATCGGCCTCCATACCGGCGACCAGGGCCTGGAGCTCGGCAAAACGGGCGACGGCGGATTCGGTGCTGGTCGGGGTCTCGGTTTCGGTGTCGGTCATCTGGTTGGTCTCCATGAGGGGCGGAAGCTTGCACGAAACCTCTGACATCGGGCTAACCTCGCGCAGATAAATGGCCCGGACGCCTACCTCCAAGACGTTGCGAGTCGAGGTCGATCCGGCGACGGCCGCGACCGAAGACCCGGAAGCTCGCTGGCTGCGCGAGGTTTATCAGCCCAACGAGGCGAACCTCACAGTTCGTGCGGTGATCTGGGGCGTCGTGATCGGCGCGGTGATGTGCCTGTCGAACCTCTACGTGTTCTTCAAGACGGGATGGTCCCTAGGAGTCACGCTGACCGCCTGCATCCTCGCGTTCGGGGTGTTCCAGCTGACCTCGGCCGCGAAGCTGACCAAGCCCCTCGGCGCGCTCGAGAACAACGCGCTCACCACGGTCGCCTCGGGCGCCGGGTACATGACCGCGGGTGGCAACATGGCCGCCTACGGCGCGCTACTCATGGTGCTGACGCCGCCGCTGCTGGTCCCGCATCTGTGGGACGCGCTCGAGGGCACGTTCCTGCTGTCTCGTGCCCCGCAAGAAGGTCCGGGCACCGGACAGATGATGATCTGGTTCGCGGTGATCGCCGCGATGGGTGTGTTCGTCGCGATCCCGATCAAGCGCCAGCTGATCAACCAGGAGGGGCTCGCGTTCCCGACCGGCACGGCGACCGCCGAGACGATCCGCTCGATGCACAACGCCGGCGATGGCGGCAAGGCGAGGAGCGCCCTCAAGGCGCTCGGGATCGCGTTCCTGGTCGGCGTCGGGATCAAGGCCGGCGTCAGCGTGTTCAAGATCCTCCCCGAGCACATCGACTTCCCGTTCGAGTTCGGCGGCTACGCGATGCTGTCGTGGACGCTCTACATCAACGTCGAGGTCGTGCTGCTCGGCGCCGGCGCGCTGATGAGCTTCCGCACCGGCTGGTCCCTGCTGCTCGGCTCGATCATCACCTACGCGGTCCTCGCACCGTGGCTCGTCGACCAGGGGTACGTCGCGGCGCTCGTCGACGGGAAGACGAACTACAAGACGATCGTGCAATGGACGTTGTGGCCGGGTGCCGCGATCCTCGTCAGTGCCGGGTTGACGTCGTTCGCCCTCGACTGGCGCGCGCTCGGTCGCTCGTTCTCCGGCATCGGCAAGCTGTTCAGTCGCGGCAAGCCCGTCGCGAAACCCGCCGGCGAGCTCACGATCGAGGACGTCGAGGTGCCCGGCTCGTGGTTCCCCGTCGGCTTCTTGATCCTGACGCCGATCGTCGTGTTGTTGATGGCGTGGATCTTCGGGATCCCGCCGTGGGCCGGCGTGATCGCGGCCTTCCTCGCGATCCTGATGGGCTTCGTCGCCTCGCGCGTCACCGGCGAGACCGACATCACCCCGACCAAGGCCCTCGGGCCCGTCACCCAGATGGTGTTCGGCGGCCTGACGCCGGGCAACCTGACGGGCAACATCATGTCGGCGAACGTCACCGGTGGCATCGGCCTGCACGCCGCCGATCTGCTGACGACGATGAAGACCGGCTGGCTCCTCGGCGCGAAGCCGCGGCACCAGGTCTACGCGCAGCTGTTCGGTGTGATCGCCGGCGCGATGTTCATCGTGCCCGCGTTCCGCATCATCATCCCCGACCCTGCGGTGCTCGGCGATAGCGAGTGGCCGGCGCCGTCGTGTCTGGTCTGGGAGGGCGTGTCGCGCGCGTTCGTCAACGGGCTCGGCTCGCTGCAGCCGTCGGTGCAGGTGGCGATGGTGGTCGGCCTCGTGATCGGCACGGTGCTCGCCATCATCGAGAAGTACGCGCCGAAGCACGTCAAGGCGTTCATCCCCTCGGCGAACGGCCTCGGCATCGCCATGGTGATCCCCGGTGCCAACGCGATCGTGATGTTCCTCGGTGCCGCGATCGGCGAGCTGATGAACCGCCGCGGTCAGGGTGCGCACGTGGTGCCGATCGCGTCGGGCCTGATCGCCGGCGAGTCGCTGATGGGGATCGCGGTCGCGCTGATGATCAGCTTCGGCGTGATCTCGCAGTAGCGACGCGAGCTCGTCGCAGTCGCCGGCCCACTTCTAGCGACCGAGCAAGCGCGCGACGCCCAGTGATGCCGACCAGCCTGGCAGCGCATCGACGCGGCCGGCATCGTGCACGCCGAAGGTGCCGTCGAGGTTCACGGCCCAGCGCGGCGTCCACGCGAACCAGAGCCCGAGCCTCAGGCCTGCGTAGACGCCCGGTGCGCTGATCGGCAACCCGGCCTCACCGGAGAGCTGGATCGCGGCGAGGTCGGCGAGGATCGGGACGCGCACGCCGATCGATCCCTGAAGCGACAGCCGCGCCTCCCGGTACTCGCTCGCGATCGCGGCGCCTGCGAACAGATAGCGCTGCAGCGGGATCAGGATGCCGAACCTCGAGACGCCGGTCGCCTGCCACCGATCCTCGATCCGTACCTGCCCTCCACCGGTCTCGAGGCGCAGCTGCGCCCGTTCAAGCGCGGGATGTCGCGTCCGGGCGAGCTCGCCCGAGGTGCCGAGGCTGCGATCGATCGCCTCGAGCAGCGCGCGCGCGGTCAGCCGATCGTCCTTCGATTTCGCGATCTGACGGAACGCGATCACGCCGTCGCGCCGGATCACGACGACGCCGGGGATCGAGTGATCCTGGTCGTCGATCCCGACGAGCGCCTTCGAGATCGCGCCGTCGAGATCGCTGATCAAGGGGAACTCGATGCCGTAGTCGCGCGCGAAGCTGCGCGAGTCGTCGACGTCATCGCGCGAGATGGCGACCAGCGTCACCCCACGCTGGCGAAACGCTCCACTCTTCGCGACCCGGGCCAGCTCACCGAGCTGGTGCTTGCACCAGGGTCACCAGAAGCCGCGATAGAACACGATCGCGACGTGGCCCTGCGAAAGCGCCTCGCTCAGCGAGAACGTGCCGAGCTGCGAGCTCGCCTCGAACCGAGGCGGCGTGGTCTCGAGCGTGCCGCCGCGCGGATGGATCGAGGTCACGCAACCGGTGACCGCGAGGAGTGCGAGGGCGCGCATGCTGCAGCCTACGAAACCTGACGCGAACCTGTCATGTCTGTTCGGCGCGAACTGCAGCGTCGACAACCTCGCGCGCGCGCTCGTGTTCCTGCGCGAGCTCTCGATCGAGAGCTGCAGCAACAGCACCGCGATCCGATCCGGCTTCCGCAACGCCGGCACTACACAAGCTCGTTGATCGGGGACAGGATTTCCCCCGCTCGTTGATCGGGGACAGGATCTACCCCCGCAGGCTGGCGAGATCATTCGTGGTTTAGACACGAACGTAAAATCGGTTCGTCGTCCGGGATCCGGACATTGCGATTTTACGTTTGCGTCCAGAAGCTGTGTAATCCCGACAGGATGGAGGGGTAGATCCTGTCCCCGATAGGCACTAGAGCGAGGGCAGCGTCAGGATGATCGCGCTCTCCTTGTCGTCGACGCCCGTGAAGCTGACCTTGTAGAGCTTGCCGCTCTTCGATGTCACCTCGACGCGGATCGAGCGACCCGACGGTGACGCTGTACCGTCGTTGGTGATCTTCCAGCCGCCCTTGGTCAGCGACTCCTTGACCTCGGCCGCGACGACCGTCTTGCCGCGCGGCACCTTGTACATCAGGATCTTGCCGCCGCCGCCCGGGGCCGCCTCACCGCCGGTGGCGTCCTTCGGGATCGGGAACTTGTCTTCTACCTTCGCCGGTGCCGTGGGCTTCTCCTTCGGGGCATCCGCGAAGGCTGGGACGGACAACGACAACACCACCGAAACGAGAATCGTGCGCATGCGGGAGACTGTCGTCCCGCTGCGCACGATCGTCACGGAATATTTTCTAGTAGCTGCCGATCAGCTGCAGCCCCGAGAAGGCGCTGTAGCCGCGCACCATGATGTAGTAGTCACCCGCGCTCGTGCTCGGATGGCTGCACGTCTCGGCGTTGCCCGTCTTGTACGGGCGGCAGGTGTAGCTCGTCGTCGTCGGGCGCGTGCCGAACTTGGTGTAGAGGTCGGCGTCGCCGGTGCCACCCGAGGTGGTCACGGTCAGCGTCTTGCCGGCAGGCGTCGCGATCCGCCAGTACGTCGCGCTGTTCGCCGCGCCGGTCACGCCGGTCACCGCCGCGCCGTTCGTCAGGTACGGGTCGCCGGTCTGCGTGTTCGCGCTGTACGCGCCGGTCAGCGTGATGCCCGCGTATGCACTATAGGCGTGCAGCATCACGTAGTACTTGCCCTGCGTCGGCGGCGAGAACACGCAGCTCTCGACGTTGCCGTTCTTGTACGGGCGGCACTGGTAGGCCGTCAGCGTCGGCTTGGTCGCCGACTGCACGTAGAGGTCGGCATCGCCCGAGCCGCCGGTGATGCTGATCGTCAGCTGGGTCTGGCCGGCCGGGACATCGATGCTCCAGAACCGCTGGCTATCCGTGTCACCCGACACGTTGGTCTGCGCGACGCCATTCGTCAGCACGCCGTCGGTCGGCGACGGGGGCGGAGGCGTACCACCACAGCTCGCCGGCGCGGTGCCGACGCTGATCGCGGCGAACGCGCACCCGACGGCATCCTTGGTCGCCGCGCCTTCGCCGAGCGCCGTCGCAGCCTGCTCCATCGCGGTGCGGAAGTTCGCGTACTTCGACGTCGAGGTCAGGTAGTCGACCTGCGCCTTGTAGACGATGCGGATCGCCTTCTCCATGCCGATGGCGGGCACGTTGTTCGTGGTCTTGCCGCGCGGATGCGTGCCGCCCTTCGAGAGCAGACAGAACATCAGGTTCGCCGGACCCGACGAGTAGTGGACGTCGACGTTGCCGAGCGTGCTCGACCACACGTCCCTCGAGGCACCGTCGGCGGCCGGATCGCACATGTTGCGGAGATACGGCGGCAGCACCTCGTCGCCGATCAGCCAGACGCCGGCGTTGTTCGCGAGCGTCCCGTTCTTGCCGCCGTCGGTCCACGCCTCGACGAACGCGCCGAACATGTCGGACAGCGCCTCGTTGATGCCGCCGGACTCGCCGCTGTAGACCAGCCCGGAT
Source organism: Deltaproteobacteria bacterium (assembly GCA_031385555.1). Classification (GTDB taxonomy): domain Bacteria; phylum Myxococcota_A; class Polyangia; order Haliangiales; family Haliangiaceae; genus JABFXX01. Next base: position 16,593 of record JANNBP010000285.1, on the reverse strand, counting down.
TCGTTCTCGGTGACCGCGTGCGTCATCTCGTGCGCGGTGACGTCGAGGCTGAGCGCCAGCGAGCCGCAACCCTGCGAGGAGTCGCCGTCGCCGAACACCATCTGCGTCCCGTTCCAGAACGCGTTGCAGTAGTTCGTCGAGTAGTGCACCGATTGCGTGAGCGTCGCGCCCGCGTTGTCATAGGAGTCGCGGTTCCAGAACGCCGCGTACGCGTCGTAGGTATTGCCGGCTCCGTCGTACGACACGTTGACCGTGGTGTCGGCGCTCGCGGCCTGGCCCTCGGTGCGCTTCAGCGTGCCCGGCAACGAGGTCCCGTTGTTGGCGCTATAGATCCTGCGATTGCGCGCGGTGTGGACCGTCGGGTACTGCGCGATCACCGTGTTGGTGTCGACATCGACGTAGACCTTGTCGCGCACCGGCGTGGCGTTGCGCGAGCCCGTGGCGATCGCCTCGTACGCCGCGTGGAGTACGCCGTCGTCGGTCTGGATCATCACGCGCCGCGGGCTGGCGACGGTGAGACCGGCGAACCGGATGTCGTGGCCGATCGTCGACATCGCCGTGGTCTCGGTGATCGGGCTGGTGCCGAGGTTGCCGAGATCGCCGCGGGCCGAGCCGTTGACCGCGTTGATCGCGCCCTTGACGTCGACGTGGACGACGAGCTCGCCGCCGATCACGGGCATGCCACCTGCCACCTGGTCGTACCGGAAGTGCCGGTTGCCCTCGTCGTCGGTGTTGATCTTGCGCAGCACCAGGTCGCCGCCTGTCAGCCGGAACACCGGGAGCACCGGGCCGAGAGATCCTCGCAACGCCTGATCGGCGGCCGCGATGTCATCGGTCTGCATGTCCCCGACCTTCGCGAGCTCGCCGACGATGAAGCGCGGCAAGCCATCGAGATGCGTCTCGACCACGGTTACATCCGGCAGCTGCGAGAGCGCCGTGTCCACATCCGAGAGATCGCTCCGGTCGTCTTTACTCTCCCCTCCACCCGGCGCCCCTTGCTGACAACTCGCTGCGATCGAGATCAAAAGGAAACCCTTGAGCGTGCGCATGGCGAACGTTGCTCGTTCACCGCGGGTGCCAGCGTGCGTTGCACACCACGCGCAATTCCTTGTTGACGCTGTGTCAGTAAGGGCGAGCCTACGTGTAGACCGTGAACGGTTGGCTTCGGTGCGTTCGATCACTCGTAAGCGCGAGCACAAATCTGGTCGGTCGGTGTGTTGTGCTCGGGTGTCGATGTAGGAGGCGCGCGCCGGTTTCGGTCGATGCTGACGAACCATCAGTAGAGAGCAGCTGTCATTCGCGACACGCAGCAGCAAGTGCTGTCGTGTTCCCGGCAATCGTGCAGGCTGCGCCAGCTCGTCACATCGCGATTTGCTCCCGCCCAGTTTCGCCTCTGCGGCGAAGTGCCGACGCAACCCACGGTGTGAGAGCTGTCCGCTAACCGTACCGACGCGCGCGGATCGCACGCATCGGGAACGCGGGGATGCCCGCGCTCCAGATCTGAAACGCGTCGATCGATTCGATCCGGAGCCCCGCCCGCTCGAGCGCCGGCACCGGATCGCGATCGAGATGACAGCCCTGTCCATTGATCCAGCACCACAACGGATCGACGGCTCTCATCAGGGCGCCGGCGACACGCTTCTCGCTGCGCACGTGCTCGATCAAGCGCACGGCGCCGCCCGGCTTGACGACGCGCGCGACCTCGCGACAGATCGCGTCGTCATCGGGCACGGAACACAGGACGAGCGCGAGCACGGCGGCGTCCATCGCTCCCGCCTCGATCGGGAGCGCCTCGCCGCTGCCCTCGCGAACCTCGATCCGGCCGGTGGCCGCGGCCCGCGCTTTCGCGGCGAACGCCGGATCGGGCTCGATGCCGAGCACGTCCGCGTCCTCGTAATAGGGAAACATCGCGCCGGTGCCGCAGCCGATCTCGACCACGCGACCGCATAGGTCGGCGACCAGCGCACGACGGCGATCCGCGAGCCCGGCCCGATCGGCGCGACCGATCAGCTCGGCGTAGAGCTCGTCCTGCGGGAGCTCGCGCTTGAGCTTGAGGGCGCCGGGAGCGTTGCGACAGAGGTGCAGGAGCTCGGCGAACATGCGGCAGCGTACCCCCATCGGGGCGCGGCGAGCGAGGCCTCGAGTCAGCGCGACGGATCGGCCGCGAGCACGGCCCCGACGGCTCGATCGATCCAGACGACCAGCGAGCCGCCGACAACGCTTCCTGACGCGAGCCTAGCGGCGATCGCAAACAGCCGACCGCCAGGCTTGCTGCGGAGCTCGACTCACGCGACGAACCGGCGCAGTGCCTCGACGTACGCGGCCCCGAGCGAGAGCTGCTTGCGGCGCGCGATCGGACCGCCGAGCTTGAACAGCAACGACCTGGGGCGAGAGAACGCGACGAGCTCGACGACGAGCCGATCGCCCTCGCGCTCGACGACGAACCGCTCCTCACCGCTGACCGGATGATCTCCGAGCGTGCCGTAGCCGAAGCCATACCGCTCGGGCTCGTCGACCGTGTAGACCACCTTGCACGCGCTGGTCGCATACGACGGACCGACCTTCGCGACCAGCGCGACGACGAGCCCCTCGCGCGGCCGCTCGATCGGATGGATCGTCATCCCCGCGCCGCGCTGCAGCTGCCACTGATCGATCGCGGTCTTTGCCCTGTCGAACGCCGAGGCCGGGCCGACGACCTCGCGCCGGCGATCGATCGTGTACCCGGCCGGGAGCTCGCCCCGCGTGGCGCCGACCTCCGCGTACGTCATGGCGGTGGACGCCTGTGCTGCCACGAAGGCCGCGAGCCTGTCGGGCGAGGGAGCTCGTAGCGTGATCATCCAGAGGAAAATCTAAGGCATGCTCGTCGTGTGGAGATCCGCAGCGGCGAGTTTTCCGATCCGCGCGTGCAGGACCTCCTGCGCGAGCACCTCGCCGGGATGCACGCCAGCTCGCCCGTCGGGTGCGTCTCGGCGCTCGATCTCTCCGGGCTCCAGCAACCGTCGATCAGCTTCTTCACGGTCTGGGACGGTGATGATCTGCTCGGGTGCGGGGCGCTCAACGAGCTCGACGCCACGACCGGCGAGCTCAAGTCGATGCGCGTCACCTCGCGGCATCTCCGGCGTGGCGCAGGCAAGTTCGTGCTCGAGCACTTGGTCCAGGTCGCGCGCGCACGCGGCTACACGCGGCTCTCCCTCGAGACCGGATCGGGCGAGGCGTTCGAGGCGGCGATCGCGATGTACCGCCGCTACGGGTTCACCAGCGGGCCGGCGTTCGGCGACTACGTCGGGAGCGAGTTCAACCAGTTCTTCCACCTGGAGCTCGCATGATCGACCTCGATCGCTACTTCGAGAGGATCGGCTGGACCGAGCCGGTGTCGCCCACGCTGACGACGCTGCGCGGCTTGCTCCACGCGCACATGACCGCCATCCCGTTCGAGAACCTCGACGTCCTGCTCCACCGCCCGCCGTCCCTCGCGCTCGCGGACCTCCAGGCCAAGCTGATCGATCGCAGGAGCGGCGGCTACTGCTTCGAGCAGGCGACGCTGTTCCATGCGGTGCTCGAGCGGCTCGGCTTCACCGTCCTGCGTCACTCCGCGCGCGTCACCGTCGACACGCCGAAGGAGCGAGCCCCACGCACGCACATGCTCCTCACGGTCGAGCTGCCCGAAGGTGGCTTCGCGCTCGACCCCGGCTTCGGTAGCCTCGCGCCGATGGTGCCGGTCCCGCTCGACGGTACCGAGGTGACTGCCCGTCCAGGAGCGGCGAAGGAGATGACGTATTGGCTCGAGCGGTCGATCGATGGCGGCGAGTGGACACTCAAGGTCCGCACTCCCGATGCGGTGATCGACGCGTGGGTGACGCCGATGGCGGTCGACCATCCGATCGACTTCGTGATGGCGAACCACTACACGGCGACCTATCCGCAGTCGCACTTCCTCGACAAGCTGATGCTGCGGATGTTCGTCGGTGGCGACACGGTGCGGCTGTTGAACGACCAGCTCACCGTCGACGGCGTGGCTCGCCCGCTCGCGGATCGCGCGGAGCTGCAGGCAGCGCTACTGCAGTATTTCAACGTCGACGTCGATGTCTCCCGCCTGATCGTTCCCGGCGTCCCTGCGTGGACGTAATCGACCAGCCGGTTGCTTGATCGCCTTCGGGCGATCCGGGATGCTGCGCCTCTTTGAATCGAGGGAGATGACATGGGCTTCGCGAAACCAGCTCCGAATAGCGCCGACGTGGGACTCGTTGGACTCGCCGTCATGGGCCAGAACTTGGTCCTCAACATGGCCGACCACGGCTTCAAGGTTGCCGTCTACAACCGAACCACTGCGACCACGCAGAAGTTCGTCGACGACAACCCGCCGAGCGTGTTCGGTGACACCGGTGGCGGTCTCGTGCCGGGCGCCGAGCTCGTGGACTTCGTCAAGTCGATCAAGCAGCCGCGTCGCATCATCATCCTGGTCAAGGCCGGCGGCCCGACCGACGCGGTGATCGATTCGCTGGTGCCGCACCTCGACAAGGGTGATGTCGTCGTCGACGGCGGCAACGCGCTCTACACCGACACCATCCGCCGCGAAAAGGCGCTGACCGAAAAGGGTCTCCTGTTCGTCGGCTCGGGCGTCTCCGGTGGTGAGGAAGGTGCGCGCTTCGGACCCTCGCTGATGCCGGGCGGCAAGCCCGAGTCGTGGGAGATCCTCAAGCCCGTGTGGATGGCGATCGCCGCGAAGGTCGACGAGAAGACCGGCAAGCCCCTCACGGGTGCCTCGCCCGGCAAGCCCATCAAGGGCGGCGTCCCGTGCACCACGTACATCGGCCCCGACGGCGCCGGTCACTACGTCAAGATGGTGCACAACGGCATCGAGTACGGCGACATGCAGCTGATCTGCGAGGCCTACTCGATCCTGCGCCACTCGCTGGGCAAGACCCCGGCGGAGATCTCGACGATCCTCAAGGAGTGGAACCAGGGCGACCTGGACTCGTTCCTGATCGAGATCAGCGCGGACGTGCTGCAGCAGAAGGATCCGGTCACCGGTAAGCCGTTCGTCGATGTCGTCCTCGACACCGCCGGCCAGAAGGGCACCGGCAAGTGGACCTCGGTCAACGCGCTCGATCTCGGCATCCCCGCCGCGTCGGTCGCCGAAGCCGTGTTCGCGCGCATCATCTCGAGCCAGAAGGACGAGCGCGTTCGCGCGTCGAAGATCCTGTCGGGCGGCTCGCTGGGCCTCGGTAAGGGCGTCGAGATCACGGTCGAAGCCGTCCGCGACGCGCTCTACTGCAGCAAGCTGTGCTGCTACGCGCAGGGCTTCGAGCTCTACGCGCAGGCATCGATCGAGTACAAGTGGAACCTCAACCTCGCGGCGATCGCTCAGATCTTCCGCGGTGGTTGCATCATCCGCGCTCGGTTCCTCCAGAAGATCACCGAGGCGTTCGAGAAGAACCCGAACCTCGACAACCTCCTCGTCGATCCGTACTTCGTCGAGCAGGTGAAGAAGACGCAGGACAACTGGCGCAAGGTCGTCGCCCGCGCGGCGCTCGACGGCACGCCGGTCCCCGTGTTCGCGTCGGCGCTGTCGTACTTCGACAGCTACCGCGCCGAGACGCTGCCCGCGAACCTCCTCCAGGCGCAGCGCGACTACTTCGGCGCACACACCTACGAGCGCGTCGATGCCCCGCGTGGCGAGTTCTTCCACATCGACTGGCCGGACCCGAAGCGCCCGCAGCTCAAGGCGTCCGAGCTCGGCATGTCTCGCTAACCGCGATCTCGAGATTCGTCGACGGCCAGCGCTCTGCTGGCCGTTGTCGGTTTCGGGCTGACGCAAAGCGCGCCGGCTTCCAGCCCGTGACGTTCGCGGTGATCGAGCTCGGGCAACGCACGTCGCGGAGAAAGTCGCGCGTGAAAATCGCGTGTCCTCGTTCCGCCACGGGGGTCGCTACCACGCAGGCGCCCCAGCGGATTTCGACGGGTTGCGCGTGGCTCGGGCGTTGCTTTGCACGGTGGTCATGAAGTCATACGTCACGCTCGTACTACTCGTGGGATGTACCGATGCGGTCGAACCGGTCCACACACCCTTTGGAGTCTCGGACAGCCGCCTCGCGCTGGGTCCGGTCACGTGCGGTGCGAAGGAGTCGAAGTTGATCCGCATCGAGAACCCCAATGACGAGGAGCTCGTGCTCGCGATCGATTCGGACCTCCCCGAGATCGAGGTGCAGCCAGAGCTCGTGATCCCGCCGCTCGGAGCGAAGATTCTCCCGATCAGCGCCACGATCTATCGGCCCTCCGCAGCCGGCACTGTCACGCTGGTCAGCCCCGACCATGCGGTCGCGATCGAGGTGACGATGCTCGGCATCGGCATCCCCGTCACCTTCGATCCGCCGGTCCTCGACTTCGGCTCTGTCCTGCCGAACACCACGAAGGATCTGCCGCTGACCGTGACCCTCGGAACCGGTGCAAACTTCGGCATAGACCTCGGGCTCGGACCGGCCTCGACGCCACGCTTCGAGGTCGTCGGGACGACCGTGGTGCAGTTGCGTCCGGCGACTCCGGCGGCGACGTTCCTCGTCCGCTACCACGCGTCCGCGACGTCCCTCGAGCACGACGGCACGATGCCGATCGCGATCAACGGTGCCGGAAGCTGCACCCCGCCCGAGCTCGCGCTCAAGGGGACGACGGTGCCGTGACGGCGAGCCGCGCGATGCCGGCGACCGCACGGACATGAAGCGCGTCGGATGCGGTGCGGATCGCGGTGAGGCGACGATAGGCGACGAGCGCGGCGTCGCGCTGGCCAAGCGCCTCGTGGGCAGCGGCCGTCCACGCGAGGCAAGCCGGGATCGCAGCGCCGAACGCGAGATCGAGATAGTGCGGGCTCAGGATCGGCTTGCACTGCAAGATGACGCCCGCGTGATCACCGGCTGCAGCCAACGCACGCGCGAGCTGGAAGCGCCCGGCGACGACGAACAGGCCATCGGAAGACAGCTCGAACGCGCGCCGCCACAACGCGGGGTCTGGCGAGCGGCTCGACATCGCCCGTGCGAGTGTCACCACCTCGGGAATCGACGATCCGAGCTCGCTCGCTGGCGCCCCGCGAAGAACCAGGCGCCCGAGCTGTTCGTCGATGCTCGGACGCGAGCTGCCGATCGCCACGTCGAGTAGGCGCACGGCGCGCTCGATCAGGACGGTGTCTCCGGAGACCACCACCAGCGGCAGGGCGTGGGTGAGCGTGAACCGGTACTGGCGATCGGTCGCGCGCGCCTCCAGCATCACGCCGAACGCCGCATGCGCGGCCTCGAGATCACCGCGGCGCAGCGCGAGCGCGAAGCTGACGACAGGGATCGCACGCGCGGTCGCGTCGAGCGAGGCGTCGTCGTCGAGTACCATCGCGAGAGAGACCAGGTCGATCTCCCCGAGGTAGGGCTCGCCCCGCCCGCGGGCGGCGTCGCGCTCGACGAGCATGGTCCGGAACGCGCCTCGGAGATCGCCGCGCATGATCTCGTCGCGATGCCGCCAGACCACGGCGGTGGGCTCGTCGAGGAGCGGCAGCCGCGCGACCGCCCATCGCATGCCGGCGTCGTCGCGGTGCACGGCGTAGTAGGTCAGCGGGTGGACGAGCGCGAGGTGCCAGCGGGGCGCGAGCTCGGTGAGCTGGCGATACACCGCGATGCCCTCTGCAGGATAGCCGCCGTGGAACAGCGCTTCGCTGAGGAGGTACCGGACGTGCGAGCTCGTCGGAAACTGCTCCTCGAGTCGCCGCAGCTGCTCGATCGCACGATCGCGGTCGCCGGCCACGAGCGAGACCAGGGCGGAGATGACGCCGCGTTGCTCGGGGAGCAGGCTAGATGCGAGCGCTCGCTCGCCGGCGAGCTGGATCACCTGCTCGGCCTCGTTGTTCCACCAGACGACGAGCGCGGCGTAGTACAGCGCCTCGGCTCGCTGCGGCTCGCGGCGGAGCACGCTCTCGAGCAGCGTGCGCGACGCAGCGAGCTGGAGCTGCTGGAACGCGTCGATCGCGAGCGACAGATCCCGCTCGACGGCGAAGTCGCGGGGGGCGCTGGCTACCGCTGCCACGTGACCGGTGGCGGCGACGACGCTCCCGGCCTGCGCGCCGACGAGATCCGGAACTCTCGACGGTGTGCCGCGAACGCTCCACACCCCGAGCGGCAGCCCGTCGATCCGTGCGAGTGCGAATGCCACGACGACGTCGCGACCATCGCTGGTGAGCGAACCCGACACCGTGAGATCTGCGCCGGAAGTCGCGGCGAGCTCGCGCCATGCGACGACGTCGTCGTTCGCCGGTGGATCGGCGGCTCGATCGCGGAGCTCGTACGTCCCGATCACGCGAAGCCCGGCACGCTGAAGCTCGGTGCCGAGCAGGCGGGGTAGCCCGACATGCGTGAAGTCGAGCTCGGTCTCCTTCGTGTGATCCACAAACGGCAACATCGCGACGACGTGCTCCGGCGGCGCCGGTGAGGCGCTCCGCGCGCTCGGGAGAAGATAGACGACACCGCCCAGCGCGAGGCCGACGAGCGCCACGGCGGCGACGAGCCTGCCCCGGCTGCGTCGTGGCGTCCGGACGGCTGCAAGCGCGGCCTCGAGCGCGCCCATGCTCCGAAATCGGTCCACCGGGTCGTGCGAGCTCGCGCGTGCGACGGCGTTCTCGAGGTCGCGCGGTACGAGCGCGGCGTCCGTCGCCTCGGCGAGCGCCTCTCGAAGCGCGATCGCGAACGCGTACTGGTCACTGCGCTCGTCGCTGATGCCGGACCTCTGCTCGGGGGCCATGTAGTGCGGTGTCCCGACCAGCACTCCCTCCTGCGTGATCGTCGAGCTCGGCTCGCTGCGGTTGTCGTCGACGATCTCGGGGGGCGCGATGATCAGGCGCGCGAGGCCAAAGTCGCCGACCTGGACGCGGCCGCCATCGTCGCGTACGAACACGTTCGACGGCTTGAAGTCACGGTGGACGAGCCCCGCGACGTGCGCTGCGTCGAGCCCCCGCGCTGCTTGCACGAAGGCGTCGACGATCTCGCGCCACGTGCGTGGCCGGGTGAGCCACTGCGTGAGCGTGAGGCCGGGGACGAGCTCGAGGACGATCACCAGCTCGTCGTCCTGGGTGATGACGTCGTGTACGGCAACCACGTTCGGGTGGGCGAGCCGCGCCATCGCCTGCGCCTCGCGCAACGAGCGGTCCGCGAGCCGAGGTGCACGCACGATCTTGAGTGCGACCGTGCGATCGAGCTTGGGATCGCGTGCGGCGTACACGACACCCATCCCACCACTGCCGAGGTGCTCGCGCACCTCGTAGCGACCGATCCGCGTGCCCGGTGGGAAACGTGGAGGGAAGAGCGCCTCCGGCCTCGCGGAGTGACCTGCACGGATCAGGATCGCGACCGCGGCGCGGCACATCTCGCACTCCGCGAGATGCTCCTCGGCTGCAGGTGACGCGGCCGAGGAACCGGTCACGAGCCCGAGCAGGGCCAGGTCGTCGAAGCACGGTCGCACTATCGTGCAGTCTACGATCGTCGCGCGGTGCGCCGCTGCTACGTTCGCCTGATGAGCGAGACTGTCGCGGAGCTCTACGAGCAGGGTCGTCAGCGCCACCCGGGGCTTGACCTCGATCGCGACGTGTTCGCCAGGATCGTCACGCAGAAGCTGAGCGGAGCCGGGGGTGCTCTCGATGCCGGCGAGCTCTATCTCGCGTGTGCGTGTGAGGCCGGCGATCCGGCCGCGTTCGCGCGCTTCGAGGCCCTGTACTTCCCGGCGATCGGGCCGGCGCTCTCGCCGATGAAGTTGTCCGCGAGCACGATCGAGGACGTGCTCCAGCTCGTCCGCACCAAGCTGTTCGTCGTAGGTGACGGCGAGTCCCCGAAGCTCACGCGCTACGCAGGACAGGGCACGTTCGAGGGCCTCGTGCGCGTGATCTCGGTGCGGACGGCGATCAGCCTGCAGCGCAAGGTCGGACGCGAGGTGCCGATGGAGGCGGGCGCGGAGACGGCCGCGATGCTGGCGAGCGCCGTGGCACCGGAGCTCGAGCTCGTGAAGCAGCGCTACCGCAAGCACTTCGAGTCCGCGTTCGAGCGCGCGATCGAGGAGCTCACCCCACGCGACCGCACGCTGCTCAAGCTCCACGTGCTGGAGGGCTCGTCCATCGACGACATCGGCGCGCTCTACAAGGTCCATCGCGCGACCGCAGCACGCTGGCTCGAGGCGATTCGCGACACGCTCGGCGAGCGCACCCGCGAGTTGCTCGCCGCCGACCTCGCGCTGCCTCCCGCCGAGCTCGACAGCGTGGTGCGTGCGGTCCAGAGCCAGGTCGATGTCACGTTGACGCGGATCTTGCGGTAGTCCACCGACTCGTGACCTCCAACCCCAGAGCTCACCTCGGTTGACCTCGACCTTCCGGCTTCGCCGGAAGATTCTCTGTCCTCCAAGTTGAGCTCAGGGATTGGGAGTTCGCCTTCTCCCGCTCACGGGTCGATTGTATTCGGGGTCCCCGGCTCGAGGACTCGCCACCCGTTCCCCATCACTCGCCTGGCCTTCGGATCGACCCAGGCGAGCTCTGGGGTTACCCTAGTTGACCGAGGCACGCACCTCGACACCCACAGTCTCGCCATCGCCCAGGTCGTCCGTGATCGAGACGGATTGGTTCTGCTGCGTGGTGGCGCTGTCGAACGCGAGGGTCGGCGGTAGGTCGGTGATCGACTCGACCTCGAGGGTTGTGGTCTCACCGAGCGCCGATGCGTAGCTCTCGCTCGCGGTCAGCTGATAGTCCCAGAGCTTGCTCTCGAAGGGCGAGAACGCCTGCCACCGTACCGCGACGCTCCCCGACAACGACGTCTTCCACGTGGCGGTCAGGTCGCTTCCCACAACGGCGAAGGTCCCGGTCATCGGCGCTGGCAGCGTCAGCCGTTGACTGCCGGTGCGCTTGGACGAGACGAAGCGGCTCGAAGCGATGCGATGGGCCGAGACGTGGATGTACTGGTGCTCGCTGCCCACCAGCTCGCTAGCTGGAACAAACCGAGCGGTCGACGGATCCCCGTCGTGCACGGACACGATGGTGTCGCCGAGCTCGAGGAGGACTTGCGCTCGCACCGACTCGTCGAACAACGCGTCGGTGGTCAGCTCGCCGGCGATCAAGCCGAACCCAGCATCGAGATCGAGCTGCGGGATCGTCGATCCCTCGACGGTGACCTCGACGTCGCGGAGGATCAGCATGCGCGCGTCGTCGTGCGCGGCGATGGTGTGGCGGCCCGGGTTCGCTTCCAGCACGACGTCCCAGTTCGGCTCGCTCGAAGCCACGCTGTAGTCGCCGACGCTGACCGTCCCGGGCTGCACCATCGTCGTCGTCAGCTCCGTGGTGTCCGAGCTGTCGCAACGGACGTCGACGGTGGTGTCGTCGCCGAGGGTGCGCGCGATCTGGAACAGCTCGACCCGACGGTCAGCTCCGTCGCAAGCCACAGTCACGCGATAGGCCCCGGTCGCCACGAACGTGAAGGTGTTGGGACCGATCAGGGTCGGCGCGAGCCATCGCCCATCTGCGTCGTCGCGGACGGCGATGAAATCGGGCACGGTGTTTGTCGAGATCGTGATCACCTTCTCGACGTCGACGTCAGGGTCGGTGTCCATCTTCGTACAAGCCGCCAGCGAGGAGAGGAGCTGCGAGGAGAGGAGGGCGTTGCGAGCGAGTCTTTGCATGACGGGCACGATTGCAAGGCCGCCGCCACGCGTCGCTCTCGTGGTTTCGCGACGCTGCGATCCCCGCGTTCTTCGCAACAGGATCGAGACGCGACAGCAGAGTCGCGATCGCGATCGTCGACGATTCTCGTGCGACCGATCGACGTTCGCGCGTTGCCGACGAGGTCGATCTCCGTGCGACCGCCTAGCGCTCGTGCGTTGCTACTTCGCGCCGAGCTGCTTCGCCTGCGAGCAGCCGTGGGTCGAGCCGAGCTTGCATGCCTTGGTGAACATCTCGATCGCCTTGTCCTTCTCGCCGGCCTTCGCCGCGTCCTCGCCGATCCGGACGCACCACTCGCCATCACCGAGCTCGCAGGCGCGCTGGATCGCCTTCGCGCCGCGCGTGGTGTTCTTCGCGACGAGCTCCTGGGCGAGCTGGCTGCATGCCTTGAGCAGGCCGAGAGCACAGGCCTTGTCGATCAACGGCTCGCGCTTGTCCGCCTTGTCGGTCTCCGTCGACAACCGCAGACACGTCGCGGCGTGGCCGGTCTCGCACGCGCGCTTGCGCAGCTCGGCCCCGCGCATCACGTCCTTGTCGATCCCGAGGCCGCCGGCATCGAGGATCTTCGAAGCCGCGAAGCACAGCGTGCCGTCACCCGCCGTGCAGCCGGTGATCGCGAGGTCGAGGCCCTTCTTGTACTCGGTCTTCGCGCGCGCCTCGTCGAAGCTCTTCGTGCGATCCGCGAGGTCGAGACAGGCGAGCGCCTGATCGGCGGTGCAGTCGCGCTCGTAGTACGTCGTCGCCTTCGCGGTCAGCTCGTCGGCCTTCGCGGTGTCGACGCGCGCGAGATAGACGCAGCCCTCGGGGTTCTCGAGCTCGCACGCGAGCCGAACCAGCTCCTCGCCCTTCTTGGGATCTGCCTTGATGCCGTCGCCCTTGTAGAACTTGCTCGCCCCCACCGCACACGCCTCGGCTTCCTTCTTCTCCCGGCAGCGGTACTCGCACGCGAGCACCAGCGCGACGTCCTCATTCTTGCGCGTGCACTCGCCGTCGACGGGCTTCGAGATCGGTGGGGGTGCCTTGTCGTCGAGGGGGCGCCCGGTCTGCGCATCCGGTTTCGGCGGTTCGGGCGTTGCCACCGCCGCATCGGGCGTCACGACCGGAGGTGGGTCCTGCTTCGGTTCCTCCTTCTTCTTCCCGCACGCCACACAGAGGATCAACACCCACGCGAAACGCTGCACACCGCATCATAGGGTGTCGTGAACGTTGGGACACGCTGTCGACCGTCTGACGCTCGGCGTTGAACGGGCCAACGATCCGACGCGCAACCTCGCGAAACTCGGTGCGGCATGCATCTGGCTTGGTGGTCGGACCATGCACGACGTCGACGAGCCTACCCACCGCAAGAGCTGGCAACCCCTGCGCGATGCCCGCCTCGCCGCCCGCCTCGCCGCGGCTGCGCTCGACCGAGATCGCCCGATCGTCACGCACCTCGTGATCACGCGCCGCTGCAATCTGTCCTGCGGCTACTGCTTCGAATACGACAAGGTCAGCCAGCCGGTCCCGACGGACATCCTCAAGGCGCGCATCGATCACCTCGCGAAGCTGCGCTCGGTCTTCGTCACGCTCACGGGCGGTGAGTCGCTCCTCCATCCCGACGCGGTCGAGCTCGTTCGCTACATCCGCGACAAGGGCATGGAGCCGTTCCTCAACACCAACGGCTATCTCCTGACGCGCGAGATCATCGAAGGCCTCAACCAGGCCGGCCTCTACGCCCTCCAGCTCTCGATCGACAACGCGCGCCCGAACGACGTCTCGAAGAAGTCCCTCAAGCCGCTCCGCCCGAAGCTCCGCCTGCTCGCGCGCCACGCGAAGTTCCGCGTCCGCATCAACACCGTCCTCGGCTCCTCGCCTCCCGAGGAGGCGCTCGAGGTCGCCCGCACCGTGGTCGCCTACGGCTTCGACTCCAACTGCTCGCTCGTCCGCGAGGAGACCGGCGAGCTCAAGCCGACCGATGCGGCGACGCGCGCGGCCTACGACGAGATCCGCAACCTCGGCCGCCGTCTCCCCGCGTTCGTCGACGACGACTTCACCAAGACACTGCTCGACCAGGGCACCGTCGCCTGGAAGCGCCGGGCCGGTGCGCGCACCTTCATGATCTGCCAGGACGGGCTCGTGCACCTGTGCACGCCGCGGATGTCGGCGGCGGGCAAGCCGCTGCTCGACTACACCGTCGAGGATATCCGTCGCGAGTTCCACGCGCCGAAGCCATGCGCGGCGACGTGTCCGATCGCGTTCGCGCACATCGCGAGCCGCTTCGATGGCTGGCGCTCGCAGAAGGGCGAGCCGCTGGCGTTGCCGGCGCCGGCGCAGCTCGCGTTGCCCGCCGCAGCGACGGCGCGGCGGAGCCCGCAGCTCGTCGTGGTCTGAGGTATTCCGAGCGGTTGTGAGGAAGTTCGCAACTTCTCGCGCATCGGTCGAAGTGCACGCCCATGCAATTCAGTGCGTGGTTCCCGTATCGTAGCTGGATGAAGTCTGTGGCGTTGATGGTGTTGCTGTTGCTCGTGGGAACCGCTGGGGTCGCGTGTACGAAGAAGAACCCGGAGGCGTGCTGCACGACGCAAGAGGACTGCGACGCGTTCGGGTTACCGCTAGGTACCGATTGCGCAGAAGGTCTCACGTGCTTGTTCAATCGCTGCACCGAGACCAGTTGCCAGACGGAAGCAGACTGTCCAACAACCCTCCCCCACTGCGGCGCGGATGGACAATGCTTCGAGTGCGAGGCCAGCTTGGAGTGCTCGGGAGTCTGCTCGGAAGGACAGTGCGTCCCTTGCTCGACAAATGAGGAGTGTGGCGAAGGGTTCTGCGCAGCGGGCAGCTGCGATACGGCGATCGTCCCTCGGTATCTGCCGGACATCTGCGATACGCTAGAATCCAGAGATCTCGTGTTGTCGACGAGTTTCGATACCTCGGTCGATCTGCTGTGCAGCGCGATCGCGCCGCAGTCAGACGGTACCGAGATCTGTGTCGTGCACGCGAACACGATCACGGTCCCTACCAGCGACCTCGTTCAGGTGTCAGGGAGTCGGGCCCTCGCACTGGTGGCCGATCAAGACCTGGCCATCGCCGGTGCGCTGGAGATCGACGCCAACGACTCGACGAACGGAGCAGGCGGTGGACTGTCGAGTTCTGGCGGCACGCCCACCAATAGTCTCGGCGGTGGCGGTGCGGGCTTTGCCACGGATGGCGGCCACGGAGGCGCTGCATCGGGAGATGGAGGCGCCGCGAACGGCGGACCCGCCACCACCGACCCGGCGGACCTGCCTTCGCTCGTCGGCGGGATCCGAGGTAGTGGTGCTGATGGTGGTGGCGGTGGCGGTGCTGCAACGTTGATCTCCTGCCGCGGCACGATTCGGGTGGACGGTCGGATCTCCGTGAGCGGTGGTGGTGGAGCAGGTGCAACGCTGGTGAACCCGACGACGATCCAGGCTGGAGGACACGGTGGAGGCAGTGGTGGGTACATCGTGCTTCAAGGTGTTGGCATCGAAATCACGGGCGCGTTGTTCGCGAATGGTGGCAGTGGTGGTGGATCGCCCTTCACGAACTTGCAGGGCACGTTCACTCAGCCCGGCAGTCGCGGTTTGAACGGCACCCATACGACGTCCCCCGCGAACGGTGGACGCATCGGAGGTGGAACTGGTGGGGCTCTCGATAACCCGGCCGGCGTCGGGCGAGCTGGAGTGGGCGCCGGCGGCGGCAGTATCGGGTTCTTGCAGACCTACACGCCGAGCGGCAAGTCGCCGTCCATCTCGGCAGCAACCACGTCTCCGGACGTCAGCGCGAATCGCGAGTTGGAGAGCAAGTAAGCACTCTCTGACGTTGCCCTGCTGCGTGGTCTGCTCAAAACAAGAACGCCGCTGGCATAACACCCAGCGGCGCTTCTCGCCGCGCTTCGCCCCATTGAGGCGTGGCGCAGTCGGCAGTTGTGTTCAGGGTGTTTCGACGATGACGATGGCGTCGTACGGATCGTTCGCCGGCGCATAGCCGAAGAACACCGCGAACGCCGACGCCTCGATCTTGATGAAGTAAGTACCCGGCGTCAGCGTATCCGTGGTCACGTCGTCGCCGACGCCAACGTCGAAGCCGTCGATGTCGTCACCGTTGGCGTCCTTGGTCAGCGTGGTGCCGTTCGGGTTGAAGATCGAGATCTGCGTGTCGGTGGCTCCGTCGCCGGCCGTGGTGACCACGCGGATCGTCTGAACATTCGTCACGGTCACCTTGTAGAAGTCGACGTCCGCATCGTTGGCGAGCGCACCGGTGAAGTGAACGACGCCACCGGTACCGGCGGTGGCCGCCGCCGACGTCTCGTTCGGCTCGACTTCCGCCGTTGCATTCGCGGGCAGGGCTAGACCGTCAGCGCTGATCGTGTAGCTGTAGCCACTGAGCAAGCCGAGATCGAGGACCGACAGATAGAACTTGTCACCAGGGGCGGTCACGAGGTTATCCGCCGACGAGAAGCCCGACGTCACATCGGCCCACTTGCCGCTGGCCGGAAGGAGCGTGTACGCGACGTCTGCGTTCTCATCCGCGGAGGTAACCGAGAGCGAGAGCAACTGCGCTGTGGCGAGGTCGACTTCATAGAGCGCCGAGTTGTCGAGCGTCGCGGTTGCGGGGGTGCCGAGCACCAGCGGGATCGCGGTGCGCGCGGCCACGTCGAGATTGCCGGCAGGCGAGACGTCCGTGCCGGAGGTGATCGTCAACGGACCCGTGGTCGCGTCGATGTCCGCCGTTGCCTGGAGCGTGATCTCGCTCGTGGTCACGTCGGTGACGAACGCGTCGAGGCCGGTGCCGCCGACGCTGACCGACACGGCGGTGAACTCACCCGTGTTCTCGTCCTGGGTGGTGTCGAACGGGTGGAGGAGATCGAGGTT
>JANNBP010000278.1:0-28002 GCA_031385555.1 Deltaproteobacteria bacterium | reverse complement strand
GCAAGAACGAGTTCGATCTCCGTCGGGCGAGCGCCATCAGCAACCTGGAGGTGATCCAGCGTCGTCTCGAGCTTCCATCAACCCAAGTCGTCGCAAGGGCAGCGTGATCACCTTGGTTTCAAACCGGTCGGTGTTCTAGCCGAGGATCTGCTTCACGCGCGACACGAGCTCTTCCATCCCGCCTTCTTTGGAGATGAAGCCATCGACCTTCGCGGCGAGCGCACGTTCGTGGAGCTCGCTGGGAGACAGGCTGGAGAACAGATAGATCGGGGTGCTGATGCCGCGTTCGTTGCGCAGCACGGCAGCGACGTCATCGCCGAACAGCTCCGGCATCTGCACGTCCATCAGGATCAGATCGTAGCCAGTCAGCGGCTTCCCCATCAGCTCGTCGTAGCTCGTGCGGACCGAGACCTCGAACCCGGCTTGGCCCAGCGCGTACATCGCTGCCGCCTGAATAATGGGGCTGTCCTCGACCAGAATGATTCGCTTCATCGAACCCGACCAAGCCCACCTTTTCACGTAAACACTTCGAACTGCAACGAAAACAGCGAAATCACTGTGTTGGTCCGACCTGCGACGGGAGCGATCAGAGGTCGTCCTAGATCTTGCGCCGGCTTTTCTCGGTCCTGGATAATGGTGAGATGCGCTTCTTTTGCACGTTGATACTCGTCGGAAGTGGTTGTTCCCTCGATACCGTTGAGGGGCCTTCACCCGATGACGTTGCCGAGAACGATGACGACTTCACCCCGCAGCCGGTGGCTCCGTTGATCGCGGATGTTTGCGAGCAACGCACCTGGGAGATCCAACCCGACACCAAGCAGCTCGATGTCTCGGTGGTGGCGACGGCCGCCGGCGCGTCCGTGTTCACGGTGCCGAAAGCTGGTGGAGCCGTTCGCGGCTTCCGCGTCGATCACCGCGCGGAGCTGTTCGATCGCGAGATGGCGACCGTGCGCGACGACCAGAGCTACACGAGCGTCAACGCGAGTGTCGCGGCCGGCCGCGTCGTGGTCGCTTCGACCGGCGAACGGGTGACGGTGGACAACGTGCGCGATGATCTCGGCGCGCAGTACCCGCTCGGCGAGTTCGAAGGTTCGCTCGTCACCGATGCACCGATGCTGACCTCGCGCACGACGCAGTTCGCGCTGGTCGGTGGCCCCACCGGGCTGACGGCGAGCGGCTTCGTCGGCGGCGACTGGCAATCGGCGCAACCGCTCCAGCTCACCAAGTCGGCGATCGTGTCGATGACCGGCGCGACGCGCGGCAGCGATGCGTTCATCGCGTGGGCGGAGGCCGATCGGACCTGCCACTACATGCAGATGTCGTCGGGTCAGCACTCGTACCGCGACTTCGGCTGTGCCGACGTGCGGATGGCGATCAACCCGGACTCGGTGCGCAATCACAGCATGCTGGTCTACGAAGAGGACGGCAGCATCTATCGCACCGACCTCGAGACCGATCTGACACTCAAGACGCGGATCGCCGTGCACGGCTCGTCACCGCGTGTGGTGTTCGACGGTACCTACTACTGGACGAGCTACCTCGACTTCCACGGCGACGTGGTGGTGGGCTTCGTCGACGACAACGGCACGCTGCACTCGCGCGCCCTCGAGGGCACGCGCCCCGATCACGCCGAGGCGTATGACCTCGCGGTGTTCAGCGGTGGCGTCTGGGTGGTCGGTGTGACGGACAACGGCTTCGGCGCGCAACGCATCTGCGCCCGTCAGTAGGCGACCTCGCAGACGGCGAGTCGCATCTGCGCCGCCGCGGCGCGCAACCGTGCGACCTGCTGGGGATCGGTGTGGCGACGCACGGTGATGCGGAGCTCGCGCAGCGACGTCGGTAGCGAGTCGAGGATGCCGATGGCTTCGTCGACGAGTTGCTGACTCCACGTGCTGCGCGTCGTCGGACCGACCGTCATCGTCGCGTCGCGATAACCGCCCTCGCCCCGCGTCAGCGCGAGGAGCGTCGTGTGGTAGTCGGGTCCGAGCTCGAGCGTCAGCACGCGCACCGGTGCCTCGCGCAGCACGTCGGTCAGATCCGCGAGCGCCGCGCGGCGACGGCTGCGGTAGTCGAACACGAACCCGACGGTGTCGAGCCGCTGGATCAACGCCGAGGCGAACAGCGACGGCGCGATCCGATCCGGCTGCGCCACGATCACGAGCTCGCGCAACTTCGGGAGCGCGCGGCACGAACACAGCGCCGCCACCTCCTGGACCTCCGGTACGTGCACCCAGCGGCCCTGCACGCCGGGGCGCACCGACTCGTTGTTCTCGAGCGCGTCCTCCCAGTGCTCGTCGGTCTGGATGCCGGCGTAGCGCAGCGCCTCGAGCGGGCGCTCGGTGTCGAGCAGCAGATCGCGCCACGAGCTCGCCAGGCCTTCGTGGTTGCGCGCCTCGTACGAGGTGAAGGACAGGCGACGCAGACCTCGCATCACGGGATGGAGCCCGATCAGCGCCGAGCCCGCGAGGCTCCGCACCGTCGCCCACGCGGGGTGGCCCGCGAGCTTCTGCACGCGATCGAGATGGCGGGTGTCGATCCGGCACTCGGCGAGGAACCCGCGCGCGAACGTGTAGCCGGCCATCACGACGGGGGCGAGCTCGCCGAGCCACTGCTTGCCGTGGGTGTCGAGCAGCTCCTTCTCGCGCTTGGTCGAGAGCTTGTCCGAGTGGCGATCACCGCGCAGCTGCAGCGCGATGAGCTCTCCACGCGGATCGCCGCGCTCGAGCAACGCGTCCGCGAGCACGAGGCGCGGTGCATCGTCGTCGGGCGCGTCGTAGATCGCACCGAGCAACGCCTCGAGGTTCTTCGAGCCGATGCTGAGCTTGCGCGGCCCGAGCAACGCGAGGATCTCGGCGACCTCCGGCGGCTCCGGGTGGTCGACGAGCTGGTCCGCCGTGGTCTCGCGCAACGCCGCGAGCTTGCCGCGCAACCACGCCTGCATCGTCACCGCGACGCCCTCGGCGGCCAGGCCGTCGAGCCGGCGCAGCTGCCGAGGATCGGTGATCTTGCCGGCGAGCTTGAACAGCGCGTTCCAGAACGGCTGTGTCGAGGTCGCGCGATACGGCACGCGGTCGATCAGCTCGACGAGCGCCGCATCGATCCGCGGATCGGGCATCCACGTCGCGACGGACTTCAGGCGTGCGAGGCCCTCACCCGAGCTCGCATCGGCGAGCACCTCGAGCAGCGCCGGCACGTCCTGCGGCGTCGCCGACTTCGCGCGCGCAGCCCACGCGGCGAGGGCCGGCTTGCCTTTACCGCGCACGAGGGCCGGCACCTTGAGCCGCGACGACACCAGGCCGATCGCCTCGGCGAGCGCCTCCGACGGCTCGGCCTTCCACCCCTCGAGCAGCCGCGCGAGCGCCTCGGCGAAGTCGTGGGCGCGCACCGCGGCGAGTGCGGCGACCAGGGGCGTTGCCGATGGTTTCCGCTTCGGCGCGCGAGCCATCCTCCCGGAGTATTGCGCGCCCGAGGGGCATGGTGTCAGCTGGGTGCGTGACGTTGGTGGGACAGACCGTGCTCGACCGCTATGTCGTCGAGGAAGAGCTCGGTAGCGGCGCGATGGGCACCGTGTTCCGAGGGCGTCACCTCGAGTGGCCGCGGCAGGTCGCGATCAAGGTGCTGCACGCGGATCTGCTGCACGAGCCCACCACGCTCGCGCGCTTCCGGCGCGAGGCCAAGGCGGCCGCGAAGCTGTCGCATCCGAACGTGATCAGCGTGATCGATTTCGGCGAGTCGAGAGGCCACCACGTGATGGTGATGGAGCTCGCCGCCGGCCGGCCGCTGCGCGCCGCGATGGCCTCGCCACTCCCCGCCGCGCGGATCATCCCGCTGCTCCGCGGGATCCTGCACGGGCTCGATCACGCGCACGCGCAGGGCCTGATCCATCGCGATCTCAAACCCGAGAACATCATCGTCGAGAGTTTCGACGGCGGCGAGATCCCGCGGCTCGTCGACTTCGGCATCGCCGTGCTCCGCGATCCGGAATCGATCGCCGGCGGCAAGCTGACGCAGTCGGGTCAGGTGCTCGGCACGCCGATCTACATGGCGCCCGAGCAAGCGCAGTGCGAGCCGTTCGACGAGCGGATCGACATCTTCGCGCTAGGCGTGATCCTCTACGAGATGATCTCGGGCAAGCAGCCGTTCGACGGCAGCGCGATGGAGATCGCGGTCGCGAACATCACGAACGACCATCCCCCGATCGCGAAGCGCGCACCGCACGTCAACCCGGATCCGCTGCTCGAAGCGTTCTCGCGCAAGCTGGCCGCGCGCGACGCGAAGAAGCGGATCGGTAGCGCGCACGAAGCGCTCGCGATGCTCGACCTGATCGAGCGCGATCGGTACGTGGCGGGTCCCAAGCTCGGCATCACCGACGTCGCGAGGGCCTGCGCGCTGATCTCGCTGCCGCCGCTCAAGAAGTGATGCACACGGCGGTGAGCGTCCTGCACAACCGGTGCAGGTTCGTGTGCAACATGCGCATAACGGCACGACATCGTTAGATAAAATTGGCTGGCAGTCGCTGATAAGACCTGTTCAGTCCACCGCGTTCTCTCTAGCGTGCAGCGAGGGAGAACACGATGCAGCGCCTCATGTTCGTTGCCGCGATCGCAGTCGCGGCGTGTGGTCCGGATGGTCGGGAGAACGGTGCGGGTGATGACACGCCCGGTGGCGGCACGTGTCCGCGCTGCACCGACGACAACACCGGCGTGGTCGATTGCGATGGCAACGCGACGCAGTGCCCGGCGGAGCAGAGCTGCTCCGCCGGCGTGTGTCAGCCCGCGTGCTCGGCGGCCGATGCGAATCACTCGTCGATCGGCTGCGACTACTACGCGGTCGACATGGACGGTGCCGAGGGTCCGCCGCGCGGCGGGTGCTACACGATGTTCGTCGCGAACACGTCGCGCACGAACGCGCACCTCGACATCACCTGGGACAACGTCTCGATGGATCTCTCGAAGTTCGCGAAGATCCCGCAGGGCTTCGGTCAGTCGCTGACGTACGGCCCGTACAACCCGAGCACCGGCCTCGCACCGGGTGAGGTCGCGATCATCTTCCTCGTCCAGGTGCCCGGCTTCATGCACGTCGCGTGTCCCGTGCAAGCCGCGCTCGCCGGGGGCGTCCAGCTCGCCGGCACCGGCAAGGGCAAGGCGTTCCACCTCACCACCGACATGCCCGTCGTCGCGTACCAGATGCTGCCGTTCGGCGGTGGTGCCGCGGCCGCGACCGGCGCGACGCTGCTCCTCCCGTCGAGCGCGTGGGGCGACAACTACATCGCCGTCAGCGCGATGGACTCCGACGGTCCGACGCCACCGATCGCGATCGCCGACGGTCCATCGCACAACATCGTCGCGCGCGAGGACAACACGACGGTGACGATCCGCCCGAAGTCGGCGATCGCCGCCGCGGGTGGCATGCCGGCAGGCCCGGCAAACCAGCCGTACACGGTGACGCTCGACAAGGGCGAGTACGCGCAGATCACGCAGTTCGCCGGGCTCTCCGGCTCACCGATCAGCGCCGACAAGCCGATCGGCGTGTTCGGTGGTCACACGATCATGTCGATCGACCGCTGCTGCGGCGATCACGGCGAGCAGATGCTCGCGCCGGTGCAGGCGCTGGGCTCGGTCTATGTCGCTGCACCGCACCCCGATCGCAAGGCACCCGGCGAGGCGCGCGTCTACCGGATCTACGGCGCCGTCGACGGCACCGCCCTCACCTACGACCCGCCGAACATGGGTCCCGGTCAGGTCGCGCTCGGCGAGAAGCTCGAGATCCGGACCGACAAGCCGTTCACCGTGCGCTCGCAGGACGACGCGCACCCGTTCGCG
The DNA here is from genome assembly GCA_031385555.1 of Deltaproteobacteria bacterium. Taxonomy (GTDB): domain Bacteria; phylum Myxococcota_A; class Polyangia; order Haliangiales; family Haliangiaceae; genus JABFXX01. The sequence goes on along the minus strand of JANNBP010000278.1, from coordinate 22,180 downwards.
ATGTTCACGTACATGACGGGCGCGGGCGAGATGGGCGAAGGCGGGGTCGGCGATCCCGACTTCGTGCGCCTCGTGCCGCCGCCGCAATACCTCTTCCACTACGTGTTCTTCACCGACCCGACGTACCCGTTCACCAACCTGACCGTCGTGCGCTCGAAGAAGGACTCGATCTTCTACGACGTCGATCTGAAGTGCATGGGCAACATCACCAACTGGCAGCCCGTCGGCACCGCCGGCGAGTACGAGATCGCGCACGTGAAGCTCGTCGATCACTGGAATTCGATGGCGGGCACCTGCAACAACGGCATCCAGGAGATGACGTCGGCGGGCTCGTTCGGCGTCTGGGTGTGGGGCTGGGGCAGCGAGGACACCTCGACCGGTTGGGTCAGCTATGGCTACCCGGCGGGTGAAGGCATCCTGCCGATCAACGACGTCGTCATTTACTAATCCGCGATCCAAACGACCAAAGGCCAGTTCCTCGTCGGGGAGCTGGCCTTTGCTGCGTCCGCAGGTGAGCTTGTCGTCGAGATCCAGCCCTCGCTTCCCTGCGAGCGTGACCATTTCGTTCCGCGCGGAGTCTGGTAAGCCCACCGGGGTTGCTCCGGCACACCGGGGTTGCTTCCATCTGTTGGCTCGCCGGGGTTGCGCCCGACTCATCGAGCGAACTGCAGGTTGCTGACTCACGTCCGGTGTCCGAACGAAATGCGGACAGCGCGTCCGGCCGGCGGACAAATGACAACACAATGTGGCGAGATCACTCGCGCGTTGTGATGGCAAGCGAAGTGCTTAACGCATACACGTGACGTTGCCACGCCCGATCTACCCAGGGACGGTCAGCATGATCACTCGCCGGTGTACTCAACGGCAGTGTCTGCTGCATCCCGATCCGGAGATGGTGAACGCGTTCATCTATTGCCTAGCCGTTGCGGCGGAGCGCTATCAGATCGACATACTCGACTTCACGCAGCTCTCGAATCACTTGCACGACGTCATCTATGACCGTTTGGGCAACGCGCCGGATTTCACTCAGTACTTCCACCGACTCCTTGCTTGCTGTGTCAACAAGCTTCGAGGTCGCGAGGAGAACGTCTTCTCGAGTGCCGAACCCAGTGTCGTCTTGCTCGGCACGACGGAAGATCTCATCAGGAGGCTGGTTTACGTCGCGACAAATGCGGTGAAGCATGACCTCGTCGCGACGGTCGACGAGTGGCCGGGTGCAAGCGGATATCGAGCTCTGCTCGAGAACAGAACGATGCACGCCACTCGTCCCAGACACTTCTTCAGCAGCGAAGGCGATCTGCCGGCGGAAGTCACGCTGCGGGTTGGTATTCCTCCAGAGCTCGGGGACCGTGACGAAATTCTCGCGGAGGTGAAGCGGCGTGTCGAAGACTACGAGCGCTCCCAGGCAGCGGAGAGAAAGCGCACCAATCGACGGGTCCTAGGTCGCGCCGCAGTCCTGCGGCAACAGTGGAACTTCGTGCCGGGTTCGAAGCCAACGCGAACGCCGCGGCGAAGGTTCGCGTCGGTGTGCCAATTGACGCTCAAGAAGCTGCTGGATCGTTATGCGGATTTTCTCTCCGCGCACCGGAGCGCGCGTCTCGCACTTTTCGAGGGGAATCCGATCCCGTTCCCGTTCGGGACTTTTTGGTTGCGCCGATACGTGGGTGTGCAGGTGCAGGTGCAGGCTTCAGATTTTTCAAGCTAGCCACCGTGCCCGGCATTTACGTGGCCTGAGCAATTCGGGCCGTCGCGGCGTGGTCGCTTCGAACCACGTATGACCAGCACTTCGTCTCCAAGCGGCGCTTCGAGGCCGAGCTGACAGCGACGGGACCGGTGTAACCCCGGTTCACTGAAGGCTCAACTCCGGTGGGCCCTAACTGCCCGAGCACTGAAGGCTCAACTCCGGTGGGCCCTAACTGCCCGAGATGAACAACGAGCGGTGTTGGATTGAGAAGCGTCGCAAGCCGTTCTCACCTTCGCCCCCGAAACGAAAACAGGCCAGCTCCTCGTCGGGGCTGGCCTTCGTCCGCCGTTCGTGACGGCGGGTCCGGTTACTGGACCGGGTGGAACTCGATGCGGCGGTTCTTCGCGCGAGCCTGCTCGAGGGCCGGGCCCTTGAGACCGGCGACCGGCGCGACGGGCTGGCTGTCGCCGAAGCCCTTCACGGTGACGCGGTCGGCGGTGACGCCCTTCTTCACCATGTACTGCTTCACGGCCTCGGCGCGCGCGATCGATAGCTCCTGGTTGTCGGCGAACGGGCTGCCCTTGAGGACGATCTGATCATCCGTGTGGCCGTGGATCTCGATCTTGAGCGCCTGGTACTCGGTGAGCACCTTGATCGCTTCGTCGAGCTTCGGGTTCGACGACGCGAGGATCGTCGACGACGAGGTCTTGAAGGTGACGCCTTCGATCGTACCGGTGAACTTCTTCATCGCGGTGACCGTGTCGGGGCAGCCGTCGTCGTCCTCGAACGAGTTGATCGTCTCCGGCTCGTTCGGGCATTTGTCCGACGCATCGACCAGGCCGTCCTTGTCGTTGTCGGGCTCCGGGCAGCCGTCCTCGTCCTCGAAGGCGTCCTTGTCCTCGGGATCCTTCGGGCACTTGTCGACGGCATCGGCGATGCCGTCCTTGTCCATGTCGTCCTCGGGGCAACCGTCGGTGTCCTCGAAGCCGTCCTTGTCCTCGGGATCGATCGGGCACTTGTCGGAGATGTCGACGATGCCGTCGTTGTCGTTGTCGTTCTCCGGGCACCCATCGGTGTCCTGGAAGTTGTCCTTGTCCTCGGGATCGTTGGGGCACTTGTCGGCCGCGCCGAGGATGCCGTCGCGATCGGGATCGTTGTCGACCTCCTGCTTGCGACCGAACTCCTTGTAGAACGAGAACAGGAACTCGAAGTCCGTCGTCGCTCCGCCGTCCTTCTGGCTGCTCGGCGGGAACAGCAGGCGCGCGTCGCCGCGCAGCCCCCAGTCCTTCGGGAGCCGATACTTGAGCCCGACGCCGCCGTACGGTGCCGCGTCGACATCCTTGTAGATCACACCGTTGTTGTCGGTGCTCGACACGTAGAACGCGCCGATGCCACCGACGACGAACGGATAGAACTTCTTCTGCGCGCCGAGCCCGATCTGCGCGATCAGGTGGCCGCGATACGTCAGGTTGGTGGTGCCGACATCCATCTCGCGACTGCCGGTCGGCAGAAAGCCGAACTCGCCTTCGAGGCCGATCACGTCCTTGAGGAAGGCGCCGAGCCGGAGCGCGAACATCGGCGCGTTCTTCTGCGAGGTGGCGGTCGGGTCGTCGAACACGCCCAGCTCGTTCTCGTCGGAGAACCCGTGAACACCCACGGCGCCGCCGACTTCGATGATCGGGTCGGCTGCCACGGCGGATGTGCTGGCGAGCACAGCGCACACGACCGCACTAGACGAGGATCGGATCTTCATAGGGGCGGAGCTTATCCACACTTCTTCCGTCGAGGAAATGTCCCCTAGGGACTTGTTTGAGGTCCCATTCGTTTACTAGGGTCCCCTGTCAGGGATGGTCCACCTAACCTCTAGAGGTCTCATGCGCTCAACTCGACTCTTGCCGCTGCTCTTCGCACTCATCCCCGCTGCCTGCGGCGATGACATCAAGTTCCCCGATCAGGTCGAAGTCAACCCGGCACTCAACGGAGTGTTCCCGGCCAAGGGCTTCACCGACCGCACGCTGCGCGTCGAGATCAGCGGTGACGCGACCGAGTTCACCGGGACGCCCACCGTGTCGTTCGGCGCCGACATCACGGTCGTCAGCGTCGAGCTGTCCAGCCCGGGCACGCTGTTCGCGAACATCTCGATCGCGGGCGCCGCGGCCGTTGGAAAGCGCGACGTCGTCGTCACCAACGGTGCCGATCCGCTGACGCTGACGGCGGCGTTCGACGTCCAGAACCCGCTCGAGGTCGTCCTCGACGGCCCCGTGCTCCAGGGCGGCCTCAACCAGGTGCTGATCATCAACCACGACCCGGAGAACCCGTTCCTCGGCACGCTCGAAGTGACCGGTGGCACCGGCGTCGAGGTCTTCCTCGACGAGCAGAGCCAGACCGAGTCGATCGCGATCGGTACCATGTTCGTCGACACCGATGCCGCCTCGGGGCCGCTCGTCGTCAACGACATTCTGCTCGACACCACCGTGTCGCGCGGCCCGGCCATCACGGTCACTCCGCGCGCACCGACCGCCTTGACCGCCCCCGGCAAGGGCCCGGCGTTCCAGGTTCTCGGTGCGACGCTGACCAACACCACGGCGCTGTTCTCGTTCGCCGGCACCCCTGCCCTCTGGCGTGGCACGACCTCGATCGCGAGCCTCGAGACTCCGCTCAACCTGATTTGGCTCCCCGGTGGCAAGTGGGCGAACGCGCGTGGCTTCGCGACGGATGACCTCCTCGCGATCCCCGCTGCCACCACGATGAACGTCGTCGTGTTCGATGGCTTCGCCATTGGCAGCGTGTTCGACCTCGATGTCGACAATTTCCATGACCTCACGGGCTTCGTCGCCCTCGCCGAGGTCGAAGACAACGACGAGTTCGACAACGGCAACGGCCAGGTCGTTCCCGACACCCAGGACGTAACCCTGTTCTCGGGCCTGCTCAACAGCGATGACACCGGCTTCGACGACCTCGTCTACAACCTGGAAGATGGCGACCAGCTCCACGTGACCACGGCTGGAGCGGACACGGTTGTCTTCATTTTTGATGACGGCTTCTTCCCGGTAGACGGCAACGGCTTCGAGACCAATTCGTTCTGCTGTGGCAACCTCGTCGGACTCGCGGCCAACGACGACATCAACGAGGGTGCCTTCCTGTTCGCCTCTGACACCACGTCGGTTCAGCTCCCCGCCGGGACCTACTTCGTCGAAGTGAGTGCGTCGTTCTTCGCGCTCGACGATCCGTACGACATGGCCATCACGGTCATCCACAACCCCGCGCTCTGAGGCGCTGAGAGCGCAGCGCGCGTCGCACGCAGGATTACCAAGCCCTTACGTAGATGCGCGGAGCACGGCGGCAGGATGGCCGCCATGCGAACGCTCTCCGGTTTCACCTGCGCGACGCTGCTCGTCGCGTGTGCAGTCTCCGATCAACGGATCACTCACCCCTCCGCAACACCCGGGCACCTCGTGCCGGTGTTCGCGGTCACCGAGCCGGCCCCGGCTGGCTCGGTGCTGCGCGTGTTCGTCGATCCCGACAAGCTCGTCGGGTGGATCGCGGGACAGGCGTCGTACGCCGGCAAGGTCGTCCAGTTCGACGGCCATGCGACGAGTGCGGTCGTCGGCACCGATAACTCGTTCGAGTTGCCGCTGGCGTTTGCGAAGCGCGCCGAAGCCGAGGTTCGCGTCGGCGAGCTCTCGCAGGTCGTGACCATCGAGCCGGCGGCAGAGGCCGAGCCGGCGGCGTACGTGATCACCGATCGGGGCGCGTATCGACCGGGGCAGAAGCTGCAGCTCACCGCATTCCTGCGCCGGCTCGAGGGTGGCGAGCTCCGCCCGGCCCTGACGTCACCCGTCGAGGTTCGTCTGGTCTCGGACACCAAGGGGACCGTCGCCGCGAAGCTGCTGCTGCCCGTCGATGCGAGCGGGCGCGCGACCGGCGAGTACACGTTCTCGCCCGCGGATCCGCTCGACACGTACACCGTCCAGGTGCCCGGGTTTCGCGGCACGGCGAAGGTGACGCTCGCCGAGTATCGCAAGGCGAAGGTCAAGCTCGACGTCGATGCGTCGATCGTCGACGGCGATGCCGAGGTCTCGTTCAAGGCGCTCGACTTCCTCGATCACGGCGTCGCCGGAGGTAGCGTGTCGTTCACGGCGCAGATCGTGCGCCAGCCCGAGGGCCCGGCCCCGTTGCGCGGCTTCGTCTACGAGGGTCCACGCGCCGAGCTCCAGCGCGACGAGGTGCTGTTGCACGCCGCGGATCCCGACACCGCGGGACGGCTGTGGGATGCCGGCCGCTTCGTGGTCTCGCAACTCGAAGGCAAGGTGACGCTCGACGGCAAGGGCGCCGGGTCGTACCGCGTACCGCTCGAGGGCAGCTACCTGCGCGGCCGCCACGACCTCGTCGTCGCGTCGACGATGGTGGATCCGAATGGCTACGAGCAACGCACCACGCGGACGATCCCGCTCGCGCGCCGCGATCATCGCGTCCAGATCGAGACCGCGCATGCCCTCGTCGCGACCGGCACCTCGGTCGACGTCACCGTGCGTGTCACCGACGCGGCCGGGCGGTTGATCATCCCCGCGTCGACGAGCATCGCCGCCGTCAAGATCTCGCCGCCCGAGGACGTCGTGCACGGCAACAACTACGTCGGCAACAACCTCAACGGCATCGGCATCGACAACAACGTCAATCGAAACTGGGTGGGCGGTCCGAACGGCGGCCGCTGGGCTGTCAACAACGGCTACTGGGTCGGCGGGGCGAACGGTGGCCACTGGGTGAACACCGGCAACAACCTGGTGAATGTCCCGAACTGTCGGTTCACCAACCTGGGCTGCGTCCGCATGCGCAGCCCTCGCACCGGACGAAGGGCGCAGCTGATCCCCGACGACACGCTCGCCGCGACGGCCGCCGTGATCAGCGATCGCGCGAGCCTCGCGCTTCCGGATCCCGGTGCCTACCGGCTGATAGCGAGCGCGAAGTTGCTCGACGGCTCGACGGTGTGGGGAGAGGCCGGTGTCGCCGTGCGCGAGAAGACGCGGATGCCGGATGTCGTGCTCGAGCTGGATCGCAGCGAGCTCGATCATGGCGACCGGATCGCAGGCACGCTGAGCTCTCGCTACCGCGATGCCGCGGCGCTGCTGCTCGTGCGCGACGCGACCGGCATCAAGTCTCACCATCGCGCGATCGTGACCAACGGCGCGCTGCGCTTCGATCTGCCGAGCACGGGCCTGACCTACGGCGCGTCCGTCGAGGCGTACCTGCTCGGCGCCGAGTCAGTCGAGGCCGCGCAGCAAGCGATCCGCATCACCCCCAAGCATCGCGAGCTCTCGATCAAGACCCAGGCGAAGGACAGCTACGGCCCGGGCGACCAGGTCGATCTCGGCATCGACGTCGCCACGCGCGAGCCGGTGGATCTCGTGGTGTCGGTCTACGATCAAGCGCTGCTCGGCATCGCGCAGGATCGCTCGATCGATCCCCGCAACTTCTTCTTTGCCGACGATCGCGTGCACGCGCGCTCCGGGCTCGCGACGCTGCGCGCACAGCTAGGCGATCTCACCGTCGGTGAAGTCCTCGATCTCGCGAAGCAGCGAGCTCGGCAAGCGCCGCGCACCCCCGACGGCAACTTCGAGCGCGAGGCCGTGACCGTGCTCGAGGGGCTCTACGGCAAGGGCCAGCGGTTCAGCGTGCGCACCGCCGTGTCCACGCTCCGCTACCTCGGCATCCCGGCCACCGCGAGCGACGCCGCGCAGGACCAGGTCGGCTCGACCGCGTCCACGGCGGCGATCACCCACACGCGCCTCGTCGATCTACTCGCCGGCCTCCCGATCTCGTTCGTGCGTGCCGGGGACGCGATCGCGATGTTCGATCCGACCCAGGAGGTCATGAAACCGGTGCAGGGCATCTCGTTCAGCGGCGCGGCGAGCGGCAACGCGTCGTTCTCGTCGGGGAATGCGTCGTACTCGTCGATGCCATCGATCAGCTACGTCCCCGCCGGTCCGCAGCCTCTGGCTGGCGTGGATTCCTCGGCGACGACCTCCGCCATTCGGCGCGACTTCTCGGACTCCGCGTTCTGGACCGGCACCGCGCGCACCGACCCGGCCGGCCACGCGCGCGTCACCTTCAAGCTCCCCGACTCGCTGACCAACTGGCAGGTTGTCGTCACCGCGATCGGTCGCAACCGCGTCGGTCGCCAGCTCTCGAAGCTCCGCACCGTGCGCGATGTGATGATCTGGCCGCTGCTGCCTCGCCAGCTGGTCGAGGGCGACACGGTCACCGTCGGTGCGAGCGTGCACAACCTGACCGATCGCGATCGCGACATCGCGGTCACGCTGCAGACCGAGAACGTCGACGTGCTGACACCCACCGCGCTGACGGTCCACGTGCCGCGCAACACCTCGGTGCCGGTGTCGTGGAACGTTCGCGCGAAGGATCCCGGCCTCGCCACCCTGCTCGCCTCCGCCGCCACGCCCGGTGCGCCGCCGGATGCGAGCTTGAAGAGGATCCCGATCGTGGCCTCGTCGGCCGAGCAAGTCGTCACCGCCTCCGGGTTCGCCACCAAGCCGCTCGCGCTCGAGCTCCCCGACGGGCTCGACCCGAAGCAGACCCGCCTCGAGCTGACGTTCGCGCCGAGCCTCGCCGCCGACCTGGCGAAGACGCTCGACTACCTCGTCGAGTATCCGTACGGCTGCGCCGAGCAGACGATGAGCAGGTTCGCGCCCGCGATCGAGGTCGCTGGCGTGCTCGAGAACCTCGGCATCCGCGATGGTGCGCTCGTCGCGCGGATGCCCGGCGTGGTCTCCGGTGGCCTCAAGCGCCTCACCGAGCTGCAGCAACCCGACGGTGGGTGGGGCTGGATCGGCAGCGGCACCACGCACGAGATGATCACGCCCTACGTCACCTGGGGCCTGCTGCGCGCCGAACGCGCCGGCTACAAGCTGCCCGATCCGAAGACGCTGCCGCGTGCGCTCGAGAAGATCTTCGCGTTCGCGCAGTCCCTCGGCGATCGGCAGCAGAGCGATCGGATCTACCTGATGTACGTCTACGGCCAGAAGCACGCGCTGCCCGACGCGTGGTGGACCTGGCTGGTCGCGCGCGCCGACAAGCTGACCGACTACGCGCTCGCCCTCGCGCTCGAGATCGCGGTGAAGCGCGGTGACAGCGCGATCGCCGATCGGTTCGCGCGGACGCTCCGCGCGCGCGCCGTTCAGGCCGAACAGGGAGTTCATTGGAAGTCCGCCGGCTTCTCGCGCTGGATGGAGGATCCGTTCGAGGTCTCCGCGGCCGTGCTGGCGGCGCTCGTCGCGCACGACTCGACCGATCCGCTGATCGCGCAGTCGATCGCCTACTTCACCGCCACCAAGCGCGGCGATCGCTGGAACTCGACCAAGGACACCGCGATGGTGCTCTACGCGATGACCGCGTACCTCCGCGCACAGCGCGTTACCGCCAGCAAGACCAGCACGATCGAGTTCGCCGTCGACGGTGGCGCGCCTCGCCGCCTCGCGTTTCCCGACGGGCTGGCGCGCACGGTGACGATCGAGGGCAAGGCGCTGTCGCGCAAGCCGACGATCACGTTCTCGAGCGCCGCGCCGGGGATCACGGTTCACGCGGTGGCGCGCTATCGCCGGACCGGCCGCAACCTCGCGCCGCTCGCGCAAGGGCTCGCCGTCACGCGCACCGTCTCCCTGATCGACGCGGCGGGGAAGCGGACGCCCCTGAAGTCCGGGGATCGGGTGCCGCGTGGCGCGTACGTCGAGAGTGTGGTCAAGGTCGAGAACACGCAGCGGGAGATGATGCGCTTCCTGCTGATCGAGGATCCGAAGCCTGCCGGCGCCGAGGCGCTACCGGCCACCGACCGTCGCCTGGCCCGCTACGGCACGCCATGGGTATTCCGCGAGGATCGCGAGACGCATCTCGCCTTCCACCACGAGCAGGTCCCCGCGTCGACGCAGGTCGCGACGATCCTGCACCTCGAGTCCGCCGGTGACCTCGCGTTCGTCCCCGCGAGCGCCGAGCTGATGTACCAGACGCAGACGCGCGGTCACTCCGGGTCGTTCACGCTGCGCGTCGAATGAAGCTTTCGAAGACCGCCCGTTCGAGGCCCACCGTCGCCACTCGGAACGTTACGAACCGTGGTTCGAGCCTCGAGTACGAGCGGGCGTTCGTAGTTTTTCGAGGAGGAGGTCGCTCGAGCACTGTCGGTCGTTCGCCAGTTGCGGTCCTCGAGCGAGCCGGGATTGTCGGCTCGGTCAAGCCCACGCACTGAACAGGTCCGACCTCGCCGTCGTGTTGTTCCGTCGAGTTTCGGTAGTATGCGGCGGTGAGTATCGTCACCCTGCGTCCCCTGGCCGAGTCCGACGTCGACTCCATCATGACCTGGGTGAACCGACCGGAGATCGTCGGCAACCTCGCCGCGTTCTCCGGCGCGCCGATGACGCGCGAGCAGGAGCTCGCGTGGGTGAAGCGCACGATCGCGGGGCCCGATCGCGTCTACAGCGTGTTCGCCACCGACGACGATCGCTACCTCGGACAGGTCGGCCTCCACCAGATCCACACGCGCAGCAAGGTGGGCCGGCTCGGCGCGGTGATCGCGACCAAGGGCGAGATGGGCAAGGGCTATGGCTCGGCGGCGATCACCGCGGCGATGGATCGCGCGTTCGGCGAGCACGGCCTCCACAAGCTCTGGCTCATGGTGTTCCGTGTCAACGAGCGCGGCCAGCGGCTGTATCACCGGCTCGGCTTCGTCGACGAGGGCGTCCTCCGCGAGGAGTATTTCCACGAGGGCGGCTGGCACGACATGGTGCGGATGAGCAAGCTCGCCCGCGAGCACGCATGATCCCGCCGCTCAGCCGCGGACACGCGTGGGTGATCGCGATCGCGGCCACGCTGGTGATGACGGTCAGCTACATCGATCGCCAGACGCTCGCCGTGCTCGGGCCGGCGGTCACCAAGGCGCTCGACATGACCGACGCCCAGTACGGGCTGCTGCACAGCGCCTTCGCGTTCGCCTACCTCCTCGCCACGCCGCTGTGCGGCTGGTGGTTGTCGCGGATCGGACCGCGGCGCGGGCTCGTGATCTCGGTCCTCGTGTGGTCGGCCGTCGCCGCGAGCCACGCGCTGGTCCCCGGGTTCGCGGTGCTGTTCCTGATGCGGATCGCGCTCGGCATCACCGAGGGACCGAGCTATCCCGGCTCGGCGCAGACGATCCAGAACGTGCTGCCTCCCCAGGATCGGTCGCGCGGGTTCGGCGTGCTGTTCTCGGGCTCGTCGATCGGCGGCATGATCGTCCCGCCGCTCGCGGCCGCGATCTTCGCCATGTGGGGCTGGCGCGAAGCGTTCTTGATCACCGCCGGTGTCGGGCTGCTGTGGATCCCGCTGTGGATCGTGCTGACCTCGCATCCCGCTGCGAAGGCACGGATCGACATCAAGCGCGACGCCGTCAAGGGCGAGTCGTTCGGGGCGCTGGTCAAGAGTCCGGTGATCCATCGCGCCGTGCTCGGCGTGTTCGCGGCGGCACCGGTGGTCGGGCTGTCGCTCGCGTGGGGGGCGAAGTATCTCGACAAGACCTGGCACGTCGAGCAGCAGGATGTCGGTGGCTATCTCTGGCTGCCGCCGCTGCTGTTCGATGTCGGTGCGATCGGGTTCGGCGACCTCGTCACGCGGCTCCGGCGACCGCGCCTGCTGTTCGCGATCGCCGCGGCGATGGCCGGGATGGTGATGGCCATGCCGTGGGCAGCCTCACCGTGGCAGGCGGTGATGTTGCTCTCCATCGGCATGGGTGGCGGTGGCGGGCTCTACGCGATGACGGTGTCCGAGGCGTACTCGCGCGTGTCACCGACGAGCGTGTCGATGGCGGGCGGCCTGATCGCGTGTGCGCAGTCGGTCGTGTTCGTGACGATGAACCCGCTGATCGGCAAGGTCGTCGACGTCTACGGTCACTACGATGGCATCGCGATCTTCATCGGCGCGATGGCGATCCCGTTCGCGGCGCTCTGGATCCTGTGGCGACCGACCCGGATGAACTGATGTTGCGTGCCGAATCGATTATCTTCGGGCAGTGAAGCGGCTCGAGGATCTCCCGTACCGATTTTGGCCGTCGTCGAAGCTGCCGGCCGGCGTGACACACAGCAACTTCATGAACGTGAAGTCCGCGGAGTTCAAGAAGTCCTACAACAAGCGCGTTAACCCGGTGCTGAAGGTCGTGGGCTTCAAGTGCAAGAGCACCACGGCACGACGCGACGACGCGAAGCTGTTGCGCATGGTGTGGTACGGCACCGGAAGCGCCGGGGGATCTGGCGTGGTGACGATCGCGGCGCACTTTCCCGGGGTGCCGTCGGCAGGCGACATCCCTGTCACCGCTGACACGTTCGAGGTTCACCGCGCATGCTTCCAGCGATCGCTCGAGCTGGCACCGGGACAGGAGTGGTTCGATCTCGGCAAGACGACCGAGGAGTCCCTCGAGACCGCGGACCTGATGGCGGAAGCGTTCGAGACCCAGGGACGTGCGTATCTCGAGCACATCGAGATCGCCGAGGAGATCCTGCTCGGGCTCGATCCCGATGCGTGGGTCGAACCGATGACGGACCTCTACCACACGTTCGGCCTGCAGTTGACCATCGGGATGCCGCGCGGCTTGGCATCGGCACGCGTGGAGACCGTGGAGCTCCTCGCGCGGTTACACGCCCGGGCCGGGAACGCAGAACGCGTGCGCCGATTCGTGGAGATCGGGCGCGAAGAGATCGCGCCGGCGGAGACAGCGCATCCCCGCAGGTTTCACGAGCACACGCTCCGGTTCGACAAGCTCCTCGCGGGTGACCTGAGCTTCGTGATCGATGCAACCGAACGTGCAGAGATCAACCGCCGAATCGCGCCAGTGAGTTAGTCGCGATCTTCGTGCATCCGCCGCGCGAATGCCGCGATCAACTGGTTCGGATCGTCGAGCGCGCGCTCGGCGGCCTTGCGACCCTCGTCGTGCTCGATCCCGTAGTTCATCTCGGTCCCGTCGTCGTCGGCGGTGAAGCTGGCGAAGCCACGCAAGCCGCCGGTCTGTCCCTCACGAGGCGCCCACGACACCTCGCGCTGCTCGAGGTCATAGTCGTAAATCAGGCCGTAGGACAGGTCCTTCGCGTAGATGAACTCGATCTCGTGCGGTAGCCCGTCGGCGCGACGCGAGACCACTCTCGCCTCGCGCAACCCCGGCACCCAGAGGACGAGCTTCGCCGGATCGACGAACACGTCCCAGCACGCCTCGACCGTCCTCGCTATCTGCGTGCTGACGATCTTCATCGGGCGATCACCGTCCCATCCGCTTCGCCGCCGAGCCCTTGACCGCCTGGCGCGCCGACGGATGCGACTGCAGGACCGCGCGCGCGAGCTTTTGCAGCTCGGGGTGAACCTTGAACTGCGGCATCACGAACTTGCCGAGGTAGTCGGGGTTCTCGTTCGCGAGCGCGTTGAGCTCGTTGCGAGCCGCACCGCGCTGGTTGGAGGCGAAGCGCGCGAAGATCCGCGAGATCCGGGCCTGGACCTCGATCTGATCGCGGTTCTCCTTCGGATACTCGATGGCCTCGAGGATCGCGAGCGCGTCCTTCGACTTGCCGGTGCGGGCCCACGCCTCGGCGACGATCGCCGACGACATCGCCTTCATCTGTGCGCGCGACGGGTTGTCGAGGTTGATCAGATCGGCGCTCTTGCGCGCGTCCTGCGTGCGGCCCGTACCGAGGCAGAGCTGGCAGCGCAGCAGAGAGACGTCGTCCTGCATCATCGGCGGGTACTTGCTGAGCTCGACGCGATCGAGGAGCCGCAGCGCGGCCTCGGGATCGTCCTGGGCCGAGAGCTGCGCGCGCGCGAAGATGTTGGTCGGCGAATCGGCGTCTTTGCCCTCGGCCAGCTTCGCCAGGGCGTCCTTGCGAGCCTCGGGCGACGCGGTCGAGCCCTGCAACAACGAGACGACCTTCTTCTGCTTCGCGAGCATCCGGAAGCTGATGAACATCAGGGTCACCATCGCGAGCGTCAGGACGCCGACGATGATCTGGAGGACCAGGCTGCCCGTGTAGATCGCGAAGGCCCAGGCGGCCACCGTGATCAGGCCGATCGTGATCAGCCGCTTCTTGCTGATCCCACCCGCTTGAACTACCTGCGGTTTCTCGGTCTCTCCGGCGGCTGCTTCGGACATAGCCGGGATCAGTACCGGCTGGGCGGGTTTTTTCAAGTGGACAAGCCTGGACCCTTTCGGTCTCCAGTCGAGTACCGTCCGTAGCGAGCGTGACTACCCTCCCCATCGAGATCCTCCTGGTCGAGGACAGCGACGAAGACGCCGAGCTGACGGTCCGTGCGCTCAGGAAGCAGCGGCTGGCGAGTCAGCTCCACCGGGTGGTGGACGGCGCCGAGGCCCTCGACTTCCTCCAGACCACGGACCCGCTGCCCAGGCTGGTGCTGCTCGATCTCAAGCTCCCCAAGGTCGATGGCCTCGAGGTGCTACGCGCGCTCAAGAGCGATCCGCGCACGCAGTCGATCCCGATCGTCGTGCTGAGCTCGTCGCGCCAGAACAGCGATCTCGCGGAGTCGTACAAGCTCGGTGCCAACAGCTACATCGTCAAGCCGGTCGACTTCGAGAAGTTCGTCGAAGCGGTCCAGCAGGTCGGTCAGTACTGGGCCGTGCTCAACGAGCCGCGCCCGAAGTCTGCTTGAACTGCACGCGCGCGCGGATCGGTCGCGCGAACAACCTGCCCTGATCCACCGTCGCGACCACGGCGATCACCGGGTAGCCGCCCGTCACCGGATGCTCGGGTCCGAGGACGATCGGGTGCCCGTCCGGTGGTAGCTCGATCGCGCCGCGGGTCATCGGCCGCGAGCTGCCATGTCCCGCAGGGGCCGGCAGGGAGGGACCGTCGAGCCGCGTCCCGACGCGATCGCTGATCGGCGAGATCTGGAAGTCGCCGGCGAGCAGCGCTGCGAGCGCGCCCGGGAGGGAGTCGGGCCCGGGGATGACGTGGATCGGTGCGTCGTCGACGACGAACGGCACCGGCGAGGCGGGCACGCTCCCGCGCGCCGACTCGATCCGCAGGCGATCACCCGCGCGCAGCGGCGCACCGATCCCCGCCGATAGCTGGGTCCCGCGTCCGCCGCACACCTCGGGGGCTGCGAAGCCGCCGCACACCGCCACGTAGATCACGCGGAGCGCGCCGCTCTCGATCTGGAGCTCGCCGGCGGACTCCACGAGCTGCGCACCGAACGCGAGGGCCACCGGCGTCTCGACCCGGAGCCGGATCCGACCGAGCAGCTCGATCGCCGGGGCGGGATCGAGGTTGCCGACCGCGCGATTCGCCGCGATCAGCATCTCGGGAACCAGGGCGCCACCAGGTGCCAGCCCCTCGTGCATCCGGCCGGGCCGACCGAGATCCTGGACGGTCGCGAGCCCCGCGACGTGCTCGACGACGATCACGTGCCCTCCGCGAAGCGCACGCGGTCGCCGAGCTGGAGCCGCGCACCACCGTCGAACATCGGGACGAGGACGCGCCCGATCAGGTGCCAGCCGCCGGGGGATGCGAAGGGATAGACCGCCGTGTAGTCGCCGGCGATCGCGAGCGAGCCCGCCGGGACGCGCGGTCGCGGGGTCGCGCGACGAGGCATCACGAGCGTCGGATCGAGGCCGGAGAGGTACGCGAAGCCGGGTGCGAACCCCATCAGCTCGACGACGTACGTCGCGTCGCGATGTTTCCGGATCACGTCCTCGACGGACAGCTTCGTCGCCGTTGCCACCCACGCGAGATCCTCGCCATCGTAGACGGCGGGCAACTCGACCTCGCGGCTCGCTTCATCGTCGTCGGGCAACCACCCCAACGCCGCGATGCTCTCGACGAATGACTCCGCGGGATCGAGCTCGCGATCGAAGTACGCGGCGATGTCTTCGCGCGCGACCACGACATCGTGCACACCCGGCCACGCCTTGACCGCGCGCACGATCGCTCGCGCCGACACGCCGGCGGGACGCTCGAAGCGCAACGCGCGATCGCCAAACCTCATCCGAGCGCCGCCCTCACCGCCCGCGCGATCGCCAGCGCGTTCGGGGTGTCCGCATGAACACACAGCGCGTCGGCGACGCTCGCCCGCGCCTGGCTCGCCGCGATCGCCGGATCCTCGATCAGCGCCCCCGGCTCCCCGCGAGGGATCAGGCTGCCATCCGGGCGCCGGCCACGATCCACGAGCTCCTCGCCGAGGAACGGCATGCCATGGAACACCGCGGCGTCGCGCAGCGCACCCGCGGGTGGCGCGATCACCGTGACCGCGCCGAGCGCCGCCATCACGCCGCTGACCACGACGTCGGCGAGCCGGCGACTGCGATTCGCATCGTGATAGAGCGCGCCGTGCGGCTTCGCGTAGTCGATCGAGACCCCCTGCGCGTCGGCGATCCTCCGCAGCGTCTTGCACTGCTCGTAGATCGAGGTCTCGAGCGTCCGCTCCTCGATCGCCATCGTCGTGCGCCCGAAGCCGGCGCGATCCGGGTACGACGGATGCGCACCCGCCTTGATCCCGAACACCTTGCACGCTTCGAGCACGCGCTGCATCGAGCGCTCGTCGCCGGCGTGCCCCCCGCACGCGATGTTGAGGAGGTCGGCGAGTGCCCACAGCTCCTCGTCCTCGTCGTCGAGCTCTCCGGCATCCATCTCGAGCAGCACGGCTTCGAGTGTACCGTCGAGCCGTGGATGTCGAGGACGCGTTCGGAGCCGGCACCGCAATTGTTCCGGCTCTCGCTCGCAGGCCCACGACGACTAGGATCGGGCGACCGTCGCTGCGATGGTCTCGATCAGGTAGCGCGCCGCGAGACGCGTCGTCGGGCCGATGCTCCCGCGCGGGTGCTCGAGGGCCGGGGCGACCTCCATGATGTCGCCACCGATCAGCCCGATCTCGGTTCCCAGCCGCCGGATCAGCGCGATCAGCCACTCGGGATCGAGGCCGTCGGGCTCCGGTGTGCCGGTCGCATCGGCGAAGCTCGAGTCGGTGCCGTCGATGTCGTTCGAGAAGTAGACGCCGGTGACGCCGAGCTGCTTGAGGTGCGCGATCACCGCATCGAGCGACGCCTCGGGCTTCGCGCGGCACTCGGCGGCCCACAGCTGGCGAGCCCCGAGCGTGGTCTCCCAGTGACCGCGGTCCTTCCCCGACGCACGCACGCCGACCTGGACGAGCCGGCCGTCGCGGCCGAACAGCTCGTTCGCGTGATAGCTCCACGTCGCGAAGCAGTACTTCACGCCGAGCCGGTGCTCGAGCAGATCGGTATGCGCGTCGGACTGCACGATCGCCCAGCGGTCAAAATCGGGACCATGTCCCGAACCCTTCCGTGCGCGACCGAGTGCCGCCGCGACCGGCCAGGCCGTCGAGTGATCGCCACCGAGGATGAACGGCGCGATCGTCGGGTTGATCGAGAACACGAGATCGAGCGCGCGCTCGGCGATCGACAGCGGCGACACCGGCAGCCCCTGCTCGACATGATCCGGATACAGCGCCTTCCGCGACGCCTGGATCTGCGCCTCCGACAACATCTCGTCGTGCAGGAGCTGCGGCACGCAGAACACGTCGCCGAGATCGACGACACCCATCGCATCGCAGCGCGCGGGCCAATCGGGATGCGCCTCGAGCAACGCCTCGCGGATCACCTGCGGACCGAGGTTCGCGCCACGCACGAAGCCCGCGCCGACATCCGACGGGATCCCGAGGATCACACCCTTCGCCGTCGGGATTCGATCGATCTGCGCGAGGAACCGCGCGCGGACCTCGTCGTCGGTCGCGACGTCGTAGAGGCGCCGCTGCAGCGCGAGTTGCGCCGCCCGCCCCGTCGACACCAGGTGTAGACCACCACCGGCTGGTCTCAGCAGCAGGCCGAGCTCGTCGCGCCAGGACATCATTGGCCCACTCGTCATCCACGCAGGATGCCACGCGTCAGCGCAACAGGCGCGTGAACAGCGCCCCGACCTGGCCGTAGCTCAACAAGGCGAGTGCAGGATCGTAGCGAGGCCCCTCGTCGCGCAGGAACGCGTGCTGCGCGTTGTGCTCGTGCCAGCTAAACACGCAGCCCGCGTCGACGAGACGCCGGTTGATCAGCGCCCTCCCCTCGTCGGGGACATGCGGATCTTGTCGGCCCCACACCATCATCAATTCTCCTCGGATCTCTCCCGCGCGCGCCAGGGAATCATCGCCCTTGCCAAGCGATCCCTTGTGGATGTCGGTCGCATAGAAGCACGCGGTCGCGAGGACGTCGGGCTGCATCGCGGCGCGAAACGCGAGATGGCCGCCGATGCAGATGCCCATCACCCCGAGCGCACCGTTGCAGTGAGGCGAGGCCTTCAAGTGATCGAGCACCGCGCGCGCGTCGCTGTCGTGCGCGGAGACCGGCTTGGTGACCTTGAGCTGGTTGCCGCGATCCGTACCCGCCTTGTCGTACGCGAGCACGCTGCCTGCCGGCTCGTCCTCGTGAAAGATCTCCGGCACGGCGACGAGGAAGCCGAGTCCCGCGAGCATGTTCGCGGTGCGATGGATCGGCGCGGTGCGCTGGAAGATCTCGCTGTACAGCACGACACCCGGGAACGTCGCCGGCCCCTTGGTCCCCTGCGCCGGGATGGGTCGATACAGGTAGGTCCGCATCGGGCCGGTGGGAGTGGCGAGGTCGGCGTGCGGGTGTTCGGCGAGCAGCATGGGCAGACGCTACCAACCGCGCGAAACAGTTTACGGATCCAGCCTCGAAAAACATCGAATAGGCCGTTTCGCTGGCGTCGTTACCTCCCGCCATGCTGTCCGCCGCCAAGAAGGGCTTGCTCGTCGGATTGGTGAACCTCGTCGTGGTCGGCTTCTTGATCGGCGTCGAGGAAGGCGTTTCCTACCTCCCAGAGATCATGGTCGTGATCCTGTTGGTCGGTGCCGGCCCGGCCCTCGGCGTCGGTGCGCTGTGCGGCTGGCTCGGTGGCCGGCTGTCGATGCTTCGGCGCGTCGCGCTGATCACGATCCCGATGACGATCGTCACCGTGCTTGGCGTGCTGTCCGATACCTCGCTGATCGCTCCCGCGGTGCTCCCCACGTTGATCGGCTCGCTGGTGCTCGAGTCGTGGACGCGCCCGAACCTCGCGAGCCAGCCCCCCGCTCCGGTCACCCCGACGTTGCTCGGCATGCTGCTCGGTCTCGCGAACGTGGCCGTGGTCGCGATCGTGCTCGCGATCTACGTGACGCGCGTCGAGCCGAGACACCTCGTCGGCGGGATCTCGATCCATCCACCGTTCGGACTTCACTTCGCCGCGCTCGTGCTGTGCATCGGCGCGATCCCGGGTGCGATCGTCGGCGCGCTGTCGGGCTACCTCGCGACCAAGCTCCGCGACTACTCCACGCTGACTCGGTTCGCCGGCATCGCCAGCGTGGCCGTCAGCGGCGTGTTCGCGCTCGGCTTCCTGAGTGACGCGCCGATCCTCGTGTTGCCGGCGCTGCTGCCGACGCTGTTCACGGTCGACGTGCTCGAGAGGCTGACCCGCCGGATCGAAGTCGTCCCCAGCGCGCGTGCAAGGCGCGCGTACTGGACGGGCGGTGCGTGATATTGATCGGCGCGTGCATCAACGCGTCGGCGACAGCTTCCTGTGCGAGCCCGCGAAGACGCTCGTGCTGCCGGCGGGGTTTCGCTTCCATCACGGCACCGTGATCGCGCCGTTCACGATCGTCTACGAGACGTTCGGCGAGCTCAACGCGGCACGCGACAATGCGATCCTCGTCTGTCACGCGCTGTCGCCTGGGGCACATGCCGCCGGCAAGTACGCCGAAGACGACGTGAAGCCCGGCTGGTGGGACGGACTGATCGGCTTTTCAGATGGCAACCAGGGCAAGGGCATCGATCTCGCGCGCTGGTTCGTCGTCTGCGTCAACTTTCCGGGCTCGCCGTGGGGCACGACCGCGCCGCAGACCGTGGATCCCGAGACGCAGGCTCCGTACGGATCGCGCTATCCGTGGGTCACCGTCGAGGACATGGTCGAATCGCAGCGGATCGTCGCCGATCACCTCGGCATCGAGACGTTCGCCGCGATCGCAGGCAGCTCGCTCGGCGGCATGGAAGCCCTGATGTGGACGGCACTGCATCCCCAGCGCACGCGCTCGATCATCTGCATGGCAGCAGCAGCGGCCGTGCCGGTCGCGAGCGTCGCGTGGCACCTGATCGGTCGCAAGCTGATCCAGGGCGACCCCGCGTTCAACCACGGCGACTACTACGATCGCCCGAAGGACGACAACCTGCGCGGTCTCGAGCTCGCACGCATGGTCGGTCACATGACGTACCTCTCCGAGCAGGCACTGGAGCGCAAGTTCGGTCGCCGCCGTCGCGGTGGCACCCGGCAGTTCGAGGTCGACTCGTACCTCGAGCATCAAGCGCAGCGGTTCGCCGGCGCGTACGACGCGAACTCGTACATCCGCGTGCAAGCTGCGATGGACGAGATGGATCTCGCAGAGCAGTTCGGCTCACTCGAACAAGCGTTCGCCGGCTTTCGCGGCAAGGCGCTCTTGATCTCGTTCGACACCGACTGGCTGTTCCCGTCGAAGGAGGCCGCGCGGATCCACGAGGCGATGCACGACGCGCGGCACCTCGTGATCTCCACCCCGAACGGCCACGACGCGTTCCTCGTCGACTATCACCTGGTGAATCCGCCGGTCCGCGAGTTCCTCGCTACGCTGTAGGGAACGTGCGGTCCAGCCAGTCCTGGGTGCACTTCGTCATCACCGGCATCTCCTTGTCGAAGGCCTCGAGGATGCCGCGCTCGATCTTGCCGCCGATCAGCAGCATCCCCGCGGTGACCGTCCCCGAGTACGTGCGCTTGACCTGGTTGTCGCCGACCTGCTCGAGCTTGTAGCTCGAGTCGATATGGACGCGGCCTTTGAGGATCTGGGGCACCACCGACGATTCGATCAGGATGTCGCTGCGCTGGATCATGGTCTCGAGAAACGTCAGCCGGCCATGCTCGACAAAGGGCTTCGCGATCAAGGGGATCGGGCGCGTCGACGCCACCTTCCACACCGTCTTGCGAACACCGTCCGCGGTCGTGTCCTCGACGACGACGCGGTCGGTCAATTGCGACAGCTTGTCCTGTGACGAGTTGTGGTCGGCATCCCAGTACGCCTTCAGCAGCGCCGCGACCGACGGTGCGCGATAGACATTCTCGAACTTGAACTGCGTGCCCATGTGCTCCCGAGAGTACGACCCGGCTGGGTTGGAGGCCGACAATACCTGTCTCGTGGGTCCCCACATCGTCTAGCCGCGATGTTAGCGTCCGGCCATGGCGACCAACCAACCTCCCCCGAACTACGGATTCAGCGATCAGCCCGGTGGTGCACCGCAGGGTTACCCCGGCGGCGCGCCGATGGGTCCTCCGCAGGGGAACGGCATGGCCGTCGCCGGTCTCGTGCTCGGCATCCTCGCTCTCATCCTGTTCTTCCTCACCTGGCCGTCGTGGATCCTCGCCATCCTCGGCATCATCTTCGGCGCCCTCGGGATCTCGAAGGCGAACAAGATCGGCGGCAAGGGTAAGGGTATGGCGATCGCCGGTCTGGTCTGCGCCGTCCTCGGCCTGCTGATCAGCATCGTGTGGACGATGTGGATCATCGGTCAGGTGTCGAAGGGCCGCCGCTTCGGCGAGATCGAGAAGATCCAGCCCGACACGCGTACGCAGGCGGATCGCACGATGCCCGCCCCGCTTCCGTTCGTCTAGCTTCGAGGAGACGTCGCCGTCACTTCCATCGCCGAGCAGGTCGCGTCTTCCGCGGCCTGCTGCGCAGCGGTGGTCGAGCAGATGCCGCCCTCGGCGGGATGGTCCGCGGGATGGTCCGCTGCGATCGGAGTGTGGACTCGCCGGTCACCGCTGCTCGATCGGGAGCGGTGCCCACACCGGGCCGTTGCTCGATGCGGTGATCGATTGCCCCGATAACCAGAACGCGGCGAACGACGGATCGGGACGCGTCAGATCGATCGCCGCGACCCACACCTGACTCGTTCCCTGCATCGGACGCAGCACGCCGTAGGGACGGGTTGACGTGAAGGCGAGCCACGACGCGCCATCGCTGCCGGTCGTCCAGCTCGGCATCCCGACGTCGACGTCGACGAGCGACGCGAGGGGCAACCGGATCGGCGAGATCGCGGACGGAGCGATCGTCGCGTCGGCGATCACCCGGAGCTCTGCGTTCTTCGCATCCTTCGCCCCCGACGTCGCGTGAACATAGGCGAGCTCGTGATTCGCTCCCCAGCGCGGGCCGAAGTTGTTGTCGATGTCTCCGGTCGAGGTGACGAGGACCTCGAGTGGTCCGAAGCCGTCGCCCTCGACGGGAAGGCGCGCGATGCTCGCGTGCTTCGCATCGACGTTGTCGATCATGTCCGAGACGGCGAGCGCGATGTAGCGACCATCGGGTGACCAGTCGGGGTGCGTCCCCTTCCTCGCACCACCGAGATCGAGCACAGGTCCGATCGCCTCGCCGCTGATCGCGTCGCGCAGCGTC
>JANNBP010000275.1:0-70263 GCA_031385555.1 Deltaproteobacteria bacterium | reverse complement strand
CTCTGCGAGAGCTGCTGGATGGCCTTGTCGAAGACCCCGATCGCGGACTGCGCGTTGGCCGCGGTCGACAGCGAGGCCGACGCGATGTGCATCGAGGTCGATCCGAGGGTCGAGGACGTCAACTTGGTGACCGACATCGCGATGCGATCGTTCGAGGTGTTGAAGATGCCGACCTGGAAGGTCAGCCCCGCCGAGGCCGAGCCGTCGAGCAGCTTCTGGCCGTTGAAGTTGGTGACGGCGGAGATCCGATCGATCTCGTTCTTGAGCTGGCCAAACTCGGTGTGGATGTAGCCGCGCTCGTTGGCGCCGAGCGTGCTGTTCGACGCCTGGACGCTGAGCTCGCGCATACGCGAGACGATGCCCTGCATCTCGTTCATGCCACCTTCCGCCACCTGCGACATCGAGATGCCGTCGTTGGTGTTGCGCTGCGCCTGGGAGATGCTGCGGATGTTGGCCTTGAGGTTCTCGGAGATGCCGAGACCCGCGGCGTCGTCGGCCGCGTTGTTGATGCGCTGCCCCGAGGACAGCTTGCCGATCGAGCTGGCGAGCGACGCCTGGCTGGTGGCGAGGTTTCGTTGTGCGTTCAGAGATGCGACGTTGGTGAGTACCGAGATGGCCATCTGCGTTTCCTTGCTTGGGTTGCTTACGGACCGTCTTGGTCCCACTACCTAGGTCGCTCGGTTCCTCGGATCGTTTAGTTAACTTTCAACAGCGCGATCAAGTGCGACGTCACGGTGCGCGAGACCTCGAGTGCCTGGCTCGTCTTCGCGAGGTTGCTCGCCGCCGCGATCGAGTCGACCTCGACTTCGTTCGAGATCGTCCTCGTCAAGCTGTCGGCGAGCTCGCCGTGGGCGGTCACCGTCGCGTCGAGGACTGCCATCGAGCCGCCGACGCGCGTGCGCGAGAGCCCGACTTGCTCGACGGCCTTCGCGAGATCGTCGAGCGTACCCTCGAGCCCCGCCTTGTCATTCGAGGCGAGCGCCGTCGCGACCCGATCCATCAGTGGAAAGACATCGACGCCACCATTCGCCGTGGTGAGCTCGGCGCCGGACACGGTCGCGCGAACTCCGGTGTCCGGGGACGTCGCGACATCGCGCGTGTCTGCATTGCCGGTGAACACGCCGGTCGACGAGAAGGGTGGGGTCGACGACGCCGAGCCGGCGAGGAGATACTCCCCGTCGGCAGCGCGCACGTTTGCGGCGCCGATCGCGGTCAGCATCAGCGTCCGAACTTGTTCGGCCATCTGCGCGCGGTCGCTCGCGTTGTAGGTGTCGGACGCGCCCTGGAGCGCCAGGCTCCGGATCTGCGAGACGACATCACCGACCGTGGCGAGCGCGCCGTCCACCAAGTCGAGGCGTTCTCTAGAAGTCTGCATCGCCTTCGTCGATCCCTCGACGAGGTTCTTCTGCATCCGCGCGCGCTCGGCGGCGACATACGCGCTCGGGTCGTCGGACGGGCGCGTGACGCGCATGCCCGAGGTGACCTCGGCGGAGGCGTTCGCGACCCGTGTTTGGTTGGCTGCCGTCGAGTCGGCTGCCAGGTCGATCATTCGGTTGCCGGTGACGCGCATCGCTAACCCTCTTCCTACAGGCGATCGATCAGGTCTCCGAGGAGTCCGTCGACCGTCGAGATGAACCGCGTCATCGCGGACGTCGCATGCTCGAAGCGCGCGAGGTTCGTGAGCTCCTCCTGCGTGTCGACGCCGGCCAGCGAGTCGCGCAGGCTCGTCAGGTTGTCGGAGACCAGCGTGTCGCGATCGACATCCGACCTGGCTTCCGAAGCGGCGATGCCGATCGACGACACGATATCGAGTGCGGCACCGGCGAGCGTCTTGCCACCCGTCGCGACATTGGCCGACGACACGGCGAGCAGCGCCTTGGCACCGGTGTTGTCACCGACCGCACCACCGGGGGCCGCCGTGGCGAGGAGCGACGAATCCGCGTCGAGCGCGGGGTCGAGCGCCATGGCCTTCGCGGCACCCGCGACCTGCGTCGGCTGCGTGAACATGTTGCGACCCGTGACACCGTCGAGACCGGCGTTGGCCTGGTGCACGGTGTTGTACGAGCTCGAGATATCGAACGCGAGCTGATCGAGATCGGCGCGCGCCTTCGTGATCACGTGATCGCGAACCTGAAGGTCCGCACCGAGCGAACCACCGGAGATGTTCTGGGTGACGTCGCGGCGGGCCGAGCCGGCCACGACCTCGAGCTTCCGGTCGCCGGTCACCGGATCGGGCGTCGCCTGCAGCGATGCGGCATTGCTGCCGTCGACGAGGACCGCCCCACCCTCGAGGACGAAGCGCATCTGGCCGTCGCCGTCGATCCGAGCGTTACCGCCGGTGAGCTCGGAGAGCTGGCCCGCGATGCGATCGCGCTCGTCCATCATCGCGGCGTTGTGCGAGCGCTGGATCTCGAGGTTGGTTTGGCCGAGGCGCTTGGCGAGGGAGCTGACCTGCTCCGCCTTCTCGCGAATGCGAGCATTGGCCTCGTCCTGCGCGGCGGACAGCTCTACCGCTCGGCGGCGCACACCGGAGATCAGATCGCGTGCACCCTGGACGACCGAGTCACGCGTGATCGTATCGGTGGGGGTGGCGGTCAGCTCGCTCATGCGAGACGCGAGCTCGCCGAGTTGCTCGTGGACCGTGGGTCCCGCGCCCGACATCCGACTCTCGACGTCGAGCACGGCCTGATGAAACGTCGTCGACATCGACAGTGATCCGCCGGCGGAACGCATCCGACCGGCGAGGAGATTGTTCTGGAAACGATCCGGCGACCCGGCGGTCACACCGCCGAACGAGCCGGCCATCAGGGTGTTCAGATCCACGCGCTGGCGCGAGTAACCCCGGGTGTTGACGTTCGCGACGTTGTTGGTCGCGATCGAGATTCCGGAATTCTGCGCCTGGATCGCGGAGGACCCGAGCGAGAGGAGTGAGAGCAGATCCGACATCAGTACGCCGCGAGGATCCTCGAGGGACCGTGGGTGGCCGGGCGGGCGCGCCGGTCATAGGTGGGAGCCGTCTCGTAGCCGAGCAACATGCGAACCGCCGCATTGGCCGTCGAGGCGAGCATCGCGGTGGCACGCGCTTCAGCGCGGAGCGTGATGAACAGCTCGCGGATCTCGCGATCCGCCGTGGTCAGGTCGAGCGCCGAAAGTCGACCCACGAGCTCGCGCTTCTGGTCGGCTACCGTGACGAGACGAGCGTGATCGAGCGAGCCGATCGCGCCGCGTTCGTCGGCGAAGGTCTGACGCAGTTGTTCGGCAAGGCCGACGAGCTCGTCTCGATGGGTGGTCATGAGGGTTTCCGCGTACGCGCGACATCGTCATCGACGATGCGCGAGGCCAGCTTGTCCAGATCGACCGCGTACTCACCTGCATCGAGCAGGGCGCGGATCTTGTTCAGCCGGTCGGTATTGGTCGGGGCCTCACCGGCCGTGGCCTTCGCCGCGGCAGACAACTCGACGACGTCGCCTCTGACCGGGGCAGTGCCAGGACCGGTACCGCTCGCGCGGGGCTTCGTGGGGTCGAGCTGGATCGGGGAGACGACGACGTTGGGGTCGATACGCATGATTTCCGTCCTCGGTAGCGAGCGGGCTACCAACTACCGACTCGGTCGGTCTTTGGTTCCGTTGAGGGGCAAAACAGCAGTCGGATCGATCGCTTGATCCCCTTTTCGGACCTCGAAGTGGAGGTGCGGTGCGTCGGAGAGGCCCGTCGAGCCCGCATTTCCGAGCAGTTGCCCGGTATCGACGTGCTCGCCGACCTTCACGCCGACGCGCGACAGGTGGGCGTATCGGGTCGAGTACCCGTTTTCGTGCTTCACGATCACCAGGTTGCCGTAGGTACCCGCAGGGCCAGCGTAATCGACGGTTCCCGAGGCTGCCGAGCTGACGTTGTCACCGGTCTTGGCCCACAGGTCGAGACCGGGGTGCTGGTGGGTGGTGCCATCGTGGCCGATGCGCGCGCCGAAGCCCGAGCCGACACCGCCGGGCACCGGGCTCGCGAACTGCGGCATGCCTTCGAACGAAGGACCCAGCGTCGGGTGTGCGACTTCCTGCGTCGAACCCGCGCCGAGTTGCTTCGAGAACATCTCGCTCATCCCGAGCCCGCCGGCCGACGCCATCTTGTCGGCGAGCGCCTCGTCCATCATGTCCTTGAACGTGTCTCCGGCGAAGCCGCCGTCGAGCATGCCGGCCGTCTTCGGACGGGCCTCGGCGAGGAGGCGGCGAAGAAAGAACGCCTCGAGCTGCTTCGCGGCAGCCTTGGCTGGATCCGTCTTGGCCGGTGGAGCACCGGCCAGGTTCGCCGCCTCGGTCTTCACAGGGTCTCCAGGTCCGCGCGGAGAGCGCCCGAGGCCTTCAGCGCGCGGAGGATCGAGACCAGATCACGAGGCTTGGCACCAAGCGCGGCGAGCGCGGCGGCGACATCACCGACGGTCACAGCCTTGTTCATCACCTTGATCGGCACGTGCTTCTCCTCGATCTTGACGGTCGACTTCGGCACGACCTTGGTGTCGCCCTTGCCGAATTCCTGAGGCTGCGAGACCTCCTGGGTCTCGTCGATCTCGATGGTCAGCGAGCCGAACGTGATCGCCGCGGTGCGCAGCGTGACGGCCTCACCGACGACGATCGTGCCGGTCTTCTCGTCGATGATGACCTTCGCCTTGAGGTCGGGCTCGACCTCGATCGGCTCGAGCTGCGCGATCAATAACGTCGGGTCGACGCCCTTCTTGATCGGCACCACGACCGTCCCGGCGTCGTTGACCATGGCCATGTCGGGGCCCAGCTTGGCGATGATCGCGTCCTTCATCCGCGTCGCGGTGGTGAAGTCCGCCTGCTTCAGGATCAAGGCGACCTGACGCGTCGGCACCAGCGTCGGTGCCGCGAGCTCGACCTGCGCGCCGCGCGGCACGATGCCGGCGAGCGTGTGGTTCTTCTTCGACGACGAGCCCGACGCTCCTTCCGCGACGAAGCCACCGACGGTGAGCGCGCCCTGGGCGATGGCCCAGGTGCGCTGGTCGGCGCCTTTCAAGGGCGCGACCAGCAGCGTGCCACCCGACAAGCTCTTCGCGTTGCCCATCGACGACACGCTGACGTCGAGGTTCATGCCGGGCTTCGCGAACGGAGGGAGCTCGGCGGTGATCATCACGGCGGCGACGTTCTTCGCCTTGAGATCCGCGGGATCGATCGTGATGCCGAGGCGCTTGAGCATCTTGGTCATCGCGCCTTTGACGAGCGGAGACCGCGTGTCGTCGCCGGTGCCGTCGAGGCCGATCACGATGCCGAACCCGGTCAGGTGGTTCTCGCGAACTCCGCCGATCGTCGTGAGATCCTTGATCCGGTCCGCGTGAGCCGTGGCTGCGAGCAGCAGCGTGAACAGGACAACGAGCGCCCGCATCAGAAGGGCCACAGCTTTCCGATGACGCGCGACATCCAGCCACGCCGCTGCGTGTCACTGACGTCGCCGCGACCGGTGTACTCGATCTCGGCGTCGGCGATGCGCGACGACGGGACCGTGTTGTCCTCGGCGATGTCGATGCGGCGCACGATGCCGGAGAGATAGATGTGCTTCTCCTCGGCACCGATCATCACGACCTTGGTGCCCTCGATGAAGAGATCTCCACTCGGGAGGATCTGGCGGACGCGCACCGGCAGCGTCGCGATCACGCTGCCCTGGCGCTGGACGGCACCGTTGCCGGAGAACTTCTGGTCCGTCGTCGTCGACAGCAGCTTCGCTGGGTCGACGTCGGGAAACTTCTTCTGGATCGCCGCGACCAGGCCGAGCGCGGCGGGGATGCCGTAGGTCGTCTGATCGCTCTTGTTGAGCTTGGTGTCGGCCTGATGCGACGCGACGTCTTTCTCGTCGATCTTGATCACCAGGATGTCGCCGATCCGGCCGGCGACCGCATCCTCGTAGAGCCCGCCCGCACCTTCGGCATACAGGCTGCCGTCGGCGGGCTTGCTGCGCTCGCCGAACTCGCCGGGATCGAACCGGCGATGCTTGTTGCGATACGGCGCGATGTGGGTCGTGCAGCCGACCACGAAGACGAGGAGTGCCAAAACTTTCATCAGTTCTCTCCGACGAAGAGAGTCTGAGCACGGAGCGTGCCGCGGACGACCGTGCGGGTCTGCGCGAGGCGGGCGCTGGTGGATTCACCATTGCGCGCAGCAGCTTCGAGGACGCCGGTGCCGCGCACGATCACTCGGCCCTTGCGCATCTCGATCGAGATCTGGGTGCCGCGCGCCAGCGGAGGCGACAGTGTGACATCCGCTTTGGCGATCACGTTGCCCACTGCAAGGTCGCGCGCCGCGGACGAACCGATGATCGTGGACGGCACCGCAGCATTCGCCACCGCACGCCGCTCCACGGTGACGTCGTCGGCCGTGATCGCCGCGCCCGCACGAACCGCGCGACGGAGGACCATCACCTCGAGCCGCCTGGACACCGAAAACGGCACATAGACGCTCGCGCGGCCACGCACGAGGACCTTCGCACTCGAGCGACCGGTGCCGAGCGCACGCGGCATCTCGATGGTGACGCGCTCCGGTTCGGTCGCCAGACTCGCCAGCGATGCCGGCAGGAACACGTCGACCAACCCGAGATCCTCGGGGAGCGCCGCGCCGATCTGATCGCGAACGATCGTGTCGACGGCGACCGGAGCCGCGGACGCCCTGGAGACGAGGCCTGCCACCACCACGAGTGCGAGCAGCGCCTTCATCGCAGCTGGACCGTCTGGCCGAGCATCTCGTCGGCGGCCTTGATCACGCGCGAGTTGATCTCGTACGCGCGCTGGCCGGAGATCAGATCGATCATCTCCTCGACGACGTTGACGTTCGAGACCTCGAGCATCCCCTGGCGGAGCGAGCCGGAGCCGCCTTCGCCCGGTGCCCCGAGCACCGCGGTGCCCGACGCCGACGTCTCCTTGAACAGCGTGCCGCCCTCGGCGACCAGGCCGCCGGGGTTCGCGAACATCGCGAGCTGGATCTTGCCGAGCTCGGTGGGCTGCGTGTCACCGGGGACGCGCGCCGAGACCGTCCCGTCGGTCGCGATCGTCACCGACTGCGCGTCGGGCGGGACCGTGATCTCGCCGGCGATCGAGTAGCCGTCGCTGTTGACCAGCCGGCCCTCGGCGCTCAGGTGCATCGCCCCGTTGCGCGTATACGCGGTGCCGCCACCGGGGAGCGTGACGGGGAGAAAGCCGTGGCCTTCGATCGCGACGTCGAGCTGGCTGCCGGTCTGGCGAAGCTCACCTTGAGAATGCGACCGCGCGGTCGAGACAAGACGTGTCCCGAGTCCGATCTCGGTGCCCGTCGGTGCCGTGGTGCCTGCGCCGGTCGGCGAGCCACCCGGACGGATCTGCTGGTACATCAGGTCCGCGAACTCGGCGCGGCCCTTCTTGAACCCGTTGGTGCTGACGTTCGCGATGTTGTTCGCGGTGACGTCGAGTTTCGTCTGTTGTGCTTCCATGCCGGAAGCCGCGGTGGCGAGTGAGCGAAACATCTAGCCCTCCTTCACTTGGGTCCGCCGAGCTCGCGCGCCGCGCGACTCTCGACATCGTGGTAGCCCTGGATCACGCGCATCAGGGATTCGTAGGTGCGCGACACCTTCACGAGGTCGACGACGCCGCGCACGACGTTGACGTTGGAGACCTCGAGCATTCCCTGACGAACCTTGGGCGGGTCAGCGGCTTGCGGCGCGCCGCGCGCGACGTACAGCGAACCACCCTGGCGCTCGAGCTGCGACTGCTTGAACTTGACCAGCTCGAGCTTGCCCACGGCAACCTCGTCAGCATGGACCGTGCCATCGGCGGAGACCTGGATGTTCTTCGCGTCGAGCGGGAGCTGGATCGCGGCCCCACCTTCACCGCGGACCGCATGACCGTCGGCGGTCACCAGCTTGTTTTCGTCGTCGATTCGGAAGTTTCCAGCGCGCGTGTAGCGCGGGCCGTTCGGCGTACTCACGGCGAACATGCCGTCGCCTTCGAGCGCGAGGTCGAGCGGGTTCTCCGTCGCCGACAGCGCTCCCGGCTGCGAATCGATGGTGGTGGCGCCATTGTTGACGCTGGCGACGTCGGCCGACCGGGCGGCCGTCAGCGCTTCCTTGAACGTCACGCGATCGGCGCGAAACCCCGTGGTCGCCGCGTTCGCGATGTTGTTCGCCGTCGCATCGAGGGCGTTCGACTGTGCGATCGCCCCGGCCGTCGCGACGTAGATGCCGGAGCTCACGACTCGTCCCCGGCAGGCTTTCCTTCGATGGCGACCTTCAAGCAGGCGATCGCGCGACCGTGCAACTGGCAGACGCGCGAGGTGGTCACGCCGAGCACCTGGCCGATCTCGCTGTAGGTCAGCTCCTCGTTGTAGTACAGGCTGAGCACCAGCAGATCGCGCTGGTCGAGCGTGGGCAGCGCGGCGCGGACGCGAGACATCGCCTCGCGCTTCGCAGCGTCGTGCTCCGGCGAGCCCTCCTCCGACGCCAGCGAGGACTCCTCGGTGGTGTCGAGCGCGCCGACCGTGACGTGCACGAGACCTTCGAGGTCGTTGCGATATACCTCGACGGAGACGCCGAGCTCCTTCGCGACGAGCTCGTCGGTGACGGTGGAGTGGAGCCGCTCGAGCTCGCGGATGATGTTGCCGATCTTGCGGGCCATCGCGCGAGCGCGGCGCGGCATGATGTCGCCGCGACGAAGCTCGTCGAGGACGGCGCCGCGGATCCGCTTCTCGGCGAACGCGAGGAACGGTTCGTTGCGGCTCGCGTCGTAGCGGTTGGCTGCTTCGGTGAGTCCGAGGAGCGCAGCGCCCATCAGGTCTTCGCGCGCGATCCAGTCGGGGCAGCGACGCGCGACGCGCATCGAGATGCGGCGAGCGACTTCGACGTGCTCCGAGATCAAACGGTCGCGCTCGGCCGAGGGGCGGCCTTGCTGGGCGGCATACGCTTTCATCGAACATCTCCTTGAGCGGTCACGGGAACATCTCTCCACCAGCTGTTGCGGGCCGGTGGTTGCAGGGTGGCGAGAGAACGGACGAGCGCGCGAACCGCGCGTGCAGCCGGCGCATCCGGTGCGTGCACCATCAGCGGCACACCGATCTGCGCGGCCTCGCCGACCATGTGGTCGGCGGGGATCGACGGCAGGCAGGTGAGCTCGAGCGTGAGGAAGCGGTCGACGATCGAGCGCAGCCGATTGAAGACCTCGTCGGCTTGTGCGCGGTTCGCGATCCGGTTGGGGACGACGAACGCGTGCTTCACGCCTTGCTCGATCGAGAGCACTTTGAGGGAGGCGTAGGCGTCGGCCATGGACAGGGGTTCTGGGTTGACGACCACGATGGTGTCGGTGGTCGCTCCAGCGAATTTGGTCTGTGCACGGCCGATGCCGGCCGCGACATCGACGACGAGCGTGTCGAAGGTTTCGGCCAGGCCCGCGACCATCTTGAGGATTTGGTCGAGTGCCGCACCCCCGAGGGTGCTCAGCACGTAGCTGCCATTGAGCGCCGGAAGCAGCTCGATGCCGTGTGCTTTGACGATGATGTCTTCGATGGCGGTCCCGCCCAGGGCGTCGAGCATGCTGCGCTCGGGTGCCACGCCGAGGAGGAGGTTGAGATCCGCCATGCCGAGGTCGGTATCGAGCACGAGCGTGCGGTGACCGGCCTGCGCGTACGCGATGGCGAGGTTGAGTGCGACGGTGCTCTTGCCGACGCCGCCCTTGCCGCCGGAGACAGCGAACGCTCGACGGGTGATGACGCGCGGGATCTTCGTCGAAGAATCCTTGGAGCCCCCGCCGCCTCGGATCACGCGAAGTGTTGCTGCCTGATCGGACATGGTTACGCGGCCCTCGAGAGCTGTCCGCTGGCGAGCTCGAACAGCCGTGCGCGCGTGGGTTCCTCGAGATCCTCCGGAACGGCCTGACCGGTGGTGACCCAGGTGATCGGGAGCTGCGTTCTCGTCGGAGCGCGGGTCAGCTCGGGCGCGCTGTCGACCTCGTCGAGCTTGGTGAACAACAGGCGCGACGGGTTCAGCGATTCGTAGCGAGCGACGAGCTTGTCGATCTCCTGCGCGGTGCTCGACGCGGGAACCACGACGTGGACCTCGACGGGCGGCACGATCTGGAGTGCTTCGGCGAGCTCGGCGATCGGCGCGGTCTCGCGCGGCGAGCGGCCGGCCGTGTCGATCAGGATGAGGTCGTACGAGTTGTCGATCGCGTCGACGAGCTGGTCGACGTGCTCGACCACCTCGAGAGGAACGCCGATCAGGTCGGCGAACGTGCGGATCTGGTCGACGCCGCCGACGCGGAAGTTGTCGAGGGTGACGAGCTTGACGCGCTTGCCATCGACCAACGCGGCGTTGGCGGCAAGCTTCGCGATCGTCGTCGTCTTGCCGGCGCCGGTCGGGCCGACCAGCATGATCGCGCGGGCGATGCTGCGGGCCGTCAGGCGGCCGTCGGTCGCGGCGGGACGCTCGGTCGGGCGCTTGATCTGGTCGGTGCGCTCCGGACGCGCGGCGCCGGGACGGAGCTCTTCGACGAGCTTGCGGAGCTCGGCGACCTCGTTCTTGAGCTCGCTGCTCGACCGCGCGTCGCTCGACGTGCGAACCAGCGCGCGGAGGGAGCGGAGCTCGCTGCGGAGAGGAGCGATCGACTTCTCCATCTCCTGTTCGGTCTGGCGAGGAGGAACCGGCGCGGGGACGGGAGCGGCCGCGGCAGCGGCGTAGGCAGCGGCCTTGCCCGCGGTGAATGCGGGTGCGTCGTCGTCGTCGATCGCGGCCGAGATCTCCGTCGCGGTTCCGAGCAGCCCCTTGCGGATCTGGCGGGTCGCGATGATCACGGCCTGGTCGCCGAGCTCGGCCTTCACCTTCGCGATCGCGTCGCGCATCGTGGCGCCTTCGAACTTCAAGATCCTCATGCCGCTGCCTCCTGCGCAGAGATCACTCCGCGCGTCACGAACGGAACGCTGGGGTCGACTTCGCGGAACGACATCACCGCGAGACCGGGAACATGGCGGGCGGCGATGCCGGCAACGGCGCGCCGCAGGTCAGGAGCCACCACCAACAGGGGCGGCTCGTCGCGCATCGCGAGGTCGCGCGCCTTCGCTGCGAGGTCCTCGGTCAGCTTGGTCAGGGCGCGCGCGCTGCGACCGGTGCCGTCGCGGAACAGGGCCTCGGCGCGCGGGTCGAGCACGAGCGGGCGGAGGGCCCCGTCGCTCGCGAGCTGCGCGCGCGTCAGCCGGCGCGCGAGGCGCTGGCGAACGTACTCGGTGAGCTCGTCGGGGTTCTTCGAGAGGTGCGCGTTGTCGGCGAGTGCCTCGAGGATCGAGCGCAGGTCTCGGATCGAGACGCCTTCCTTGAGGAGATTGCGGAGGACCTGCATGACACCACCCATCGACATCAGGTGAGGAATCAGCTCCTCGATGACCTTGCCGCTGTGCTTGCCGGCGATGTCGAGCAACTCCTGGGCCTCGCGGCGGCCGAGCAGTTCCTGCGCGTTGCGCCGCAACAGGTCTGCGAGGTGCGTTGCAATGACGGCGGGAGCGTCAACCACGGTGCAGCCCGCGGCTTCCGCGCGAGCACGATCGCTCTGCAGCAGCCACTTCGCCGGCAGCCCGAACGTGGGCTCGGTGGTCGCTTCACCGGGGAGGTGGGAGAGCGCGTTACCCGTCGGGTCGATGGCGAGCACGCGGTGGACGTGGACCTCCGCTTCCGCGAGCGTGACGCCGCTCAGGAGCACGCGGTACGCACCAGGACGCATCCGAAGGTCGTCGCGGATGTGCAGGGGCGGGACGATGACGCCGAGCTCCAGCGCGAGCTGCTTGCGAAGTGAAGCGATGCGGGTGAGCAGCTCGCCACCGCGGGCCGCGTCGACCGTACCCAGGAGGTCGAGTCCTACCTCGAGCGTCAGCAGCTCGACGGGGAGCGCCGCTTCGATCTCGCCGCGCTGCGCGCGCTCGTCGGCGGGACGGGTGACGTCGCCGATCTTGACACCCGGCACCGGCGCCTCGCCATCGGCCGTCTTGTCGCCCTCCTTGACCTTGTTGGCCGCGAGCGCGGCGACGATGCCGAGCCCGATGAACAGGATGTGCGGCATGCCGGGGAGCAACCCGATGATGACGAGCAGCGCCGCGGTCACCATCAGCGGCTTCTTGCGCGAGAACAGCTGACCGCCGAGGGCGCGGCCGAGCTCGGCGTCGTCGCTCCGGGTCGTGAGCAGGGCGGCGCCCGTCGAGACGAGCAGCGCGGGGATCTGGGCGACGAGACCGTCACCGATCGACAGCACCGTGTAGGTCTCGGCCGCGTGGCCGATCGACATCTTCTTCTGCGCGACACCGATGATGATGCCGCCGACGACGTTGATGGCGAGCACGAGCAGGCCGGCGACGGCGTCACCGCGGACGAACTTCGACGCGCCGTCCATCGCGCCGTGGAAGTCGGCGTCGCGCTGCACGGCCAGGCGGCGGGCGCGGGCTTCCTTCTCGGTGATCATGCCGGCGCCGAGGTCGGCATCGATCGCCATCTGCTTGCCGGGCATCGAGTCCAAGGTGAAGCGCGCGCTGACCTCGGAGATGCGCTCCGCGCCCTTGGTGATGACGACGAAGTTGACGATCACGAGGATCAAGAACACGACGGCACCGACGACGAAGTTGCCGCTGATCACGAACTCGCCGAACGCCGCGATCACGGCACCGGCGGCGTGTTGATCGTCACCGGTCAAGATCAGGCGGGTCGAGGCGACGTTGAGCGCGAGGCGAAACAGCGTGACGAACAGGAGCAGCGCCGGGAACGAGCTGAACTCCGACGCCTTCTCGACATAGAACGCGACGAGGAAGACCAGCGCGGAGAGGAACAGCGAGCACCCGATCAGCAGGTCGAACACCGCCGGGGGGAGCGGTGCCATCGCGACGGCGAGGATGCCGACGAGACCGACGACCATCATCCAGCTGTTCTTCTTGTTGTTGATCACGATGCACGCCCCGGAGCCTTGAGCCTGTAGACGTACGCGAGCACCTCAGCGACGGCCTTGAACAGATTCACGGGGATCGGCTGGCCTTCCTTGCAGTGCTTGTGGAGCGCGCGTGCCAGCGGCGGCCGCGCGAGGATCGGTACCGAGTGCTTGCGCGCGAGCTCGCGGATCTTTTCGGCGCTCTCGTCGACACCCTTCGCGACCACGATCGGAGCGCGATCGGTCTTGTCGTCGTAGCGGAGCGCGACGGCGTAGTGGGTCGGGTTGACGATGATGACGTCCGCCTTCGCGACGGCCTGCGCCATCCGGCGCTTCGCGAGCTCGCGCATCCGCTGGCGACGCTTGCCCTTGACCATCGGGTCGCCGTCGCTCTCGCGATGCTCCCGCTTCACTTCCTCGGAGGTCATCATCATCTTCGCAGCTAGCTTGCGGCGCGACAGGATGTAGTCGACGGCGCCGATCGCGAGCAGCGCGCCGACGACGACCCACAGCACCTTGCTGATCGCGCTCCACGCGAACTCGCCGATGCCGGCGGCTTCCATCGAGTCCGTCGCGATCGAGCCCTTGACCGCCATCACGACGATCCCGCCGACGACGATCAGCTTGACCAGCGCCGAGCCGGTACGCCGAGTCATCGCGCCGAAGGAAAACGTCGCGGTCAGGTTCGCCATCGGCGACAACTTCGAGACGTCGAAGCCGATCTTCTTGAACGCCGGCGGCCAGCCGAGCTGCACCAGGATCGAGCCGAGTGCCGCGATGCTCGCGCCGATCAACACCGGGATGACCGCGGCGCCGAATGTTCTCGCGGCCTGGCTCGGGAGGCCGACCGGGTCGCGGCCGTCGGCGGCCAGCGTCGCGTCGCGGGTCAACGCGAGGATCGCGCTGCCCGCACCGCCCACCGTCATCACCAGGGCGATCACGCCGCCGGCGAACACCGCTGCCGACACCGCATCACGCGACAGGGCGAGGTCACCGCGCTTGCGGAAGTCCTTCACCCGTTTGGGTGTCGCCTTGTGTGTGCGTTGCGGATCGGCCACGGTCGGTGGCGTGTTTTGCAACCAGTGCGCCGGGCTAAGTGCGCGCTGTGGTTGAGGGTGCGATCGTCAACGCGAACGGCGTCGGCAGCGTTGACGGATCGTTTAGCGAGAATCCGTCGGGTTCGCGGGTAGCGAGATGTATGTCACCGCGTCGGCCGTCCGCCGAACTGCAACGCCTGGTCGAGACCCTTCGTCAGGGCTTCGCACGAGCAGAGCTAATGCGTCAGCCAATGGCCGATGGCACTGACGACCTGCCGTCGATCGTCCTCCAGGAGCTGCGTGTGATCGAGGTGTGGGAAGTAGTCGACGGTGACCCGGTTCTGGAAGGCGATGTCCGGGAACATTTTTTGGAGCTGCTCGGGATGGTTGAACGAGCGCTGCTGGCCACCGGTGTAGACGAAGTGCACGCGCGCCTTGCGCTCGATCATCGTGCGCAGGATCCGGCTCGACTCCGCGTGCTGCATGTATTTGTACTGGATCAACCTGGTCTCGCCGGGCCTCGCTTCGAGGGGCTCGTAGACATCTGCGGTCCGCAGGGCGCGGCGGGCCATCCGATAGGCGAGGAACCTCCAGTGGTGGCCTGCCGTGCGGTAGCGGAACGGATCGATCAGCAGCACCCCGGTGACCCGTGGATCGCGCTCTGCATAGCGGAACGAATCCTCGGCGCCCGAGCACGACCCACCGACCACGATCTCGCGCGTCTCGGGAAACCGACG
This sequence comes from Deltaproteobacteria bacterium, assembly GCA_031385555.1. Classification (GTDB taxonomy): domain Bacteria; phylum Myxococcota_A; class Polyangia; order Haliangiales; family Haliangiaceae; genus JABFXX01. Next base: position 55,570 of record JANNBP010000275.1, on the reverse strand, counting down.
CTGGACCTCGTCGACGGCAGCGCTGATCTCCGCGTGCGTGCGCTCGCGCAGCGGCAGGTGCGCCAGCTCTTGCCGGCTATCGCCGATGCCTCCGAGATCGAAGCGCAGCGTCGCGATGTGCTCGCGGGCGAGCCTGCGCGCGACATCGACGTAGAGGCGAAACGGGCCGAGTTTCGGAACGAGACCCGCGTTGACCAGGATGCAGACGGTGCGAGGAACGCCGGCCGGTGCCGTGACGATGCCCGCGAGGTGGCCCTGCTCGCCGAACTGACAGGTCTCGATCATGACGTCACCATCGCGACGAGCACGCGAGCGATGCCGACGTCGGGGATCAGGTCCTCGAACCGCGAGAGGTCTCGCCAGCCGCAGTCGAGGGCGAGCGCTTCGAAGCCGATCCTCGTCGACGACAGCGCATCGAAGCGCGCGGACTGCTGCGTGATGTCGTGGGTCGCGAGCCAGCGCATGGGTGCCTCGAAGCGCGGCAACGCGAGCTTGGTGATCTCTGCGCGCGCCACCGGCGAGTACGTCACGCCGAGGCGCTCCTCGCCGCCGATCGGTTGGTGCGGACGACGACCACGACGAAGATCCTGCTGACCGCGCAAGTAGCGGCGGTGCAGCTCGCCCTGCTCGTCGAACCACTCCTCGCCGCGGGCCACGGGATCCCACAGCACGAGAGACGCCGCGATCCCGGCCGTCGCGAGCAGCGTGGCGCCGAACCTCGCGCCGAGCCCGGTGATCCGCGTCGCGCCGGTCTTGCGAACCAGCGCGTCGCGGGCCGCGGCGATGTCGCGCTGCCACCGCGCGGGCGTCGCCTCGACCGAGGTACCGTCGGAGTCACCGAGCCCGTAGTAGTCGAAGCGCATCACCGGCGTACCGCGCGCCGCGAGCAAGCTGCCGACGCGGCTGAGGATGAAATGCGCACGCACGGCTTCCTGGCCGATCGGTGGGCAGATCAGCACGGCCTCGGTCGCGGGTCGGTTGCCATGCAACACGCCGTACAGGCCGTCGAAGAAGAACGTCTCCGTGTTCCCGCCGACGATGCGTGCGCGCGGCGCCTTCGCGACGACGGAGCCCAGCTTGCTGTCACAGATGCCTGCGAGCACCTCGAGCGATTCTCGCAGCACGTCCATGCCGTCGATCGCGACGTGGAGCTCGGTCTCGGCGCGCGTCATCATCTCCATCGCGAGTAGCGAATCCGCGCCGAGCTCGAAGAAGTTGTCGTCGATCCCGACCTGTTCGACGCGGAGGACAGCCCGCCAGATCGCCGCGAGCTTCTGCTCCATCGGCGTCTCGGGCTCGCGGACCTCCGCCGCTGCGCGGGCGAGCGAGGCAGGCGAGCGCGAGGCGCGATGCTCGACCATCTGGTGCGCGAGCGGCGGGTGCAGCGTGCGCGTGGTCCCGGTCGCTTCGAGCCACGGGGTCTCGGTCGGGGCGACCAGCGGCAGCTTCGCGATCGGATCGTCGATCCGCGACCCGAGCATCTTCATCAGCACGTCGAGGTGCCCGGCGAGCCGCTCGATCGTCGAGGGCTTGAACAGAGTTGCGTTGTAGACGAGCGCGCAGCTCTTCCCGAGCTCGAGGGTGAGGTCGGCGAGCGGATCGGCGTCATCCCACGCGACGGTCGCGCCGGCGTGGCGCGGTGGGTGCAGCTCGCCGTTCAGCCCATCCTCGGTGCGGGTCACCAGCTCCCGGCACGTCGTGTTGGCGATCGCGAGCTCGAGCGAGTGCGCGGATCCACGCCTGCGTATGTCGAGCAGGATCGTCGCCTGGCCGCTGTAGCGGTGCAGGGCGATCGCGAACGCGGCGATCGTCAGCGCCTCGCGATCCATCCCGATCGTCGGGACGTGGAGGTCGAACGCGTAGCGCTCCGCCACGTGCTGCGTGCTCGGAGTGCGGGTGAAGTCCCAGGGCAATTGCAGCGCAGCATCGCTACCATCGGCCATGACGGCCCATCGTACCATCTAGCCAAACACGGCGACTGCCCTCCGGGCGACATCCGAGACGCCACCAAACAACGACCCCGAGGTGGCGACCATGACGATGCCTCCCAGGATCAGGACGGCGGAGAGTGAGATCGAGAAGACGTTGACCGCGGGAGCGGCTCGGTTCATCACGGCGAGGCCGATGTTGGTGACCAGGGCCGCCAGGACGATCGGTCCGGCCAGCGCCAACCCGTGGCCGAATGCGGAGGTAGCCGCGCGCACCAGCTGCGGGCCGAGGAGTGCGATGTCGGTGATCGACGTCGGAGATGCGGCGACACTGCGAACGATCGCCTCGAGCCCGCCCGATCCGAGGAACACCAGGGCGGCGAGGGTGGTCAGCATCGTGCGGAGCGTGCCGGCCGACTCCTCGGCGTGCGGGTCGTAGGCGGCCGCGAAGCCGAGGCCGAGCGACAACCCCATCAGCTGACCGGCGACCGCGACCTTCGCGAGCGTGAAGCGCGCGGTGGCTCCGGTGATCAGGCCGCTCGCGAGCTCGAGCACGACCGTCATCGGGAGCTCTCCGAGCGGGACGCCCGGGCGATTGAGGCCGACGCCGAACGCCACGGCGATCACGAACACGAGGCGAGCGCGAATCGGGGTGGCGGAGTCACCGATCACCGGCGCCGTGGCTGCGAGTGCGGAGCCGCGCACGAAGGCGGCGATCAACGCACCGAGGGTCGCCGGATCGAGGTTCATTGGTCGGTGAGAGAACGGGAGAGTTGGAGCTCGCCACGCTTCGCGGTCTCGGTCTGAGCCGTGAAGGCGGTGGTGGTGAACTTGCCGAGGCGATCGAGTGCCCAGTGACCGGCGAGGAGCAGCACGAGCAGCGCGACGCCGAGCTTGGGAACGAAGCCGAGGATGCTCTCCTGGAGCTGCGTCGCCGTCTGCAGCACGGCGACGAGCAGACCGACGACGAGCCCGGCGACCAGGAACGGCGCCGACAGCGCGACGACGACGCCGAGCGCTTCGCGCCAGAGGTCGAGCAGCGAGTCAGAGGTCACGCGGCACCTCGGAGGAGTGATTGGACGATCAGGTGCCAGCCATCGATCATCACGAACACGAGCAGCTTGATGGGCAAGGCCACGACCTGCGGTGGCACCATCACCATGCCGAGCGCGGTCAGGATCGTCGCGGCCAGCAGGTCGATGACGAGGAACGGCAGCAGGATGGCGAGCCCGATCTTGAAGGCCGAGCGGAGCTCCGAGAGGATGAACGCGGGGATCGCGATGCGGAGCGGCACGTCGGCGGCGGTCTGCGGGCGCGGGCTATCCGAGAATTCGTAGAACAGCGAGAGATCCGATTCCTGCGTGCGGCGGAGGAGGAAGTCGCGGAGCGGGGGAGTCGCGGCCTCGAACGCCTGCTTCTCCGTCATCTCGCCGTTCATGTAGGCCTTGCCACCGGCGTCGTACATCTTCATCGCGACCGGAGCCGAGGTGAACAGCGCCATGAACAGCGCGAGCCCGACGAGCACCTGGTTGGGCGGCGCCGACGGCGTGCCGATCCCGGTGCGGACGAACCCGAGGACGACCACGAAGCGAACGAAGCTCGTGCACGACAGCACGATCGCGGGGAGGAGCGTGACGACCGTGAGCATCACGACCATCGACACCGCGCCCATCGCACCCGGGGCACCACTCGAGGACTGTTGTGCCGCCTTCGTCGTGTTCTCGACGATCTGGATTGGGTCCACGCCCCCGGCTCCTGCGGTCAGGAGCCAGATCACTTGCGACCACCCGAGGCGGCGAAGATCTCCTTGGCCCACTGCGCATCGGCGTCGAGGTCACCCGTCGCGATGTCTTCGTTGAGCCCTTCGTACGTGCTGGCGCGCTCGCGGAGCTTGAGGATGCCGGCGACCGGCGACGACGTCGCGGCGCGCGCGGGCCTCTCGTTGCGTTGATTCTCGAGTGCCTGCGCGAACGGCATGTTCGCAGGCGTGCCGTTCGAGAACGACGCGTTCTCCGACTTCTTCCACTGACCGAGCATGCGCACGGCCTGCGGGGTGACGGCGACGACCATCTCGCGACCGCCGGCGTTGAGCCACACGACCTTCGCCTTCGAACCGAGGGAGCGCGTCGCGACGACATCGATCGTCGACGCGACAGGCGCGGTCGCTGCCTTCTTCTTCTTGAACAAGTAGAGGCCGAGGGCGATCGCGCCGAGGCCGCCCATCGCGTACATCGAGAAGTTCGACGACGGCTCCTCGGGGGCGAGGAATGACTTCTTCTCGTCTTCCTTCCTGGGAAGCGCGTCGGGAGCCTTCGCCTCTGGCTTGGTCTCGAGCTTCTCGTTCGCCGCCGCAGCCGGCTTCACGTCCTCTTTGACGTCCTGCTTCGGAAGCTGCGGACCGATCGCCGGGGTCGTGAGCTTCGCCGCGATGTGCGTCGGCAGCGTCGGCTCGGGCAACACCACGCGGGCGCCCTCGAGGGGGACCTCGCGCGGGAACAACAGGTGAAGATCGTCGCCGACCTGGATGGCCTGCGCGAACTTCGCCATCGTCTTCACGTCGGGGCGCTCGAACGGCAGCTTCACCGAGAGGCGGCGCGGGTTCGCCCCGTCGAGCTCGATGACCTTGACGCTCTTGTCGGTCGGGATGAGTGCGTTGATCTTCGGGAAGCCGACGAGGTCGATCTCGAGGCGCGAGCGCGCCGGGTTGACGGCGGTGCGCGAGGCCTTGACCTCGTGCGCGATCACTTCGACCGCGGTTCCGCGATCGATCACTTCGAAGTGCGGCTCGGCAGCAGCCACGCCACCGGAGATCATCACGAGGAGGAATGCGAGGGTCTTCATGTCAGTGGTCCTTGCCGACGAGCTCGACGATGCGAATGCCGCACTTCTCGCCGACGGCGATCGCCTCGGCACGCGCGACCAGGCGGTTGTTGACGCGAACGTCGAGCGGCGAGCCGGTCGGCGTGTCGAGGGTGATGATCGAGCCGGGGCCGAGGCGGGCGGCCAGCTCGGCGAGGTTCATGCGGATCCGACCGAGCTCGACCGTGACCTCGAGCGGAACATCGTGCAGCAGCGCTTCGAGCGCTTGAGGATCGAACTGGTGTTCGGCGGTGTCACTCATGAGTTGCTCCCTTGTCCGTGAACGATCGACTCGATTTCCACCGCGAGAACGCCGCGGCAGACCACCGGCCGCGCCCACGCCTTGAGCACGCCACCGCAGTACACGGGGACGCGCGAATCGACGAAACCTTGCAGCGTGAACTGGCTGCCCTTGACGAGCCGGCGCAGCTCGTTGAGCTTCATGCGCAGCGTGCCGAGTTCGACGACGACCTCGACCTGCACGTTGCCCAGTGCGCTCGCGATCTTCTGCGCATTCGCGCGAAACGCGGCGAGCGCCCCCGGCCGGGCGATCAGCCCTTCGGGACGCGCGTAGATCTGGATGCGACCGGTGACGCCGCCCGAGAACTGGAGGGCGACGCGAACGACGCTGCGCGCTTCGAGCAGGCGCGCGACGATGCCGAGGTCGGACGACGGCAGCAGCTCCGACGAGAACACCTCGGCCCACGACGAGATGCACGCATCGGTGATCGACTTGCCGGCCGGCTGGAACAACCTGAGCGAGAGCGCCGAGGGCGCTCTGCTGTCGTTCGAGGTCGGCGCCGCGGCACCGCAGCGACGAGCAGCGGCGATATCGATCACGCCACCGTGTGCGACGATCACGAGCTCGGCGCCGTCGCTGGCGCGCAGTCCACCGACCCAACCACCGCGGAGCTCTTCCTTGACGGCCGACCCGTCGATGATCTCCGCGCCCGCGACATCGAGCTGCCAGGTGCCGGGCACCTGCGGCTTGAGGGCGCGCGTGATCGAGCGGATCAACCGGGCCGCGAGGCCGAGCAGGATCGGTCGGGCCGACTCCGCGCTGCGGTCATCGGCGATCAGGGCGAGGCGGGTGGGTAGCTCGACCGAGGCCTTCGCGGCAGCGCGGGGCGCCGTCTCGCGCATGGCAGACTGGATGGCTTCCAGTTCCGCAGCTTCTAGTCCCGTCTCGCTCACGTCCTCGGGTTCTGCAGCGAGTGTGCCGCGCTAGGTCCGCGACTTCATTCGCTTGCCGCCGAGGGTGTCGGCGGCGTTGGCGATCACCGCTTGAGGTTCGCCACTTCCTGCATCATCTCGTCGGCCGTGGTGACGGTCTTCGAGTTCGCCTGGAACGCGCGCTGGTACGCGATCAGCGTGACCAGCTCGCTTCCGAGGTCGACGTTGCTCTGCTCCAGCGCACCCGACACGAGACTACCTCTGGCGCCTGTCTGTGCGACATCGATCAGCGCGGGGCCGGAGTTCGCCGTTGCCGAGACCAGCCCGTCCCCGGCGCGCTCGAGACCATCGAGGTTCGCGAAGTCCGCGAGCGCGATCTTCGCCATGCTGAGGCGATCGCCGTTGTCGAACACGCCGGTGACCGTCCCGTCGTCGCCGATCGTCAGGTCGACCAGGTTGCCGAAGCCGTGGCCATTGATCTCGATCCCTGCGACCGCCGACGTACCCGCGAACTGCGTGGTGCCGGCGAGGCCCGTACCGCCACTCGCGATGTCGTCGCCGAAGTCGAACGCAACGGACTGATTCGGCGCCGCCCCGACGAAGCTCGCGCTCGACGAGGTCGTGGTCTGGCTCTGCAACTTACCTGTCGGGTCGAAGGTCATGCCGCCAGTCGCGACCTCGGTGAGCTGGCCGGGCGTACCGCCGGTCAGCTCACCACCATCGGCCATCGCGTGCCACTCCCAGGCTCCGTTGCCCTGCGCTCGAAAGTAGACCTCCACGCGGTGTCCCTGACCGAGCGAGTCGTACACCGTCGCACTCGTCGCGTAGTTCGAGGTGGTGTTGGGGTTCGCCGGATCGAACGCGGCGGGCACCGTCGCATTTGAATCGAGGTTGATCGTCATCTTCGCGTTCGTCGTCGGTACCGGAGCGGATTGGCGCGCGCCGAGCGGGAGATCGCCGGGTGTGGTCGCAACGTTGCCGGCCGAGTCGATCGCGTAGCCCTGGAGCTTGAGCCCGCGGGAATCGACGACAAACCCCTTGTTGTCGAGCTGGAAGCGACCATCGCGCGTGTAGAACTCGTTGTCGCGACCGTTGTGGTTTCCCTTGACGACAAACATGCCGCCACCGTGGATCGCGACGTCCATGCCGTTGCCGGTCTGCGCGATCGTGCCCTGATCCCAGATCGTCTGCGGGCCGCCGAGGCGCACGCCACCGCCGAGGCGCTGGTTGCCGACCTCACCACCGAGCAGGTCGGAGAAGGTCGCGCGCGACCGCTTGAAGCCGACCGTCGACGTGTTCGCGATGTTGTCGCCGACGATCCCGATCGCGTCGCCGTGGGCGAGTAGCCCGCTGATACCGATGTACAGACTGTTGGTGATACTCACGTGCCCACTCCAATGGTTCGGATGTCGCCTGGTGCGAGCAGCAGGTCCCCCATGCGGAGACGAGGACCGTCTGCGGTGAGCTCCACCGCATCGACCTTTCCGTGCCAGCTCGCGGTGATCTCCGGCGAAGTACCGCCGTCGATCGAAATCTTGTAGGTGCCGGCCGGCAGAGGCTGACCGGACTTGTCCTTGCCGTCCCACGTCATCGTGGTGGCCTTGGTGCCGTCGGCGATCGGGATCCGCTGGATCTCCTGGCCGTCGGCGTCGGTGATCACGATCGAGGCTCCCTTGGTCGGGCCGCCCTTGAGGTCGATCGGAGGTGGGGTCGCGCCGTCCTTGTCGATCCCGAACGTGTTGAGCGTCGCGTTGCACTCGCGCCCGACGAGGGTCGACAGCGACGCGTTGGCCGCGGACTCCTGGGCGGCGGCGAGCGACGCGAGTTGATCGTTGGTGGTCTTCGCCTGCTCGACGGCGGACAGCTGCGCGAGCTGCGCGACCATGTCCGCACCGCTCGTCGGTGCGAACGGATCCTGGTGCTGCAGCTGCGCCATGAACAGCTTGAGGAACTCGTTCTTCGTCCCCGCGAGCTGGGTCGACGAGGTGGTGGTGCCGGTGGTCGGGTCAGTCCCCGAGACGCCTGAAAGACTCATGCGAGCTCCTCGAGTGAGAACGTTTGCTGGTTGCGCTCGCGCTCGCGCTGGTCGCGATCGGGACGCTGTTGCGAATCGGGGTCTCGACCGGTCATCAGGCTCGCGAGATCGAGGCCGCGTGCACGCATCGCGTGATCGAGCGAACCGGCGTTGCGAGCGAGCGCAGCCGTGGTGGCGTCGTCCTGGCCGCGCAACGCGACGTTGACTTCGCTGCCGCGCACCGCGACGGTGATGACGACGCGCTCGGCACCATCGTCGATCACGAGGTGGACGTGGCTGGGGTTCGTCTGCTCGGGGAGTTGCTGCGCTCCGCGAGCTTGCGCGACGTGCGCTGGAGCATCGGCATGCTCGATCGAGAGCAGCTTGACCTCGGGGATCATCGCGGAGAAGACGGGGGTGTCGTTCGACGAGCTCCTGTCGTCGCGGTCGCCGACCTCGGCGATCAGATCCTGGACGGCCTGCTCGAGTGGCGTCAGCGGGATCGCGGCGACGGGAGCCGCCGTGACGGGTGCGAGCTTGGCGACGAGCTCCGGCAGCACCGGCACCTCGTCGGGGAGCTTCGTCCCACCGACGATCGGGAGCTGGAGCTCCGTGCGGGCGTGCGACAGACCCTGGCGCTCCGGCTGCGACATGATCGGCACCGCCATCGTGATGGCATCTTCGTCGACAAACCTCTTCAGCTTCGGGCGAAGTCCGGCCTCGATCGCGACCGGAATGCCGTCGCTGATCTCGTCCTCGACGTGCACCGGCAAGGCCTGCGCGCCGACCGAAATCGTGGGCAGGAAGTCCGCGATCGAGGACGCGAGCATGACGTCTGTCGACTCGGACACGTCCGTCGACTCGGCGAGCAGTGCGGGGAGGTCGAGCTCCACCGAGACCTCGACCGGGATCTCTTCGGGAACTCCACCCTGCGAGATCGGCGAGACCCGTTGCGCATGTAAAGCGGCGCGCTCCGGAGGCTCGTTGGTCTCGGGGATCTGCTTGGTCGCTTCCTTCGGAGCCGGCTGACGCTGCTTCTCGACCAGGCTCGCGAACTCGCGTGGCCCTGCAGGTTCCCGCATGCGTGGTGCTTGCGTCCGCGGCTCGCGATCGACGGGCTTCAAGGCGACCGCGGTCATCGGCCGCGCCTCCCGGCCATGTCGTCGTTGGCGAGCTGCTCGGCTTTGGAAGCCGCGCGCTCGCGCGTGGTGTGGACGATCTCCGCGATCTTCTCGGCGGAGCGCAGCTTGCGCGTGCTGTCACGAAGGTGCTGGGCGGTGGCCTGCGACGCGGTCGTGGCCTGATCGCGCTTGGTCGTCGCATCGGCGATCGCGATCCGGTGGACCCCGGTGTCCTCGTCGTAGCGCTCGAGGTCGTAGACGGTGCGTGCACTGCTCAGCACCTGCGTGGCCTCGCCGACGTGGCGCTCGAGTTGAGACTGCTCGTCGACGAGCGCGACCTGCGAAGCCTCGCGGGTGGCGGAGGCCGTCGCGTGGGTGGCAGCGGCTGCATCGCGCAAGCGCTCTCGGACATCGCGGAGAGCACGGACCGCGCGGGGACGAATCGTCATGCGGAGGGGTTTTGCAGCCGGCGTGCCGCGCTACTTGCTTGTTTCTGCTCGTGGCGCGCAACAACTGTCGGCGGGGCTGACGAGCTACGCGATCAGCTGCTCGCCGAGCGCGCCGGCGAGACCACGGATCGTGGCCTCGATCTCCGAGCGCTCCTGCGGAGTCTGGCGGGCCCAGGTGTCGAAGCGTTCGCCGAGTGCCAGTGCGTTGTCGAGCATCGGGTTCGCGCCGGGATTGTAGGCGCCGAGCGCCTGGAGCTCTTGCGCCTGCTGGCGACGGGCGAGCATGCCGCGGGCAGACGAGGCCAGCTGACGCATCGTCGTCGTCGACACCTTCTGCGCGACACGGGAGGCGCTGGTCAGCACGTCGATCGCGGGGAAGTGGCCGCGACCCGCGAGGTCGCGCGACAGCACGATGTGTGCGTCGAGCAGCGACTTCGCCGAATCGGCGACGGGATCCGCCATGTCATCGCCCTCGACGAGGACGGTGAAGAAGCCGGTGATCGCACCGCCACCGGCGCGCGGCGCCACGCGCTCGAGGAGGCGCGGCAGCGTCGCGAACACGCTCGGCGGATAGCCCTTCGTCGCCGGTGGTTCACCGAGAGCGAGGCCGACTTCGCGGAGCGCCATGCAGAAGCGCGTCAGGGAATCGAGGATCAGCAGCACGTTCTTGCCGCGATCGCGAAAGTGCTCGGCGATCGCGGTGGCAGCCTGCGCGCCACGCACGCGCTCGAGCGGCGAGCGATCCGCGGTCGCGGCGACGATGATCGTCTTGTCGCGGCGCTTGCCGTTCAGCAGATCGCGAACTTCGCGACCGCGCTCGCCGATCAGGCCGATCACGATGACCTCGGCATCCGCCTGATTCGCGATCTGCTCGACGAGCACGCTCTTGCCGCAGCCGGCGCCGGCGAAGATGCCCACGCGCTGGCCGCGCCCGCAGGTCAGCACGCCATCGATCACACGGATGCCGGTGTCGAACCGCGTGGTCACTTCATCGCGTTGATCGACGGGGATCGCCGCGCGATCGATCGCGATCCGCGCGTTGCACGCCGGCACGGGAAGTCCGTCGAGCGGCACGCCGAAGGGATCGATCGTGCGACCGAGCAGGGCGTTGCCGACGGGGATCGTCGACATCGCACCGCGCAATCTGACCTCCGCGCCCGGCGCCAGACGACGAATCGGTTGGAGCGGCACCGCGAGCAACTTGCCGTCGCGGAACCCGACGACCTCGGCGAGGACGTCACCGGCTTCGGTGGAGATCGACAGCACGTCGCCGATCGAGGCGCCGGTCATCTCGATGTGGATGATCGTGCCGGCGAGCTCGAGCACGCGCCCGATCGGCTTCGGCACGAGCCAGCTCTGCGTCATCGCACCGAGCTTGGCCTTGATCATCGTCATCATTCGGAGAGGGCTCCCGCGATCGCCTCGCGCAGCTCGCGCAACCGCGGCTCCCACGCATGAGCGAGCTCGCGCGTGGCATCGGCGATCGTGATGTCCCCAGGGGAAAGCGTCGGATCCGCGGTCACCGTGATCGCGGCGTCGCCGATCGCGGTGCGCAGCGTCTCGACGTCCGCGGGGTGGCAACGCGCCGTACCAGGCTTGGAGCCGCTCGCGATCCAGGAGGCGACGACCGGTGCGAACAGCTCCTTGCGATCCGCCGCGCCGACCCACGCTTCGACGACAGCCGAGGCTGCGTCGGCGATCATCTCGGTCGCGGGTGCCGCGAAGCTCTGTCGGGCGCGGTCGAGCTCGTCGATCATCTGCACGAGCTTCGCGCGCAGGGCTTCGGTCTCGCGAAAGCCTTCCTCGCGGCCTTCCTCGATCGCCTTCGCGGTGATCGCGGTGACATCGATCGTCGGCGGCTCCATCACCTGCGCGGGCGCCGGCACCGTCGGTTTCGGCGACCACGGCGAGTGCGCCACGGGCGTCGCGATCTGCGGCAGCGCAGCCTGCAGCGGCTTGCTGGCCGCATTCGCCTGGACGGCCTTGAGGAAGGGGACCACGTCGGACGTCCGGAACATGAAGTTACTCGCCACCTCGCGCAGGCATCGTCAACTTGCCTTCGGCGGCGAGCTTCATCGCCTGCTCGACCACCTCGCGCTGTGCCGCCTCGACCTCGGAGAGGCGCTTCGGAGCCGCGGCCGAGAGGTCGTCGCGCAGGGTCGCCGAGGCGCGCTGCGACAGCGAGCTGAGGAAGTGATCGCGGAGCTCCGGGGTCGCGGTCTGCAGTGCGGTGACCAGCACTTCGGACTGGATGTTCCGCAGCAGGTTGCCCATCTCGCGGCTCGCGATGCGCGCGAGATCCTCGAAGGTGAACAGCGACTCGCGGATCCGCGTGGCGCAGCCCTCGTCGGCCTCGGCGATCTTGCCGAGCAGGCTGTCGCCGTCCTCGGCAGACATCTCGTTGACGATCGCGGCGGAGAAGGCGAGACCATCGAACTCGGTGCGGGAATCGGAGCCGGCGAGGCCACCGACGGCGTCGAGGGCCTTGACCAGGCTCTCCGAGGCTTCCGCCACGGCGTGCTCCGGAATCTCGTCGAGGTTCGAGATGCGCGACGCCAGATCGGCCGCCATGATGGGCTCCATCAGCGCCAGCACCTTCGCGGCGATGCCCGGTGCGAGCTGAGTCAGCACCACCGCCGCGATCTGCGGGTGCTCCTCGGCGAGCAACTGGGCGAGCGAGTTGACGCGTGCGGTGCGGAGCAGCTGGAGCGGCTCGGAGATCACCGGCGCCACGCCGAACAACTTCTGCGCGCGGTCGGTGCCGAAGGCCCGATCGGCGAGCTTGCGAACGTACTTGGAGCCACCCGAGCGCACGAGCGAGAGCGGGTTGGTGAGGCCGCGCTCGAGATCGATCAGCACCCGGTAGATCACCTCGGGGCCGACTTCATCGAGATCCTCGACGGCCTCGACGAGCTTGCGCACGTCTTGATCCGACATCCTCGCGAGCACCAGTGCGGCGACCTCCTCGTCGAGAGAGAGCAGGGCGATCGCGGCCTTGCGGGGACCGGAGGGGTTGGTGACGGTGCTCATCGTTTTGCTCCAGCGGTGGCGGCGGTCTCGGACAACCAGGCAGTCAGCACTTCAGCGGCGCGCTCGGCGTCGTTGCGAACGACCTCGAGGACACGCTCGCGGACGGGCTTGCCGGGCGGTAGTGCGGGCAGCTCGGTCGCGGCGGGCAGCGCGTCGAGGTCGCCGGTGGTCTGGCGCGCTTCGAGGGCGCGCTCAAGCTCGGCGATCGGCAGCGGCAGCGCGAGCGACGGGCGGACTCGCTCGATGTCCTTCGCTGCCTCGAGCTTCGCCTTCTTCTTGCCCTTCAGCATCTTCATCATGGCGAACACGGCGACGAGGCCGCCGGCGCCGATCGCGACCGGCACCATCGGCAGCCCGCCGGCCGGATCCCCCGCAGCGGCGATCGCCGCATTCTCGGGATCCTCGACGAACGGCATCGAGCGAACTTCGATCTTGTCGCCGCGCGTGTCGTCGATGCCGGCGGCCTGGCGGGCGAGCGCGGTGAGCTCGGCCATCTCGTCCTTGCTGCGCGCGATGCCCTTGCCGTCGGGACCGGGCTTGTGGTCGACGAGGATCGCGACGTGGAGGCGCTGCAGCTGGATGTCCGGCTTCGTGACCTGACGCACCGTGCGATTGACCTCGTAGTTCTTGGTCTCCTGGACGCGCGAATTGCCAGCTCCGGGCGTCGGCGTGGCGGCCGCGGCACCGGGGAGGTTGCCGCGCGTCCCGGCGAGACCGCCGATGGTCGCGTTCGCCGCGGCTTCACCGTCGAGCGTGCGCGCCTCGTTGCGCAGCACCGGCTTCTCTTGATCGTAGATCTCCTGGGTCTCGCTGAGCTTGCGGTCGTCGACGACAGCCGTCGTCACCACACTCACCTTGCCGGGACCGACGACCTTCTCGAGCATCGACCGCACGCGCAGCGTCAACGTCTGCTCGAGGTCCGCACGGCGATCACCGCTACCGGCCGTCGCGCCGTCGAGCAGGTTGCCGTGGCTATCCACCACGACCACGCTGTCGGCCTTCATGCCACCGATGCTCGCCGCGACGAGCTGGCGAATCCCGCGGACCTGGTCACCGGTCAGCGTCTGACCCGGGTGGAGATGCAGCGCGACCGAGGCCGACGACATCTCCTCTTGGTCCTTGAACAAGGACTTCTTGCCGAGCGCGATCTGCACGCGCGCGCTCTGGACCTGCGCCATCGAAGTGATCGAGCGCGACAGCTCGCCCTGGAGCGCGCGGCGGTAGTTGACCTGCTCGGTGAAGCTCGACTGTCCGAGGCTCGAGCCGTCGAACAGCTCGAAGCCCTTGCCCGTGCGCGGCAGACCGTTCGCGGCGGCGATCGCGCGCGCCTGGTCGACGTGCTTCGCCTCGACTTCGACCTTGTTGTCCTTGAGCCGAGCCGAGACGCTGTTCGCCGACAGCAGCGAGAGGAGCTCCTGCGTGTCGTCGGGAGAGATCCCGTCGCCGACCGCGACCCAAGCCTGCGACTTCGACGCGAACTGACCGACCGCGACGACCGCGGCGATGCCGAGCACCACCGCGACGGCGATCGTCTTGCGCTTCTTGCTCTGCTTGCCCCACAGCTCCTTGAGCTGCGCGAGCACCTGCATCGCCTGGTTGGATTTGAAGTCGGGTTTCGCGTCCGCCATGGCTCTTAGACCTGCGTGTTCATCAGCTCGCGATAGGCCTCGACGGCCTTATTCTTGAGCGTGGTGGCAAACCGGAGCGCGAGGTTCGCCTTCTCCGAGGCAATCATGACTTCGTGGATCCCGACGCTGGCGTCGCCATTCGCGAAGTTCTCGCCGACCGACGAGGCGTCCTTCTCGAGGGTGCGTGCCTCGGCGAGGGCCGAACCGAAATCCGGGCCGGTCGTGCCGACCACCTTCGGCTCGCTCGAGATGCCCTGGATCGGTGCGATGCCTGCCGGGCTGAGAGGAGCGACGCTCATCGACCAATTCCCAGCGCGCGCTCGGCCATGTTGACGGCGGTCGACATCGTGGTGATGCCGGCTTCGTACGCTCGCGAGGCGGTGATCATGTCGACCATCTCCTCGACGGGATTGATGTTCGGGTACGCGACATAGCCCTCGGCGTTCGCGTGCGGATGGCCGGGGTCGTACTCGAGGCGCGGCGCCTTCTGATCCTCGGTGATCTGCTGCACCGCGACGCCGCGCACGTAGGCTTCGTACTGCGTGCCCTTCGCCTCGGGAACCGCCGTCGACGCCATCACCACATCGCGGCGCTTGTAGGCCCCGCCATTGGCACCCTGCGTGGTCTGCGCGTTCGCGAGATTCGACGACGCGACGTTCATCCGCGTGCGCTGAGCCGACAGGCCCGACGCCGAGACTTCCATCGCGGCGAAGAAGTCGGTCGTGTTCGAGATCGAGTTCGACATCAGGTTCCATCTCCTGCCGCGTAGCGCAGCATCGCGATCCGCCGCGACACCAGCTCGGCCGTGGTGTTGTAGCGGGTGCGGTTTGCATCGATCTTCGAGAGCTCGCGTTCGAGCGAGACCGCGTTCCCATCGGGCCCTTGGAAGGCTCCGCCATCGTCAAACGAGGTGATCACCTGTGCCGGGCCATCGCTCCCAGGGCTCGGACGTGAGAGATCGAGCGGGCGGTAGCCGGGGGTATCCAGGTTGGCGACATTGCCCGCGAGCACCGTGTGACGCTCGCGGTGAAAGGTGAGGGCCGCCTGGAGCGTGTCTAGAGATCCGCCGATGCTGCTCACGGTGCCCTCTACAGCAAGGGTCAGGCCGATCGCAGATCCAGGCTCGGTCCGCACTTACCTCTGTTGCGGAACCTGACGTCGGCGTCCTTGACGCTCGATCGAACCGGTCGAAGTCGATCCTGTGAGCGATCAGATCGCAGAAAAGGTCTTCGGGCTGCTGTTCGAGAACAGCCCGGATGCGGCATTTGTCGTCGACCGCACCCAGTGGCGGGTGGTGTCGGCAAACATGCGCGCGGTCGATCTGTTCGCGCGCGACCGCGAGGAGCTCGTGGGGATGTCGCTGTTCGACCTCTCCTATGATCCCGATCGCGATCTGACGCTCCCGGGTCACTACGAGGACGTCACGTTCAAGCGCAGCGACGACTATCCGGTCTTCGTAGCGCTTCAGGCCGGGCACCTCGACACGCTCGAGCACGGTCCGGTCGCCGCGTACCAGGCACGCGATATCTCGGAGCGCCGCCTGCTCGAAGACGAGCTCCAGGCCAAGCACTCCGCGCTGTTCACGGCCCACGCCGAGCTCGAGAAGGCGCACGCCTCTCTCGAGATCGCGAAGCTCGAGCTCGAGACCCGCAACCACGAGATCGCGCTCCTCGCCTGGCGCGCCGCGATGGGCGAGCTCGTCGCCGGCATCGCTCACCACCTGAACAATCCGGTCGGTGCACTCACCAGTACCGTGCGCCGCCTCGGTCAGCTGTCCGCGAAGCTCCCACCCGATCTCAAGGTCGAGCAAGAGCGCCTCCTGAGCCGGGTCAATCAGATCACTCGCCGCATCGAATCCAACGTGGCCGCGATCGTCCAGGCCAGTCGCTCCAACACCTTCGAGGACGTTCACAACCGACCGGAGCTCCCCGAGGAGCTGCAGGTCGTCCTCGCCACGTTCGCCGAGCGGATGGAAGACATCCCGACCAAAGGTCAGTCATGAAACACGCACGCATCCTCGTCGTCGACGATGACGACCACGTTCGCGAGGCCCTGGTCGACGAGCTCTCCGACTCCTACCGGGTCGAGGCAGTTGCCTCCGGGAACGAGGCGTTCGACGCCCTCACCGAGCACCAGTACGACGTCGTCATCTCCGATCTCAAGATGCCCGATCACGATGGCATCGAGGTCCTCGAGTTCGCCCGCACGCACCAGCGCGACCCGGTGCGCGTGCTGCTCACCGGCTACCTCGACGAGCGTGCCCAGCGTGCGCTGATGTCTCCCGATGCGCCCTACAAGGTGGGCAAGCCGTGGCACGACGAGATCGAGATCGTGGTGCGCCGCGGTCTCGAGCAGCGCGAGCTCCAGCGCCGCCTGTTCGCCTCCGTCGAGGACGCCCTCTCGTTGTCGAACCTCGATGACGAGCTGGCGACCACGCGCACGGCGCTCGAGCTGTCCGAGACCATCGTCCGCCGCGCGCTGATGGTCGAGGGCGTCACCGCCTGCGCGACGGTCGTGCGCACGGATGCCGGCGAGCACGCGTTCTCCGGCGGCACGGTGCCCAAGATCGGCGTCGGCTGGTTTCTCGAGCTCCCGCTCGATGCCGATGGCGAGCTCCTCCTTCGCGTACGGGGCGTCACCGAATCTGCGCGCGCCGTCGTGCGCTACATGGCGCATCGCGCGCAACGTGCGTGCGGCGTCCTCGAGGCTCGGATCACCTCGATCGATGTCGCGACCGGCAGTGGCTCGCGCGTCAACCAGCTGATGCGGCAAGCCACGTTGGGGGCGTTGACCTCGTCGCTACTCCACGATCTCGCCTCGACGATGCAGGCCCTCACCGCCGCGCTCGCAGACATCACCGACTTCGCCGGCACCGATCCCGTGGGCATGCACGCCGCCGTCGCCGACGCGAACTCCGCCGGCGAAGAAGCGATCCAGCTGTTCGTCCAGATGCGGAAGTTCATCCGCGACGGAGACGTGGCTCGCAAGGCGGTCCCGCTGCAGCGCGTGGTCGAGCGCGCGGTCCGGATCGCCGGTGGCTACGTTCGCGAGCGTGCCGAGCTCCACATCGCACCGCTCCCCGCCGCCGACATCTCGGTCGCCGAGGCCCTGTTCCTCCAGGTGCTCGCGAACCTCATGCGCAACGCCGCCAACGCTTCGCCGCAGGGCGGCAGGGTCGACGTGGTCGCTCGCGTCACCGAAACCGAAGTCGTCCTGACGGTCACCGACGACGGCCCCGGCGTCGCACCCGAGATCGCCGACACGATGTTCGAGCCGTTCGCCTCGACGACGCGCGAAGGCACCGGCCCTGGCCTCGCGATCAGCGCCTACGTCATGCAGATGCTCGAAGGCCGCATCAGCTACCGGCGCGCGCCCGAGCGTGGTGCCTGCTTCACGGTCTCGATCGCTCTCGCGAAGTAGCACCGCTTCGAGCGCTCGGGCGAGTGCTCGTCGCCGAGGGGCACGTGCTCCGTCGGCTCCGACTTCTTCTTCGGTGTTGCTCTGGGTTTGTCCCTCGCCGCCACATCACCAACAGCACGGCGGTAAAAAACTAGCAGCTGCTTCGGCCTCGAGTTGTGCGCACGATTACGTGCACTTCTTGAAACGAATAGGGATCCCGCGGCAGCCGAGCACTCGGCATCTCCCCTACCGAAATTAGTTCATGTCTCTCGGGGATTGCTCGATTGCCGCGGACGCGTCGCTGCCGCACACAGGGCGCCCATGGCGCGAATTAACATCACAGCAGCACTGTTCCTATCAGCAGTTTCTCTGATGGGCTGTGTGTCCGACGGCACGGAGCCGACCGAGGATCTCGGGGGTGACGTGGACGCGCAGGTGTCTAGCGACGACGTCTCTGCCGACGAAGAAGTGCTCGACGAGGACGTCGGGCTCCGTGCGGCCGACATCTACACGCCGTTCACCGGCACCTCGACGATCGGCTCCGCCGCCACCTACGGCTGGCACGGCCACGCCACGGCGTATCCCGCCGGGATGGAAGACATGCGCGGCTACACGCTCCCGTCGACGATCGAGTGCTCCAGCAACAAGTCGTTACGCTCGCACCTCGATGTCACCTCCGGCTGTCTCAAGGCCGTCGCGATCGGCAGCTACTCGCGTGGCCAGATTCAAGAATCCAGCTCGGGTGCGTTTCGTGCGGTCGCGTTGCCCTTCACTGGCGCCGAAGCCAACCCGATGAAGTGGACGGATCAGAAGAACGAGTTCCGCTTCTACTACACCACCACCACCACGACCGGCGTCGATCCCGGCGCCAAGGCGTTCATCCGCTACCACGACGAATACAATCTCTACGTCGCCTCGTGGCGGATGGACGGCAAGGTCAACATCAAGCGCAAGTCGAACGGCGCGTACAAGACCCTCGCCGAAGTAACCATGCCGAAGCCATCGGCGAACGCGTGGCACAAGATCCAGTTCCATGCGATCGGCAACAAGCTCGAGCTCTACCTCGACGGCAACAAGGTGCTCTCCGCCACCGACTCCACGTTCGCGTGGGGCACCGCCGGCATTCGCACCGATGCGATGAACGGCGCCTACCTCGACGAGTGGACCGTCAAGTAGGGTCGCGAGCGACAACGACCACCGGACCCGGCGGTTCGGGTGCGTAACCCGCCCCGTACGCGTGGGACGCGCTGGTACTGTGCTGGGCGTGTTTCGCACACTGGTGGTCGTGCTCCTGTTCGCGTCGCGAACCGCGCACGCCGATCCGTCCGAGCGCAGCGACACCGATCGCGCCTGGCACTTCACCCCCGTCATCCTCGGCGGTGCCTCGTATCTCATCGTCGAGTTCGCCCTCAAGCAACAGATCAGCCGTGCCGGCTGCTGGTGGTGCGAGCCTCCTGGCCTCGACGCCCGCGCGCGTTCGCTCAAGTGGGACAACGTCGATCGCGCTCACGCGATCTCGAACGTCACCGGCTTCGTCGTCTCGCCGCTGTTCGCGCTGGGCGGACTCGCGGCAAGCACCGCCTTCACCGACCGCGATTCGCGCCGCGTCTACGACGACCTCCTCCCGGTCGTCCAGGCCGGCGTCACCGCGGGGCTGCTCAACGAGGTGCTCAAGATCGCCATCGCGCGCCAGCGACCGTACGCGCGCTTCAAGGGCCGCAGCGTCATGCAGCGTCCCGGCGAGTCGTACACGTCGTTCTTCTCGGGGCACGCCGCGCTGGTGTTTGCGATGGCGACGTCGTCGGGCACCGTCGCGTCGCTGCGCGGCTACGACAGCGCTCCGATCCTGTGGGGCGGCGGTCTCGCGATCGCGGTCGCGACCTCGTATCTGCGCATCGCGTCCGACACCCACTATATGACCGACGTGCTGTTCGGTGCCGCGCTCGGCACCGTGCTCGGGATCGGCATCCCGCGCTTGTTCCACCGGGACGTGCTCACCGACGAGCCGGCGTCGTCCAGGCAAGCGTCGACCCAGCCCGTGATGTTCACGTTCGGCAGCCGCTTCTAAGGTTTTCTAAGGTGATTGCGCACCGCGCCACGATCGGCCACGCTTGACATCCCATGCCAGCCACGCCGGAACCCAAGCAGCAGCCCCAGCCCAGTGAGGACAAGGTCGAGCGCACCCCGCTCGGAGAGGTCGTCGACGAGGTTCGTCAGGACGCTCAGCGCGATCCCAAGGAGTACGCGCGCGAGACGATCGTCCCCGAAGGCGGAGAGTAGCCACTGTTCGATCGGCTGCTCGGTCTCGAGACCGAATACGCGATTCGGTACGTGCCTCGGCACGGCGTGCAGCGGCCGACGAACTCCGCGATCTATGACGCGCTCGCAGCGTCGGTAAGTCGGCTCGTTCGCACCCGCCCCGGGCGCAAGCTCAAGCGCGAGCTGTTCCTCGCCAACGGCGGCATCCTCAGTTACGAGGCACACGGCAACGCGATCGACGATGGGCTCGTCGAGGCCGGTACGCCGGAGTGTCGCGGTCCGAGCGAAGCCATCTTGTACCAGCGCGCGCAAGACTCGCTCGTCGCGCATGCGATCCCCGACGCGATTCGTACGCTCGGCGGTGGCGAGCTGACGCTGCTCAAGAACTGTCGCGACGCCGAGGGGCACACCTACGGCGCACAGGAGAACTACGAGGTCGAGATCGCTCGCGGCGGGCGACTGTTCGCGTGGCGTGCCGGCGTGATCGCGCTGATCCCGTTGGTCGCGATCTGCGCCTTCGTCACCTGGGCAATGATGCTCGCGGTCGCCGCGCTGCTGATCGCGACGGTGCTTGTCGTCTCGCTGTGCTCGCTCGTTCCACGCCTGCAGGGGATCCGCGCGTGGGTGACACCGGAGGGGCCGATCCTGCGTGCGCTGCAGACGCCGCTGATGTGGCTCGAGCGCGGGATCTGGGAGCCACCCATGATCCTGTTCCTCGCCCTCTACCGGCTGTGCGCGTTCTGCGAGCTCCGGCGCGGCCTGCTGCCGTTTCTGATCTCGCGACCGATCATCAGTGGTGCCGGCACGCTGGTCGACGATCGCTTCAAGCTCTCCGAGAAGGGCGTCGCGGTGCGGCGCGTCTCGCGGCGATGGCTCGGTCGCGCGCTCGGCATCTTCGAGCCCGGCAATCTCTGCAAGAGCCTGCGCGGACCTGCGCTGCTCGACTTTCGCACGTTCCTGACGTTGTTTCGCCGTCGCCAGCGCTTCCAGCTCGGTCTGTCGGACTCGAACATGGCGCAGACGGCGGAGTATCTGAAGCTCGCCACCACGTTGCTGGTGATCGATCTCGCCGAGGCCGGCGCTCTTCGCGATCTCGCGCCCGTGCACGAGCCGCTGCAGATCCTGCGCGCGATCGTCGACGGAGATCATGCCGCCGCACTGACGCTCCAGCGCAGCTATCTCGAAGCTGCGCGCCGGTTCACGCGGGGAGCACCGGCCGTACCCCTCGAAGTCTCTGAAGTGGTCACCCGCTGGGCGGCGACCCTCGACGCGATCGAGCACGCTCCCGAGACCCTGGTCGGTCAGCTCGATTGGATCACCAAGCAAACGTTGATCGGTCGCGCCGGCGAGACGCCCGACGAGCGCAAGAAGATCGACCTCAAGTATCACGAGCTCGACACCGGCTACTTCGCGGCGCTCGAAGCGCGGCACCTCGCGCCGATGCTCGTCACGCCTGAAGAAGCGCGCCTCGCCTGGAACGAAGCCCCCACGACCACACCCGCGCGTGCGCGTGCCCGACTGATCCGCAACCTCGTTGATGTCGCGAAGGTGACGGTCGGTTGGGATCAAGTAAAGGTCGGCGGTAA
This sequence comes from Deltaproteobacteria bacterium, assembly GCA_031385555.1. GTDB lineage: Bacteria > Myxococcota_A > Polyangia > Haliangiales > Haliangiaceae > JABFXX01. The sequence goes on along the minus strand of JANNBP010000275.1, from coordinate 34,124 downwards.
GGTGATCCGGCTCGACGACTATCGCGACGACGAGTGACTCAGCAACTGACCGGATAGGTCAGCACCAAGCGATCCGTGGGATAGGCCTTTCGGCGATCGAAGCAGCCGGCGCTGTAGTTCAAGGGATTCTCGGTTCCGAGTAGATCGTCATCCGCGCGAGGTTGGAGCTCTGCATTCCAGACCTCCATGTGAACGTGCACGACCTCGTCGGAGCACGGATACAGCCCGACTTCGCCGATGACATCACCGCGTCGTACGTGGTCACCCACCTCGACGGAGGCTTTGCGCGCGCACGAACCCGTCGTCATTGCGGCGAACGCCGGCTCGCGTTCCGTACTCCGAGAGAACCATCGAGCGTGAGCACGCGCAGAGGATCAGCAGCGCCAGCCGGCAGCTCACGACGCATCGTACGTGCTCGGCTAGTCGAGCAGGGAAAGAAACACCTTCGACTTCTCGAGCGAGGTCTTGATCCGATCCTGCAACCCGGAGAGCTGCTGTTGCGACAGGCCGTTCCGCTCGAACAGCGCCTGCGCTTCGGCCATGTCGGCCATCTCGGGATCTCGATCGGCACCGAAGGCGGCGGCGCAGGCGTGCGAGACGTGATCTGCTGCGGCGACGATCTCGGTGATCGATCGAAGGTTCGGCCCCATGCGCTCGCGCACCTCGGGCCGGTGAATGTGGTGGTGATGTTCGATCGGGGTCGACAGCGTGACCGGGAACTTCCAGGCCTTCGCGAGCCTGCTGCCGATCTTCTCGTGAGGGATCAGGCCGACCGCGGCTTCGGCGGCTTCGAGCGAGATGCCGGACTCCTTGGCCGTTGCGTAGGCGGCCGCGAGGCGCTCACCGTCGAGCTTGGCGAGCGCGATCTTGCCCATGTCGTGGAGGAGGCCCGCGGTGAAGCAGCCGCCCGGGTCGGCGAACCGGACCTCGGTGGCGAGCTCGCGGGCCGCGGTGGCGACCGAGAGCGAGTGGGTCCACAGCGACTTGATGTCGAACGCACTGTTCTTGGCACCGAGCGTGTCGAGCACCGAGATCGAGAGCACGAGCTGGTAGAGCGTGTTGAAGCCGACGAACGGGATCGCGCGCGCGACATCGGAGACGCCGCCAGGGATGCCGAAGTACGGCGAGTTGACGAGGCGGAGCAGCTTCGCGGAGGTCGACGGATCGGTCTTGAGGATCTCGGCGACCTGGGTCACCGACACGTTCTTGCCGTGGACGACTTCGCCGATCTGGATCGCGACGATCGGGAGCGTCGGCAGCGAGTCGAGCGACTTGACGAGCTTCGCGGTGGCCGCATCTTCGTTATTCGTTAGTGCCGTCGCCATTGCAGTCCTCCGTCGGTTCGAATGTGGTCGTCGCCGTCGCCGGCTGTTTCACGCAGCGCTTGCTGGACGCCGCGCTGGGTGCTGCGTCTGCATCCGGTTCGACGTCTGCATCAGCAACGCCATCCGACACGCCACCATCTGACACCACTGCGCAGACACCACTCGCACTGCACATCTCGCCGGAGACGCAGTCGCTGTGACGGATGCAGATGTCCTGCCCGCACCCGAGCAGGAGGAATCCGAGCAGGAAGCTACAGCGCATCGAAGGCCACTCCGAGACGCGCTTGCAGCTGCGTCACCATCTTACCCTCGGCGAGGTCGGTGCCCGCGAAGAACGCGGTCATCTCGACGTCGCCGCAGATGCTGAGCTGTCCGAACTTGCCGCGCGCACAGCCGCCGACGGCCGCCGAGGCACCCCACAGGGTGAACGGCGAGAACATGTACGTGCCACCGGCGGAGACGCGGATGCCCGTGCCGCGCACCGGCACCATCACCCCGGCGACGGCACCGACCGCGTTGCGATCGACGAGCTCTGCACTCATGCCACCGTACGCGTTGATCCAGGGTTGTTCGTTGATCGCGATCGCGACGATCGCCGAGACGTTGAGCGGCGTCCCGCGGGTCGTCGTCATCTCGCCGCTGCCACCCATCTCGACGCCTTTGCCGAACCGGAGCTCGATGCTGTAGAGCGGAGGGAGCTTCTCGAACTTCTCGGACTTCTCGGACTTCTCGGACTTCTCGGACTTCTCGGACTTCTCGGATTTCTCGGATTTCTCGGATTTCTCGGATTTCTCGGATTTCTCGGATGATGAGTCCTTCGAAACCTTGGGGTTCTTCGAATCGGCCGCAGCCGTGCCGGCGGTTCCGATCAGGATCATCATCGCGAGGAGGCGCACGAGGCCGACTCTTGCGAGGGATATGCCGAGTCTCGCACCAGCTATTCCGCCGAGTTGAGGTTCACCTTGCGGGGTTTGGCGTCAGGCCTGGCGATCTTGACGAGGAACGTGAGGCGGCGGTTCTGTGGAGAGAACGGCTCGTCGGGCTTGTAGAGCTGCGTCGAACCGCGCGCGAACACGCCATTGATGGCGCTCGCCGGCAGCCCACTCCCTTCGAGGATCTCGCGCGCCGCGGACGCACGCTGATAGGACAGGTCCCAGTTCGACAGCCTCGAGCCCGACGCATAGGGACGCGCATCTGTGTGACCGTTGATCACGATCGGCTTGTCGAGCGCGACGAGCACCGGGGTGAACGCGCGGAGGAAGCGCTCCATCGGCTCGGTGAGCTTGGAGGAGGACATGTCGAACAGCAGGCCCTTGTCCTCGTCGACGGTGTCGATCACGATGCCTTCAGACGTGGTCTGGACGTGGACGTTCTTGATCACCGAAGCGAGCCCGGAGTCGATCGCTGCGAGCCGACCGAGCTTGTCGGAGATCTGCTTCGCGGCGGCGGCCTGGCTGTCGAGCGTCTGCTGCTCGTGCGATTCGGCCGGCGGCTGCGAGGTCTGCTCGATGATCGCGGGCACCGCCTGCGAGGCGCGACCCATCGACAGGTCTCCTTCGGGGAGGATGCCGGTGCGGAAGTAGTTCGAGATCTCCTTGCGAGACTGTGCGTCCGTCGAGGCGAGCAGCCAGAGCACCATGAAGAGCGCCATCATGGCGGTTACGAAGTCGGCGTAGGCGACCTTCCAGGCGCCACCGTGGTGACCGTGTCCGCCTTCGACCTTTTTGAATCTGCGCGCCATGGCTGATCAGTGCTTCGACCGCTACTGGATGGACTGCAGAGCCTTGTCGAGCTCCTGGAACGACGGCCGCTCGTCGGTGAAGATCTGCTTGCGACCGAACTCGACGGCGGTCGGCGGCGCGACGCCACGCGCGGACGCGATGACGGCGCACTTGATGACCTGGAGGTAGCGGAGCTGGTGGGTCTCCTGGATCTCGGCGTTGTTGGCGAGCGGCTGGATCATGCCGTAGCAGACGAGAATCCCGAGGAAGGTCCCGACGAGCGCGGCAGCGACGTGCGCGCCGATCACGGCCGGCGGCGCATCCATGTGACCCATGGTGACGATGATGCCGAGCACCGCGGCGACGATGCCGATGCCGGGGAGCGAGTCGCCGATGATCTTGAGCAGGCCGGAGGCGAGGTGACCCTCGGCCTTGATCGTGTCGATCTCGGACTCGAGGAGCTGCTCGAGATCATCCGGGGTGATGCCGTTGACGATCTGCTGCAGCGCTTCCGACATGAACGTCGTCGCGTGATGCTGCTTCTGCATGCTCGGATACTTCTTGAAGATGTCCGACTTCGCCGGGTCGTTGACGTGCGCCTCGAGCGCGAGCACGCCCTGGCGGCGCGCGAGCATGAACAGCTCGTACTGGCACTTCAGGACATCGAGGTAGTCGCTCTGGGAAGGAATGTTCTCCTTGATGGCGAGCTTGACGACCGCCTTGATGCGCTTCCGCATCTTGCCCGGCGCCGAGGCCAGCAGGGCACCCGCCGCCGCCCCGAGGATGACGATGAATTCGGCCGGCTGGATCAAGACGGGAAAGTGTCCGCCTGCCATCGCGAAGCCACCCGCGACGGCTGCCAGCACGAGAAGGATTCCTGGAATCGCCATACCCATCGCGACTCGTCCACGTACGCGATCCTTCGAGGACGGATTTGTTGACGCGGCCGTCAGGCTTGCCGGGGATGCGATGGGTCTTCGCGCCGAACTACCCGAGTTGCTTGGCATGATCGGTGGCATTCACTTCGCACAAAGGTCCTTCGTGACCAGACGCCGCTGCACCCACTCCACGACTCGCCTCGAAACCACCCAGGTGGAGCCGCAGGCGAGCCGTCTCGGCACCTACAACGTCGTCGCCCCGATCGCGCGGGGCGGGACCTCCGGCGTGTTCGTCGGCGAGCACGTCGTGACCCGCGAGAAGGTCGCTCTCAAGGTGCTCGATCCCTTCTATCGCGGCCATGACGAGGTCGTGAGCCGGTTGCTCGCGGAGCGGAAGGTCTCGATGCGCGTGCGCCACGTCGGCCTCGTCGACGTGCTCGCCGCGGATCGCGACGGCGAGATGCCGTACATCGTGATGGAGTTCCTCGACGGTGAGAGCCTCGGCACGCTCGCGGATCGCGGTCAGATCGAGATCGACGCGCTGGTGGCGATCGGGATGCAGATCGCTGGTGCGCTCGCGGCACTCCACACCGCCGGCATCACCCACTGCGACATCAAGCCCGACAACGTTTTGGTGCTCTACGAATCGACGGGCTGGCCGCCGCGCATCAAGGTGATCGACTTCGGGGTCGCGCGGTTTGCCGAGGAGGCTCCGTCGGAGAACACCATCGCGGGCACGCCTTGCTACATGGCGCCCGAGCAGTGGCGCGGTCGGCCGCAGTCGAAGTCGGACGTCTACGCGTTCGGCTGCATGATGTACGAGCTGGTGTGCGGCGATCAGCCGTTCCACGGCACGCTGCCGCAGCTCATGCTCGCGCACCACGAGTGGCTCGCGGACCGTCCGAGCATGCATCGCTCGGATGTGCCGGCGGAGCTCGAGCGGTTGATCGTACGTGCGATGGCGAAGGATCCGTCGTTGCGTCCGACGATGGCGGAGCTCGAGGTTGGACTGCGTCAGATCCTGGAAGCCCAACCGAGCATCGCGCTCGAAGCGTTCGCGTGATCAGCGCTGCGCGGTCGGCGCGGCGGCATGCGCTGCGGTCGACACCGAGGTCACCGACACGACGGTCGCGAGGGCCACGCAGCACGCGAACACGAAGTCACGAACGCGGGTTTGCTTCTGGGCGGTGGCGATGGTGGCGAGGCGGTTCGACATGGTGAACGAACCACTCATCAAGTCTCGGACCAACCGTAGGATCAGTCATGTCGAGCACTTAGGGGGGTGCTCCAGACCCCTGCGACGGTCGCACCCGCGACGCAGCGACCCTCGATCATCCGTCGATCACCCCCACATCTTCAGAAAAAGCAGCCGAACTCTCTCCTCATCATGTTCTTGGTCGAAGACGCCCAACCGGACACCCACGAGAACGAACAGCCCGCTGCCAAGGGGGCCAAGGTCACCCAGCGGATGCTCCAACTCCGCGAGCTGATTGCGGAAGGCGCTTATCCCGACAAGGATGAGCTGGCCGAGCGCATCGTCGACAAGCTGTAGCGACGCGATCTGGGTACACGGACGCCGAGCACGAGCAGGATGATCAACATCCCGCCAGGCTCGTCGGAGCGGCACCCGCACCCGTTGTCGACAGCAATGCCGTGGACGTAGAAGTGCGAGGTCACCACGACCCGCTTGCCGCTGTCGTTGATCATCTCGATCCGATAGCGGTGGTCCGCAGCACCCGGTGCATCCCGGAACGTGTGCGTGAACGCATCGGCATCGACGTCGGCTTCATCGATCAAGACGCCGTCGCGCCACAACTGGACGACGCCACCGGTCCCACCGGTGACCGTCAGCGGAAACTCGGCGGTCGCGACCCCGTCGATGTCGTCGCCGATCTCGGCGAGCGTTCCGTCGAGCGCCACACCGTGGACGTCGATCAACGGATCGTCGGGACCCCGCAACATCACCATCGTGCGGCCCTTGCGAATCGCCGCGACGATCGCCGCTTCCGACAAGTTCTCCGCGAGCACCAAGGTCGTCGGCGAGCCGAGCGGCGTGTCCGTCAAGCCGGTGCCTTCGCCGGCGCTGTGATCGTCGCTGCCGCCGATCGCGGCGATCCGATGGCCCGCGTCCAGCTGCTGGTCCCACAGCTCGATCGCGCCGGGCACGAACAAGCTCTCGACGAGATCCCACTTGCCGGTGATCACCTCGATGCCGCTGACCTTGTCCCACGGCGTGTCGGCGTGGCCCCACGCGCACCCGATGCAGACGTCGCCGAGATCGAGCGACGGGTGATTGACGATGAAGATCGCGTCCTCCGCGGTGACCTCGTCGATGACGTCGACGATCGTGCGGCCCTGATAGCCGATCCGGTGATCGACGTAGCTCGGCAAGCCGACCGCGTTGCCGTGCCCCGCATAGGTCGTGATCTCCGCGCCGCGCAGCAACAGGATGTCCGTCGAGGGTTGGAACGCCGCGATCAGCGATAGCTGCGAGCTGGTGTTGTGATCGCTGAGGTTGATGAAGTCGAGGCCGCGCTCGGTCGCTAGTGCGGCGATCTCCGCGAACGTCGCCGAGGCATCGCCACTCTCCTCGGAGTGGACGTGAAAATCGCCCTTGTACCAGCGCCGCTCGGTCGACTTGACGACCGGATCGAACGCCGCCATCGGCTTGGGTGTCAGCGTCGCGGCGTCGTCGAACTCGATGTCGATCGCGTAGTGACCGGCGCCGTTCGCGAGCTTCGCCTTGCCGATCACGACCGTCCAACCCATCCCCGGTGTGATCGCGCCGGGGAGATAGCTTCGCGACGATTGTGCGACGCCGATGATCGCGTCCTCGGTGTTGCCGCCACCCCAGCCGCGAAACCCTTCGGGGCTCCACACGCCGAAGTCGAGGATCACCGCGGCATCACCGTCGGTGTGGGTGATCCGGATCTCGGCGGTGTTCGCCGGCACCTCGAAGGGAACGTCGACGAAGTCGCCACCCGTGGCGACGACATCCGCCTCGAGGTGCACCGTGGTGATCACCGCCAAAAACGCCAGCACGCGGCCATCATAGACCGATCAGTCGCGCCTGCTCGCTGAGGCTTTGCGCGCCAGGTGCCCACGGCCCTGGGCGATACCATTGCAACGGGTTGCGACCGCGGTGCCCACGGGCGTCAGCGCAGCCAGCGCTCGATCTCGTCGGCCTGCCTCGCGAAGCTCTTGCCGGCGGTGCGATACGCGTCACGCGCCTGGGTCGCGAGCGTGCGAGCGCGGTCGGGCGTGTCGAGCGCACGTGCGAGTGCGAACCGGCTCTCGGCGAGCGCCGGCGCGTCGCCTCCATCCTTCGCCCGGATCGCGACCGCGTGCTCGAGCATCACCACCGCCTCGGCTCGCTTGCCGCGCGCGAGCTCGAGTTGACCGAGGCCGTTCCAGACGTGGGCGGTGATCGGGTGCTCCGGGCCGAACTTTTCGACGAGGATCGCACGCGCCTTCTCGTACTGGACTGCCGCCGCCTCGAGCTTGCCGCCCACGCGCAACGCCTCGGCGAGGTTGAGCCGCGTGACGGCTGTGTTGAAGTGGCTCTTGCCGTGGACCTTCTCGAAGATCGCGATCGCGCGCAGGTAGTTCGGCTCGACGACGGCCCACTGGCCGAGTGCCTTCGACGCGATCGCGGTGTTGACCAGGCTCTCCGCGACATCGGGGTGATCGGGACCGAGCGCCTTCTCTCGGATCGCGAGCGTGCGCTTGCCGAACGCGAGCTCGGTCGCGTAGTCGCCTGTGTGGTGATACGCACCTCCGATATCATTGAGCGCGCTCGCGACATCCGGGTGATCCGGACCGAGTCTCACCTCGAGGATCGCAAGCGCGCGTTCGAAGTGCGCACGTGCGTCGGCGAGCTTGCCGCGGGCGAGCAAGGCGTTGCCGAGGCCTTGCAAGCTCGCGGCGACCTTGAGCTCGTCGGGTCCGAATGCCTGCTCGCGGATCGCGAGCGCGGCGCGGAAGTGAGTCTCTGACTCCGCGTACTCGCCGCGGCGGTAGAGCACGGTGCCGCGGTCGTAGGTGACATCGGCGACCTTCGGGTGGTTCGGTCCGAGCTCGGCCTTCGCGAGGGTGAGGGCGCGGTCGAGGTGAGCGAGCGCGGACTTCATCTGGCCGAGCTCCCCGAGCGCGTAGCCGAGCCTGGCCTCGATCGCGAGCTCGGCGACGGGCCCCTTCGCTCGCGCGATCACGAGGGCAGCTTCATTCGCCGCACGCATGTCTTCGAGGCGACCGGCGTTGTTGGCGATCGCCGAGCGCTCCTTGTAGATCTGCAACATCGCTTCGGGTCGGGGTCCGAGGCGGGAGAGCGTGCCCTCGGCGAGCACCGTCCAGCTGTCGCCGAGCGCGAAGTCGGAGGTGAGGTCGGCCTCGACCTCGGCGAGCTCGATGTAGATCGACACCAGCTGATCGAGATCGCCCGCCGCGGATGCCGCTGCCGCGGCTGCGAGCAGCGACGTGCGGGCCGGCTTGCCCTTGCCGAGCTCGTGCTCCACGCCTGCGCGCCTCCGCTGCGCTCGCGCCGTCAGTGGTGGCCACCCGAGTGCGACGGCTCGTGCGACCAGCTTGGTTGAAGGTTCGTCGAGCGAACGCGCCCGTTCGAGTGGCATGCCGTCGACGAGCTCCTTCTCGATCGCGGTCAGCTCCTTCTCGATCGCCTCGCGCTCCGTCACCTTGGCCGGATCGCCAGGTGCTGGGGTCGTGGTCGTGAGCAGCGCGACATCGCGACAGGTGTCGAGGTCCGGCAGCACGAGCGAGCTCGCATGCTCGACGAGCTTGGCATCTGCCTTCTCGAGCGCGGTGATCAGGATCTCGAGCTCGTCGCGCCTGCGATCGAGACACGCCGTCCGTAGGTCGAGCACGGACTCGCTCTGCACGCCGATGATCCTCGTCGCGCGACAGTTCTCCCGCGCGGCTTCACTCCACCGTGCACGCCAGCTATCGATCGAGCGATCGATCGACCGAAACGCATCTCGCCCGAACGACAGGCCGCTCTTGGTCCAGCTGTCCTCGACCACACGCTTCGCGCCCGGGGCCCACACCGTCTCGATCGGTGCACCTGCCCCGTCGCAGCTCGGACCTGCAGGGTCGCTCGACGACGACCGCGTCACCGCGAACACGGCGATGGCACCGACGATCGCGACGGCCGCGGCGGCGATCATCATCGTGCGGCGCGGCGCGGTGATTCGCTGCAGCTCGTCGATCATCGTGTCGATGCTCGGCCACCGCTTCTCCGGCTCGGGCGCGAGCCCGCGGAGCAGCACCTTCGCGATCCCGCGCGGCAGCTTACTGGTCGCGGGCACCCTCGGCACGTCGACCTGGATCGAGGCCGACCGCAGCGCGAGGTTCGCGTAGGGAAACGGCGGCTCGCCGTACAGCGCCTCCCACAACGCGACGCACCACGCGAACTGATCGGTGCGCGCGTCGACGACGCCACCGTCGATCTGCTCGGGTGCCATGAACCGCGGCGTGCCCATCACCGATCCCGCGGCGGTCAAGTTCGACGACAGCGACGTCGGACTCTGCGTCGGATCCGCCGGCTCCTCCGCCTCCTTGCTCACCAACCGCGCGAGCCCGAAATCGGTGACGCGCACGCGGCCGTCGTCGCCGACCAGCACGTTCTCCGGCTTGAAGTCGCGATGGATCAAGCCCACCGCGTGAGCGGCTGCGAGCCCACGCGCTGCGCTGATGTAGACGCCGAGGACCTCGCGCCAGCTCCTGTCCTTCGCCCACTCGTTCAGCGTTCCACCGACGACGAGCTCCATCGCGATGTACACCGAGCCGCGGTGCTCGCCGACGTCGTGCACCGTGATCACGTTCGGATGCGTCAGCCGTGCGAGTGCCTGTGCCTCGCGCTGCATCCGGGTGCGGCCCTCCGTGGAATCCTCGCCGGTCGCCTCGCGCAACAGCTTCACGGCGATCTTGCGATCGAGTGCCGGATCGTACGCCGCGTAGACGATGCCCATGCCGCCGGACCCGAGCACCGACAGCACGACGTGACGCCCGATCGTCTGCCCCACCTGATCGGACGCGGCTGCCCTGCTCTGCGGCAGGGTGTCGTCGCGTGCGCCCTTACCGAGCGGAAGGGTCAGGTCCTCCGTGCTCATGCGACGGCATCATCGCACCACCTCAGCCGAGGTTCTTCTCGACGAACGACCAGTTGATCAACTTGTCGACGAACGCGGTCAGGTAATCCTTCCGCAGGTTCTTGTAGTCGAGGTAGTACGCGTGCTCCCAGACGTCGCTGACGAGCAGCGGCTTCTGCTTGCGGATCACCGGCGTGTCGGCGTCGTGCGTGTCGACGATGACGAGCTTGCCCTTGTCGAGCACCAGCCACACCCAGCCGTTCGAGAAGTGGTCCACACCGGTGGTGATGAACTGCTCCTTGAACTTGTCGTAGCTGCCGAAGTCCTTCGTGATCCGCTCGGCGAGCTTGCCCGTCGGTGCGCCGCCGCCCTTCGGCATCATGCTGTTCCAGTAGAACGTGTGGTTCCACGCCTGCGCGGCGTTGTTGAAGATCTTCTTGTCCTTCGGGTTCGTGGCGCTCTTCGTCACGATCTCGTCGAGCGACTTGCCCTTGTACGGCGTGGTCTCGATCAAGCCGTTCAGCTTGTCGAAGTACGCCTTGTGGTGCTTGCCGTGGTGGAACGACAGCGTGGTCGCCGAGAGGACCGGTTCGAGGGCATTCTGCGCGTACGGCAGCGCGGGCAGCGCCAGCGACGGATGCGACGGGGCAACCGGCGGCGGGGCCGGCGGCGGCGTTACTGGCTTGGGCGCATCCTTGGGCTGCGCATCCGCAATGCCGCGTGCGACGAGCAGCGATGCGCCCGCGATCAGCGAGCCTTCGAGGAACTTTCTACGCGACGAGTCGGTCATGACGCCGACTATTGCGCGAGTGAGGTGCCTCGCGCCAATCCCGAGTGAACCTCTCCGATCGAGCGGCAGCGCTCGTGCGGGGCAAATTACCGCAGACGTGATTCCTTCGAGAGTCGCGATGAAAACCACCAGCGGCTCGCCTCGACCGTGCCGCCGATCCACCAACGGGCGTGTTCGGTGCGGAGCTCGTCGTCATGGCGGTTTGCTCGCCTCTTCGACGGCGAGAGGCCGGCATCACGTCCGGTCTCCTTCGACACCGTCCAAGCGCACCGGTGCGGACGAGCATCCGCGATGCCACCGAGCTCGGCGCGGGCACGACCTCGCGCGTGGTCAACCGCATCACGTGCGAGTTTGCCAACGTCGAGGCCGGTCAGAACCTGCCGACGCTCGCGTGGCTCATCGTGATGGCGGTTGACGGCAGACTCCAGACTGCGAATGGCCGCCGTGACGTTGATCGCCGCGCCGAACACGTTCGCTCGCCGATCGGGCACACCGACGGCCGCAGCCCACAACACCAATGGTTCCGGCCAGCGGTTGGCTTAGAGTCGCTACGCCGGGAGGCCGGTCATCTCGGCGCTGCGCGTCCACAGCGTCTTCGCGAGCTCGGCGTCCTGCGAGACGCGACTCGGGTGCTTCTCGACGCCTCCGACCGTGTAGTACTTGCCGGTGTCCTTCGCGAGCGCCGGATCGGTCGCGCACTTGATGCTCGAGACCGCGCCCTCTTCAGGCGTGATCATGAACTTCTTGATCGCCCAGCGCAGCGGCCCCGGGACGCGCGTCCAGATCTCCGTCGCGACGACACCGGGGTGGACGGCGTAGGTGGTGATGTTGGTGCCTGCGAGCTGACGCGCGAGCTCCTTGGTGAACAGCACGTTCGCGAGCTTGCTGACCTCGTACTCCTTCATCGCGGTGAACGAGCGCGTGTTGCCGCGCACCGCACCCCAGTCGATGCCCTTCGCGCGGTAGTGCGACTGGCTCGACACGTTGACGATCCGCGCGGTGCCCGCTTCCTTGATCCGATCGAGGAGGATGCGCGTGAACAGGTAGTGGCCGAGGTGGTTGGTGCCGAAGGCGAGCTCGAAGCCGTCCTTCGTGGTGCCGCGCTTGCCGGCGAGCCCGCCATTGTTGATGAGGCCGTGGAACGGGATGTTGCGGGCGCGCAGCTCCTCGGCGCATCTGCGGACGGAGGCGAGGTCGCCGAGGTCGAGCTGAACGAACTCCACCTTGGCGTTCCCGGTGACCCGCTTGATCTCGTCGATCACCGGTGTGGTCTTGTCCTGCGAGCGACACGCGAGGATGACGTGCGCGCCGCGGCGCGCGAGGTCGGTCGCGGTGATCTTGCCGATGCCGGCGTTCGCCCCGGTGACGATGAATGTCTTGTTCGCCAGCTCCGTCATGCGCGGCACCATAAGCCGCACCGGCGAGAGGGCAACTAACGTGAGGCAGCTTCCTATCGTTTCGCTTTCTGAGCGCACCAGCCGATTGACCCGGCGTCACAGACCGCGTTACGTGCGGGGGACGATGAAGCTTCGTTTCGCTCTGATCGTGATGTTCGCGTTGCTGGGTGGGGTCGCCGTTGGCGTGGAGAAGGGCTATGCCGATGACACCACCGGCTCCGGCAGCGCCGAGGACAAGGACCACGACGGCAAGCCGGACGTGCCCGCCGCCGGCAGCGCCGACGATAAGGACCACGACGGCAAGCCCGATCATGCCGGCAGTGCCGACGGCCACGCCGCCGGAAGCGGCAGCGCCGAGGACAAGGACCACGACGGCAAGCCGGACGTGCCCGCCGCCGGCGGCGCCGAGGACAAGGACCACGACGGCAAGCCGGATCACCCCGCCGAGGACAAGGACCACGACGGCAAGCCGGATGCCCCGGCGGGTCCCGACAAGTTCGACACCGCCGACAGCGACGGCGATGGCGTGCCCGATGCGAAGGAAGACAACGACGGCGACGGCATCTCCGACGCCGACGAGAAGCGCGACAGCGACGGCGACGGCATCGCCGACATCGACGAGGTCACGCAGGACGAGGACGGCGAGGCCGACGAGGACGACCCGGCGCTCAAGCTGCTCGACGCCGACGGCGATGGCGTGGTCGAGGCCTCCGAGGTCGCCGACAACAAGGAGTTCGATGGCGAGCTCAAGGAGCTCGGCGTCACCGACGTGCAGGACTCGTCGACCATCCACCGCCCCGAGGATGCGGAGCTGATGCCGTCGATCAAGATCGAGGACTTCCAGAAGCTGGTGCTGGTCGCGAAGAAGGTCGTGCTCGGCAAGATGAAGATCAAGGCCGAGCGCAAGCAGGCGAAGAAGATGAAGACGTTCTCGCTGATCGTCGTCGGGATCTCCGGCCTCGGCGTGCTCCTGCTGCTGATGCCGATCTTCCTGGCGAAGAAGTATCCCGGCCAGGGAGGTGTCTTGTTCAAGTACTCGGGGCTCGCGGCGCTGACGTTCATCATCACCGTCAACCTGTTCGGCGGCGTGCTCTACGGGATGCGGACGGTGCAGGGCGCGCTGTCGGGGTTGACCAACCCCAGCGTCGCCCTGGCGAGTGGCACGTTCGATACGCTGCACGACGACGCCGACGAGTTCCTCGTGATGGGCAAGGAGCTGTTCGCGCCGACCATCAAGGAGATGCGCGAGCATCCGGACAGGCAGCCCGTCGAGATCATCCTCGAGAACGGCCAGCGGGTGCTCAAGGACGCGAAGGTGTTCCTGTCGATCAAGAACATGATCAAGAAGGTCGACTTCGTGTTCGGGATGATCCCGATCATCCTCACGCTGGTCACGCTGATCCTGTTCGTGCTCGCGATCAGGCCGACGCTGATGGCGATCATCAAGATGCCGGCGGAGGTCGCGGCCGGGCGAGCGGGCGCGGGCTCGGACGTGGTGAAGCAGAGTGGTCGCCGGGTGATCGGCGAGCTCAAGGCGACGATCTGTACCGTCGGGGTCCTCGTGGTCCTCACGATCCTGTCGGCCACGGTGCTCGGCGCGATGGCCAAGCCGGCGCTCAAGGCGTTCCTCGAGTACTTCGCGAAGAGCGTGAACTACCTGATGTTCACCGAGGGCTCGTCGTCGGGCCTGGTGTTCGTCGCGCTGTTCGCGGTGATCCTGTTCCTGGTCCTCAACCTCGCCACGCTGATCCTGTCGATGGCGTTCTTCCTCGGCAAGACCCAGAAGATCTTCCAGCAGAAGTTCAACGAGGGCACGCCGCTGTCCACCCACGCCCGGTTCTTCAAGTGGGGCACGCCGTCGGTGCTGCTCGTTCAGATCTTTCCGATGATCTTCGCGTTCGTGGTCGCGCGGTTGTTGTCGGCGATCAACGACATCTCGGGCGTCAAGGATGCCGAGGCGGTGTCGTGGACCAAGACGCTGCTGATGGGCCCGCTCGTGCTCGTGGTCGCGTTCATCATCCTGTTCTGGGCGGTGCGCGGGATCAAGGCGATCAAGTTCCTCGCGACCTACAAGGTGAAAGTTGCCGTGCCACCGAGCGTTAGCTCCGCAGAGTCGCCCCGCTGATCAGTTTTTGATATCAGTGTGGCGATCCGCGGACGGGGTTGACTCGTACGCGGCTAGGCAAACCCCGGGAGGATTCTGATGCGTTTCAAGATGATCTTTGTGGCCGCGCTCGCGACGGCCGGTTTGATGACGGCGTGCGGCGGTGGCAAGAAGGACGGGACCACCACCACCGCGAAGAGCGGCGACAAGTCGCTCTACGATCGGCTCGGCGGTAAGGACGCGATCACCGCGGTCGTCGACGAGTTCGTCGGCGTCGTGGTGGCGGACGATCGCATCAACGGCTTCTTCAAGAACGCCGATGCGGCGAACCTCAAGAAGCAGCTCGTCGATCAGATCTGCTCGGCGTCCGGTGGCCCGTGCAAGTACACCGGCAAGGACATGAAGACCGCGCACGCCGGCATGGGCGTCAAGGAAGCGGACTTCAACGCGCTCGTCGAGGACCTCGTGAAGGCGCTCGACAAGTTCAAGGTGCCCGAGAAGGAGAAGGGCGAGCTGCTCGGCGCCCTCGGTGGCATGAAGGTCGACATCGTTCAGGGCCAATAAGCTGGTACGACGGGATCAGTAGGGTTTCCCGCCGGAGTTTCCGCCGGGGCCGTAGTCGCAGACGATCGAGTTGCCGAACTGGAGCCCCGGGCAGTCGTGGAGGGCGCAGCCGACCTCGAGGGTCGTGCGCCACACGATCTGCGTGTAGTGGCCGCAGATGCCGTTGCACGAGTCGGTGGCGTAGGTGTAGTCCGCGCCCTCCGAGGCCC
Source organism: Deltaproteobacteria bacterium (assembly GCA_031385555.1). GTDB lineage: Bacteria > Myxococcota_A > Polyangia > Haliangiales > Haliangiaceae > JABFXX01. Next base: position 19,032 of record JANNBP010000275.1, on the reverse strand, counting down.
ACAACTGCACCGCTTCCGGTCCGGACGCGCCGCCACCCGATCCGAAGATGTTCTCACCCACGTAGTACGGGTGCCCATTCGAGCGTCCCGGGTTGTGGTCGATCAGGCCGATCGGCTGATCGGTGTCGACGCACTGCGCGGCCCACGCCGCGGCCGTGGCAGCGAGGTCGTTGTTCCACGTCAGGAACGGCAACGGCTCGGCGGTGACGACCATGTTGCGAACCTGGTTATGCGCGAGCGTGATCCCGGCGAGCTCGACCGGCTCGCCCTCGCCACCCGGGACCTGGCGTGAATCGCCGGCCTGACCATCCGTTGGAGGATCTTGACCATCCGTCGGTGAGTTGCCGTCGTCGTCGCCGACGGACCCGCTACACGACATCGACAACACGAGCCAGACTGCGCAACCCCTCATGTGGTTGATGTTCGACCTTCTCCGTCGACCGGTCAACCATCGTGGTTGACGCGGAGCGCCGCGATCACCTATCAACACCCCTGGAGGCCAAGCACGCGTAGACGCTAGACGAGCACAACTCCGATGGATGCAGGGAAGCCGGTTCGAATCCGGCACAGCCCCCGCTACTGTTACTGGGGACGACGCGAGCAGGGTAATGCCAGCCACTGGGAAACTGGGAAGGCGCTCGCGAAGGACGATCCAGAAGTCAGGACACCTCTCCTATCGGCAGCTTCGGGGTCGAAGACGTGCTCGTCGCGAGTACTGATCACCCCGTCGTCACGTGGGGTGACCAATGACTCGAATCGGATCCATTTGTGCGTGCGCGCTGCTGTCGAGCAGTGCCTCGGCGCGTGCCGATGGTCCGAGCGAGACCATCGAGATCGAGGGTCGCGTGCCGGATCAGGCCGCACGCTATCGCGCGCGCGCGCTCGACGATGCACCGTTCGTCTCGATCCTTCACGCCGACGAACATGCCGCGACGGCGTCGGTCGCCGATGCGCTCGCGACCTCGGCCGGGGTGACGAAGCGATCGATGGGTGGGCTCGGCGCGTTCGCGTCGATCAGCGTGCGCGGCGCTTCGCCTGGCCACACCGCGGTGCTGATCGATGGCGTGCCCCTCGCCAAGCTCGCGCAGGTCACCGTCGATCTCGGCCGCTTCGCGATCGATTCGTTCGGAGAGGTCGAGCTCTACCGCGGCACGGTCCCGATCGAGCTCGGTGGTGCCGGCGTGGGCGGCGCGGTGAACCTCGTCACCAAGCTCGGGCGCGGCGAGCAGGGCGAGACCCTGCGCGCGTCGATCGGCGGTGGGTCGTTTGGTGCGAGGCATCTCCGGCTGCACTACGGCGACGATCATGGTCGCGTGCTGTCGGCGTTCTCCGCCGGCTATCAGGGTGCCACCGGTGACTTCTCGTTCTTCACCGACAACGGTACGCCGCTCAATCGCACCGACGACACCACGCTGACCCGCTCGAACAACGAGTTCGATCAACTCGACCTCGGGGGGCGCGTCGGTGAGGAGGATGGCAAGTGGGCGACGGGGCTGCGGCTCCTCGCGAAGCACCAGGGCTTACCGGGCAGCATCGCGCAGCCGGCGGGGGAAGCCGAGATGTCGACCGTCGACGTGATCGGCGATGGGCGCTTCGACGCGTCGGTCCGCGGGTTTCGCGCGCGGCAGGTCGCGTACCTGCTCGTCGAGCGACAGGCGCTGCGCGATCGCGCGGGCGAGCTGGGGCTCGGGAGCAACGATCGCCGCTACACCACGTTCGCGGGCGGCGGGTCGACGATCTGGTCGCGCCTGGTCGGCACGGCCCGAGCCACGGCGGGCGTCGAGTTGCGCGGCGAGCGGTTCGTCGACGCGGATGATCAGGAGACGCGCGGTGCCCTGTCCGGATCGCGGACAGGTGGCGCGGTCTCCGCGGCACTCGACGTCACGCTCGCACCGGCACTGGTGATCACGCCCGCCGTGCGCGTCGATGTCATCCGCACCAAGCCGACCCCGCTCGTCGTCGGCCCCGACGCGTTCCTGGCCATCCCGACGCGATGGGACACCGTCCCGAGCCCGCGGTTGACCGCGCGCGCCGGGCTGACGGACGACCTCGCGGTCAAGACCAGCGCCGGCTGGTACGTGCGGTTGCCGACGCTGCTCGAGCTGTTCGGCGATCGCGGCTACATCCTCGGCTCGCCGGATCTCGAGCCCGAGCGCGGCCCGATGCTCGACGCCGGCCTCGTGTGGGCACCGGCGCGCGCCGTCGGCGTGCTCGATCGCGTGCTCGTCGAGGCCGTCGCGTTCGGCTCGCGTGCGCGCGACACGATCGCGCTGATCTCGACGGCCGGCTTCGTCGCGCGTGCCGAGAACGTCGGCGCGACGCAGGCGTACGGTGGCGAGCTCGTCGCGGCGGGCCGGATGTGGAGAAGGCTGTCGCTCGCGCTGTCGTACACGCGGCTCGTCACCGAGCAGCGCACGATCGATCCGAGCTTCGCGGGCAAGTCCGTGCCGCGCACGCCCGGCCATCAGCTCCACGCGCGCGTCGACTACGCCGAGACCCTCCGCGGTCACGCTGCGGCCATCTGGGTCGATGCCGGCGTGCAAGCGACGAGCTTCCTCGATCGCGCGAACTTCGCGCGCGTGCCGGGTCGCGTGCTGCTCGGCACCGGCGTGCGCGTCGAGACGATCAAGCACCTCGGTGTGTCGGTCGCCGTCGACAACCTCGCGAACACCCGTGTCGTCGAGCTGTCGCCGCAGCGCGCGATCGACGTGCCGCTACCGATGCCCCTCTCCGACGTCGCCGGGTTTCCGTTACCCGGTCGCAGTTTTTACCTGTCACTCGACTACCGCCACTGAAGAGGAACCTATGACCAAGATGCTCTGCCTGTCCTTCGTGCTGTCTGTTGCCGCTTGCGGCGGTGACGACGGCGACTCCGATCTCCCGGTCCAGAACCGCGCCGTGATCGTTGCCGGTGACTTCACGCCCGGTTCGCCCGGCGTGATGTCGTCGCTCGACATGGAGACCGCCGCCATCGAGCAAGGCGTCGCTCCCACCGGTGCCGTCGGTGACGATCCGATCGTCCGCCGGTTCGGCGACGAGCTGTTCATCGTCAACCGCGCCGACGGCAACAACATCACGATCCTCGACGCGATCACGCTCGAGCTCGTCGAGCAGCTCGCCACAGGCGCGGGCTCGAACCCGCAGGACGTCACCGTCGTCGGCAACGAGCTCTACGTGCCGGCGTACGGCACCTCGGGGGTCGTCGTGATCGAGCGCGGCACCGGTGCGACCCGGCAGATCGATCTGTCGGCGCTCGACAACGTCGACGGCCTCCCCGACTGCGTGTCGGTGATCAAGGTCGGCGACGACGTGTTCGTGGCCTGCGGTCGGCTCGACAACTTCGTCGCCAGCGAGCCCGGCATCGTCGCCGTGCTCGACACCGCGAACGCCGATGCCTTGACCACGTTCGAGCTCGCGAACCTGAACCCGTTCGGCCTGTTCGAGCGGATGCCGACCGCCGCCGGTGGTGATCTCGTGATCCCGACGGTGCCGGACTTCTCGGACTTCGCGACCGGCTGCCTCGAGCGGATCAACCTCGACGGCACGCCGACGTCGTCGTGCGCCGTCACCAACGCCGAGATGGGCGGGTTCGCCGGCCGCGTCGACTTCGATGGCAACGAGATGTACTTCACCGTCGCCGCCTTCGGCGCGAACGGTGCGATCGGCAACGTGCAGGGGCTCGACCTCGACACCGACGAGCTGATCGGTGCGGTCACGCCGGAGAGTCAGGTCATCGTCGACTTCTCGATCTGCCCCGGCCGCGAGATGGTGGTCGCCGACGCGACGATGGCGGCGAACGGGCTGCGGATCTACGACGACCAGGGCGCCGAGGTGACGTCGGCTCCGCTCGCGATCGGGCTCAAGCCCGGCTCGGCCCACGGCATCAGTTGCTACTAGCCTCAACTGGGGACTGTCCTCAGATGTGAAAGTTTCGGTTCGCATCTACGCGAGATCGCTGTGTCACGTGGGGACGGTCCTCACGAACGTGATTCGACGTATCCCACGACCGTTCTGTCCGCATATCGGACAAAAACGTCGTGAGGACCGTCCCCCGCGCGAGCGAACGATCTCGAGGGCATCAACTGCTACTGCCAGGGACTGTCCTCAGATGTGAAAGTTTCGGTTCGCATCTACCCGGGATCGCTGTGTCACGTGGAGACGGTCCTCACGAACGTGACTCGACGTAGCCCAGAACGGTCGTGTCCGCATATCGGACAAAAAATTCGTGAGGACCGTCCCCGCGCGAGCGAACGATCTCGAGGACTTCGAGATCGAAACTTCAGGATCTGAGGACAGTCCCTACTCGCGGGGGCGCACGCAGTACGCCTCGGCGACGACCTCGATCGTCGACGTGCCCGAGGTGTTGCGGTAGTCGCAGCGCCAGCTCGCGGCGGCCGTGTTGTCGGTCATCGCGATCGGCCGCGTCGCGACGAGCTGTGCCATCCACTGCGGATCGGCGTAGCAGCCACCGGTGACCAGCAGATCGTTGGCCTTCTCGCAGCTCGCCACCGCGGTCGCGACCAGGCCCGCACCGACGGAGATCCGCGCTTCGCGGCGCTGGATGTCCTGCTTGTGACCGTACGCCGCGGCCGGACCGGGCGGGCCTTTGGGACCCTGCGGACCCTACGGGCCTTGCAGCCCTTGCGGGCCTTGCAGCCCCTGGACGCCCTGGTTTCCGTCGGGACCGAGCGGCCCCGGATCGCCTTTTGCGCCGCGCGGACCTTCGGGACCTGCGGGTCCGGTACCGCCCGGACCTGGTGGCCCCAGCGGACCCGGATCGCCCTTGTCGCCGCGCGGACCCTGCGCACCGGGTGGGCCCTCGAGGCCGGCCGCTTTCCCTCGAGCGAGCAGCTCCTGCGCGACCTTCTTCGCGTCGAGGTCTCCTCGCCGTTCGATCGTCCCGAGTCGCAGGTCGTGATCGTCGACACGCGCACCCTGTTCGTCGATCCGCTTCTCCGTATCGCCGGCACGGCAGCTCGCGAGGAGCAGGGCCAACGACGCAGTGCGGGCCATGAACATGGGGGCTGACTGTACGAAACCCTTGCACGGCTCGGCACCGCTGCGCCGGTAAACGTGCGGGCTATTAATTTGGCCCTCTCGATCGGGAGGGGTTACGACCGATGGCGATGAGCGGGACAAATCACGTGATCGAGCTGGTCGATGTCACGCTGGATCACCCGCGAGGTGGGACGCCACTCGTGCGGGCCGGCAACCTCGGGATCCCGCCGGGCGAGGTCGTCCTCGTCGTCGGAGCGGCGGGTGTCGGGACCTCGCGGCTCGTCGCTGCAGCCCTCGGCGAATGCGACCTCTCGGAGGGGCGTATCGAGGTGCTCGGCCGCGACGTCAGCAAGCTGCGGCGCTCGTCGCTGCGCTTGATCCGGCGCCGGATCGGTATCGTCCCGCAGGATCTCTGCCTGCTCGAGGATCGCAGCGCGGTGCTCAACGTGGTGCTGCCGCTCGAGATCGACGGGGTCCCACGCGAGGCGTCGCTCGCCCGTGCGAACCAGATCCTGACCCAGCTCGGCCTCGCCGACGAAGCCGAGCTGCCGATCGATCAACTGTCCGCCGCCGCCCGCCAGCGCGTCGCCGTCGCCCGCGCGATGGTGCGCGACCCCGAGCTCGTGGTCGCGGATCACCCGACGAGCATGCAGGACGCCGCGGGTGCCGAGCTGGTCTGTACCGCACTCGCGAGAGCCGCCGCGCGCGGAGCCGCCTGCATCGTGTTCGGCCGCGACGCCGCGCTGCTCGCGCTCGCCGAGCGCCACCACTGGAAGCGGATGGGCCTCGTCGAGGGCATGCTGAAGCCGCTGTCGGAGATCGCGATCGAGAGCATCCCGTCCTTCGAGTCGGGGGCGGCGATCGACATCGCGATCGACGAGACTCCCGACCTCGCGATCCCGAACGTGCTGCCGTTCCCGCTCGCCGCGAGCGGAGGCTGATCCTATGAGGATGAAGACGCTCCGCCGGATCACCAAGACGATCGCGCCGCGCCAGTTGCGCCGGTCCTACGGTTCGTTCGACTTCACCGACGCGACCATCGAGCCTCAGCCCGAGCCTGCGCCCGAGGCGGTGTTCGATCGGCTCACGGGTCCTTACGGCCGCCGTAGCGGTGGGTTCGACGAGGAGACGTGATCCGCAAGCTCGCCTCCATGTTCCGCCGCACGGGCCGGATCGCCGTCGAGTGCCCGCGCGCCGCGCTGTGGACCACCCTGGCGTTGACGTGTGCACTCCTCGCCGTCGGCCTCGCCGCGACGACCGCGTTGACGATCGATCGCGTCGTCACCACCGAGACCGGCTCGGCGACGCGCGCCGGGCTGGTCGTCTATCTCGGCGAGGGTGTCTCCGAGCAGCGCGCGAACACGCTCGCCGGTGAGCTGCGATCGCTGTCGGGGATCGAGAAGGTCGAGCTCGTCACCGCGCAGGAGTCCGCGAAGCGCCTCGTCGGCGCGCTCGGCAAGGGCGCCCCGATGCTCGAGGGCGTCGACGTCGACGCCCTCCCCGCGTCGGTCGAGGTCACGCTCGCCCCCGGCGTCCGTGATGTCGTCGCGATGAGCCCGATCGTCCGCGAGCTCCGCGGCACGACGGGTGTCTCCGAGGTCGTCGTCGAGGATTCTCCCGAAGAGCACCCCAAGGGTGGCGCACTCGGGTCGGTCCGCACCCTCTCGTGGCTCGCCGCCGCGCTGTTCGCAGGGCTCGCACTCCTCACCGCGCTGTCGTCGCTGCGCGTGCGGTTCGAGGAGACCCAGCGGGGCCGCCACAGCGAGTGGTCCGTGGTCGAGCTGCTCGGCGGTGGGCCGAGCTACCTCGTGATCCCCACGGCGCTCGCCGGCGCGTTGCAGGGTTTGTTCGCCGCCGCGATCGCGGGTGGCTTGTTGCTCCTCGGGCTCCATGTCTACGGCGAAAAAGTCCCCGTCGAGATCGTCGTCCCGGAGGGCGCGATGGTCGTGATCTTCCTCGGTGGTGCCGCGGCGATCGGCCTGCTCGCCGGCGGCCTCGCCGGCGTCGCACGCACACGAGCCACCACCTGATGGCCCCGCCCGACGATCACGCAGAGACCATGACCGACGGCATCACCACGTGGCGCATCCGCTGGGCCTTCGCGATCGCGTTCACGCTGGTCGCGCTGGTCGCCACCGCGAACGCGGGTCCGCTCAGGCGCCGCGTCGTCGATCCGAAACCGGCACTCGCCGCCCAGCTCGCGGCCGAGGCGGAGTCGATCGACAAGGCGCTCGCGACGGTGAAGGCCAAGCTCGCCGAGGCCGATCAGGTCCGCGCGCGCCGGCTGCACGCCGCGTATCGGCTGATCCGGGATGCGCGCCCGTCGGGCGGTGACATGGCCACCGTTCGCCGCCGCGCCGCGGCCCAGCTCCTCGTCGCGCGCGATCACTCCGAGCGCACGTTGCTCGCCGACGAAGGCGCCCACCTCGTCGCCGCGGAGGCGCGGGTCGCCGCCGAGCAGAAGCAACTCCCGTCCATCGCACTCCCGGTCGCTGTTACCCGCCCCGCGCGCGGTGCCATCGCCCGCACGTTCGGCAGCCTCGTCCACGATCGCTCGAAGGCCACGCTGTCTCGCCGCGGTCTCGACTTCGACGTCGAGGCACGCGCCGATGCGATCGCCCCGGGAGACGGCATCGTTCGCTACGCCGGGGTGATCCGCGGCCTCGACGAAGGGCTCGTCATCGATCATGGCGACTACTTCACCGTGGTCGCGAAGCTCGCCGACCTGGCGGTGCCGGTCGGTGCGAAGGTGCTGCGTGGGGACCGGATCGGGCGTGCCGCACGCCAGCGCGTCTACCTCGAGGTCCGGGTCAAGCTCGCGCCCGGTGGATTGCCGATCGATCCAGAGCCGCTGCTCGAAGATCCGCCGAAGAAGTCGCGCTAGAGTTACGGCCTCTTGTCGAGAGCCTCTCATGCCGCCGCGTTCGTCGCTGGAGTGACGGTTGCGTCGGCGATCGCAGCGTGGGCGGTGCCGCCGCGCGATGTCGCGCGGTTCAAGACGCTCGATGCGTTCGCGCAGGCGCTGTCGACGGTGCAGACGTCGTACGTCGATCCCACCGACGAGAAACAGCTGATCTACAACGCCGCGCGCGGCATGCTGCACAACCTCGATCAGTACTCGACGTTCCTGCCGCCGAGCCGCTACAAGAACCTGAGACAGGACACCGAGGGTGAGTTCGGCGGCGTCGGCATCACGCTGTCGCCGGGCACGCTCGACGACACCAAACCAGGGATGCCGCCGTTTCCGACGATCGACACCGTGGTCCCGCGCTCGCCAGCCGAGATGGCCGGGCTGCTCCCCGATGATCGCGTCGTCTCGATCGGTGGCCAGGCGACCGCCGAGGCCGGCAAAGAGCTCGCGAACGCGACCGCGTGGGAAGGCAAGCTCCGCGGCGCCTCGGGCACGCGCATCTCGATCAATGTGGTACGCGCCGGTTGGAAGGATCCGCGCCCGTTCACGCTCGTGCGTGCGCAGGTCAAGCTGCCGACGGTCGCGCAGCGGGTGATCGAGCCACGCATGGGCTATCTCCAGATCTCGCGGTTCGCCGAGGCGACCTCCGCCGATACCGCCGACGCGCTCGGCAAGCTCGGCAAGCAGAACGCCCTGGGCGCGCTGATCCTCGATCTGCGCGGCGATCCGGGTGGGCTCGTCGACCAATCGATCTCGGTCGCCGACCTGTTCCTCGAGTCGGGCACCATCGTCACGATCCGCGGCCGCCAGGGCACGGTCGAGACCCAGGTCGCGCACAAGGGCGGGCCGGCCACCAGCGTTCCGATCTTCATCCTCGTCGATCACGGCACCGCCTCGGCGTCGGAGATCCTCGCCGGTGCGCTCCGCGATCACGGTCGCGCGAAGCTGATCGGCACGCAGACGTTCGGCAAAGGCACCGTGCAGACGTTCTTCGATCTCGTCGATGGCGCTGGCCTCAAGCTGACGACTGCTCGGTACTACACGCCCAAGGGCAACTCGCTGGAATCAAAGGGCCTGACCCCGGACGTGGTGGTCGATGAGTTTGCGGCGGAGGAGATCGTCGTGGGCCATGGAGGCGGTAGTGGCGCCGGTCCGGGAAGTGGTGCCACAATCGTCGACGCATCCGTGGACGACGACGACGATCCACAACTGGCGGCCGCTGTAAAGTTGGCGCGTCAATCACTACGAAACGGTAAGTGAGTGCGGGGAAAGACTTCGGGGGCCGGTTGTTTTGCCCGAGCTTGGACTGGTACAACGAATAAGACGTCGGGGTTCTCTCAGGAACACCAACTTCACGAGGGCGCAACCTGATGTTCAAGCTGGTGATCCAGGATGACGAGGGGAAGACGACAGTCGTCCCTCTGATCCGCGACGAGATCACGATCGGGCGTAAAGAAGGCAACACGATCCGGCTCACCGAGCGGAACGTGTCGCGTCGCCACGCTCGCATCCTGCGCGCCAATGGCGAGGTCCAGATCGAAGACCTCGGCAGCTACAACGGCATCCGCGTCAACAACGCGCGGATCGCCGAGCGCGTCAATCTGCGCGTCAGCGATCAGGTCCAGATCGGTGACTACAAGCTCTACCTCAAGGCCGAGGGAGTCGAGCAGGTCGACGATGCGCGGACGATGCCGATCGAGCGCGTCGAGGCTGCTCCGACGGACGTCCCGCTCGCCGTGTCCCCGGCACCCACCGCGCCGATCGCGATCCCGGCCACGCCCGCCATCGGCACACCTGCCGTCGCGAACGGGAGCGGCTCGCAGGCCGCGGTCCAGATCACCGGCAATCCGAATCGCACGCTGGTCGCGATGGCGGATACCGACAACACCGGTCGTCCGCTCGCCAGCCCGGCGCTGATCGCCGCGGCGATCCCGCAGCAGACCGGGTTCGGCAAGCTGGTGGTGCTGTCGTCGAACTTCGCGGGCAAGGAGTTCGAGCTCGCGCGCCCGCAGATGATCATCGGACGCACCGACGAGAACGATCTCGTCGTCAACCATCGATCGATCTCGCGCAATCACGCGAAGGTCGTGCGCGAGCCCGATACCGGTCGCTACACGATCAGTGATCTGCAGTCGTCCAACGGCGTTCGCGTCAACGGCAACGACTACAGCAAGGTCGAGCTCCGCCGTGGCGACGTCGTCGATCTCGGCCACGTCCGCCTGCGCTTCGTCGAGCCCGGCGAGGACTTCGTGTTCGCGCGCGACGCGGTGATCACCGACGTCCCCGAGACCGGCGGCAAGAAGGGCCTGCTGGTCGCGATCCTCCTCGGCGTGCTGGTGCTCGGCGGCGTGCTGGTGTTCGTGCTCACCCGCGGTCCGAGCGACACCGCCGGCGGCGGCAAGGGCGATGGCACCGGCACCAACGGCATGGTCCACAACCCGAAGCCGGATGCTCCGGAGGTCGCGGTCAACCCGCCACCTGCCGACGCCGAGCCGGGCGTTGAGCCTCCTCCGCTCGATAGCGGCGGCTCCACGACGGCAGCCACCGACGAGAACATCAAGAAGATCAGGGCGCGCTGCACCGAGCACGCGAACGACCGGAAGTGGAACGAGCTCGCCGATTGCGGCAAGGAGCTCGACAAGGCCGGCAGTCCTGAAGGTGCCGAGTTCGTCACGCGCGGCGTCGACGAGGCTCACAATGAAGTGAAGGCACGCGAGATCGTCGCCGCGATCAAGGGTGACAAGGGCGACCCCGATCTCAAGAAGGCGTACGAGCTCCTCCGCGGCATCACGGCCAACTCGGTCTACGAGAAGGATGCGAAGAAGAACTACGAGAACGCGAAGAAAGAGATCGTCAACAGCACGGTGGCCGACCTCCGCGCGTACCTGAAAGACTGCAAGAAGTACGAGTCGAAGGCGAAGACCATCGGCGACAAGTACGGCAAGCAGATCGTCGACGAAGCGCAGAAGACCGTGGGTCGCTGCAGCGAGCAGACCACGGTGGTGACGCCCAAGACCTGCGATCCGGCCGCCTGTGGCGAAGGCATGGTCTGCAAGAACAACGCGTGCGCGAAGAAGGATGTCGGCACGGTCACGCCGCCGACCAATCCCTGTAGCGATACGCAGGCGCTCGGCATCATCGAGAAAAGCGGCGACGACGACACCAACGCCGGCAGCTATGCCGCTGCGCTCGCCAAGTTCGACCAGGTGTTCAAGTGCAGGCCGGGGGTGGCATCGAAGGCCTACCTGGCAGCGTGCAAGGCGCGCAATTTTGCGAAGGCGAAGGTCTACTTCAAGTTCGTCGGCAAGGACGCGCTCGCTCAGATCTGCCTCAAAGAAGGCTTCGACCCGCGTCTGTGAGCGGTTGGACCTCCAGTAGTTTGACCCTACCGTCGAAACTGGTGTACGAGGGTCAAACTACGGAGAACCCATGTCTTTCCGCCTAGCCGGTGCGCTCTCGCTTGTCACCTTCGCCGCACTGATTGCCACGCCCACGGGAGCAGCGGCAGAGGTTGGCGGCAACGTCGACCTCAGTGTGTTTCGGCCCGCGATCGATTCGCGCGGCTACCTGACGGTCAACGCCTCGCAAGTGCTCGGCCACAAAGAGGTGTCGTTCGGCCTCGGGTCGCTCGACTGGGGGCACAACCTGCTTCGCTTCGGCGATCCCGACACGTGTGGCGAGAGCACCGGGATGCCTTGCTACAACATCACCAACGTTGTCACGGCGACGCTGATCGCGGCGTTCGGCGTCAAGGCCGGCCCGCTCGAGCTCGAGTTCGGGGCGTCGCTTCCGCTCCGCATCATGAACGGTGATCGCGGCCCCGATAACCTCGGCAGCCCGACCAACACCAACGACGACGAGAACTTCAAGCTGTCGTCGCAGGGCATCGGTTCGATCGGCCTGCACCTCAAGACGCGCTTCCTCAAGACGTCGCGCCCTCCGCACGTCGGCATCGGGGTGATCGCGTCGGTGTTCTTGCCGTCGTCGAACCCGAAGGACAGCTGGCTCGGCGAGGGCAAGGCGGTGCCGCAGATCATGGGCATCCTCGACAAGGAGTTCGGTCGCACCGGCCGGCTCCGGATGTCGCTCAACGGCGGGATCCGCATCCGCAGCGCCACCACGTTCACCGATAACGGTGCCGGCGAGCCCGCGCCCGCGCCGGGCGTCGCGATCCCCACCACCGGCGAGAGCATGACCGCCGCGGCGGAAGTGCCGTTCGGGTTCGGCATCGCGTACGCGATCAGCAAGCAGAAGTTCGACATCGTCGGCGAGGTGTTCGGCAGCCTGCCGCTCGGTGACAAGGAGAACTACCAGCCGCTCGAGGCGATCGCGGGCGTCAAGCTCTACCTCGCGCGCAACTCGTTCCTCTCGCTCGGCGCGGGCCGCGGCCTCGTCAAGGACAAGGGCGCGAACCCGGATTTCCGCGCGTTCATCGGCATCGTGTTCGAGCCGAACATCGGTGACCGCGATGGCGACGGTCTCAAGGACGACGTCGACAAGTGTCCGGACGATCCCGAGGACTTCGATCAGTTCGAGGACGAGGATGGCTGCCCCGAGCCGGATAACGATCGCGACGGCATCCTCGACGACGACGACAAGTGCCGCGACATTCCCGAGGACAAGGACGGCTTCCAGGACGAAGACGGCTGCCCCGAAGGTGACAAGAACGATCGCGACGGCGACGGCATCCTCGACAACGTCGACAAGTGCCCGGATGACCCGGAGGACTTCGACCAGTTCCAGGACGAGGACGGCTGCCCGGATCCCGACAACGATCAGGACGGCATCCTCGATGTCGACGATCTCTGCCCGAACGATCCCGAGGACAAGGACGGCTTCGAAGACGAGGACGGTTGCCCCGATCTCGACAACGACAAGGACCGCATCCTCGACAAGGACGACAAGTGCCCGAACGAGCCCGAGACCTATAACGGCACCGACGATGAAGACGGCTGCCCGGATCGCGGTCGCGTCGTCGTCACCGATACGGCGATCGAGATCCTCGACATGGTCTACTTCGAGTTCAACAAGGCGATCATCAAGCCGCAGTCGTACCCGATCCTCGACGCGGTCGCGGCCACGCTGCAGGGCAACCCGTCGATCCAGCTGATCGAGGTCCAGGGTCACACCGACGAGCGCGGCGACGACGCCTACAACCTCGACCTCTCCGATAAACGCGCACACTCCGTCGAGAAGTACCTCGCCGACAAGGGCGTCGACGCCAAGCGCCTGACCGCGCAGGGCTACGGCGAGACCCAGCCTGTCGATCGCCGCAGCAACGAAGCCGCCTGGGCCAAGAACCGCCGCGTGGCCTTCTTGATCCTCAAGCGCGCCTCGGACTAAAGCAGAGCTTGCGATGCCGCTTCCGTACAGGCGAGCGTCCCGCGAGCCGATGATCGAGGGAGCCGGCAGCGGTGGCCGATTCGGCTGCGGCCTACAGGCTCCCGGCGCGCTAGGCTCAGAGCCATGATCCGCTGGCTCTTCATCTTGGCGATCTGCGCCGTGCTCGCCTTTTGCGGCGCCACGGTGCCGCTCGGCAAGAAGACGTTGTTCGGGCACGTCAAAGCGATCTGGTCGTCGGAGCCGATGACCGAGCTCAAGGACGGCGTCAAAGAGACCGCCGGACCCGCCACCGACAAGGCGAAGGAGTTCGTCAAGGGCGGCCTCGAGGCCGTGAAGAAGCACGACGGCTCCGGTTCGGGCTCGGGCTCGAACAAGGTCGAGAAATGAAGTTTCCGCTGACCGCGGAGCTCGTCGAGGAAGCGCAGCGCTTCGAGCTGCGCTCCGCGTGTCGCGACTGCTTCTTCTGGCGCGAGCAGGTGACGGCGTGCGCGCACGACTGGCCCGACGAGGGGCAGCGGAGGTGGCCGATCGACGCGCCGAACGCGGACGGGACGCTGCCCACCGAGGCGGCATTCTGCAAAGAGTTCGAGCTGCGCTGAGTTACCATCGGGCGCATGAAGCGCCTCGGCTTACTCGCGGTCCTGCTCGCTGCATGTGGTGGTGGTGATTCGCCCGCGGACCCCGACGGTCCGGCGGTGACCGATGGGCCGGGTGAAACGGATGGACCGACGACGCCGGATGGTCCTGCCGGCGTTCTCGCGATCACCAGCACGGCCTTCACCGAGGGCACGACGATCCCGATGGAGCACACGTGCAACGGTGTCAACACGTCGCCACCACTCACGTGGACCGGTGCACCGGCGGGCACGCTGAGCTTCGCGATGGTGCTCACCGACAAGTCGAACAGCCTGATCCACACGGTGATCTACGACATCCCGGCATCTCGCACGGATCTCCCGGCCGACGTCGATAGGGCCGTGTTCGAGCCAACCGACGTGCCCGGCGCGAAGCAGACCAAGAGCTTCAACAACGGACCGCTCGGATATCGCGGCCCGTGCCCGCCGAACCTCCACACCTACGAGTTCGCGCTCATCGCCCTGGATGTTGCGAACTTGCTGAGCCTCGACGCCAACTCGACGACGATCCAGGGCAACGCGCAGATTCAGATGCACGACCTGGCGAAGGCCACGCTGACCGGGACCTACGATCAGCCCTAGACGCGACGGCACTTGCGCGGCGCCGGATTGATCACGCAGAGCGAACAAAGGCGATCGACTGCCTGCGGATCCTTGGTCTGCTCGGCGATCCACGCCGCCGAGTGCGCGGTCAGGATCAGGTCCTTCATCTCGGCATCGGGGCGGATCTCGCCGGCCTTCTGTGCGCGCTTGAGGAGCGCAGCACCGGCCTTCTCGATGTGCACGCAGCTCGTGCACACGTCGGTCTTGTCCTTCGAGACATAGCCTCGCGAGCGTCGCGGTCAGCCCTCGAAGCGGTGGTCTGATCGACAAGCTCGCGCAGCCAGCGTTGCAGCGCATCGGCGGGATCGTCAGCGTCGAGCAGCTCGTGGCCGAGCGCGACGATCGGGCCGGCGTGGAGCACCTTCGCGATCAGATCGTCGCGGGTGGGGCGTGATCCCGCTGATGCTGTCGCACGGACCGGGTGCGGAGATCCGGCGCGCGATGGGCGTCACCGTGTTCGCAGGCATGATCGGCGTGACGCTGTTCGGCCTCGTGCCTGCCGGTGGTTCTACGTCGCTGCGCAAGCTGACGTCGAAGCGCTCGTGGTTCGCCGCGTAGTGTGGCGTAACTCCTCTGGGATCTTCGGCGTGGTCGGAGACTCCAAGTTTCGGTACCGTGGAGCTTGATGGGTCTTACTCGAGTCCTCGCACTCGCGTTGGTTGTCGGTTGCCAGTACCAGGCACCGGCTGCCGGCGACGACGTGGACACCGATGCTCCGCCCACGCCATCGGATGGACCCGCGCCAGATACGTCGCAGCCGGCCTGCGCCGACGCCGATGGCGACACGGTGTGCGACGAGGACGACACGTGCCCCGAAAACGATGACCGGATCGATACCGACAACGACAGCATCGCGGATGGCTGCGATGACTGGCCGTGCGGCAGCCTGCCCGCGGCACCGTCAGCGTCGGTGACGGTTGGCAACACGACGTGGGGCGCCACGCTCTCGAACGTCAGCTTCGGCGGCAGCACGCGAACGGTCGCGGCGAAGAATTCGGACGTCTCGCTGTCGTTCGACTACGCGATCCACGACTCGAGCTGCGCCGGCAACTGCATCGATCAGATCGAGGTGGGCATCATCACCGGCAATCGCCAGCGCTGCCCGTTCGACCAGACGGTGCCGAAGAACCAGAACGTCACCGGATCGAGGACGACGACGCTGCGGATCCCGAACACGTCGGGCGTCCACACCGTGCGCTACGGGCTCGGGCAGAACTTCAGCTGTACGAGCGGCGGTGCGGACAACTGGTGGCTCGGCGAGCCGGCAGAGACGCACACGATCGCGATCGTCTGCGTGCCCTGAGCGCGTTCGTGAGGACCGTCCCCAATCGACGTTGGGATTTCGCGCGGTTGCACACCGGAAGTTAAGGATCTGAGGACAGTCCCTCTAGCACCACGGCGAGCTTCGCGGCGACCTCGGCATTGTTCAGCGCGAGCGTGCGGTTCGCCTTGATCGACGCGCCGTGCGTGACCTCGGCGAGGCGCGCGAGCAAGAACGGCGTCAGCGGCTTGCCCGAGATGCCGGCGGTGGTGGCATCGGCGAGGGCGCGCTCGACCGCGGGCCCGACATCGCGGAGCTCGTGCTCCTCGGGGATCGGGTTCGCGACCAGGATGCCGGAGCTACTGATCGCCCAGTGCGCCCGTGCGATCGCGGCGAGCTCGTCGATGGAGTCGACCGAGTGCTCGAGGCGGAGCCCAGAGGTGCGCGTGTAGAACGCGGGGAGCTCGCGCGTCCGGTAGCCGATCACCAGCACGCCGAGCGTCTCGAGCGTCTCGAGCGTGCGCGGCAGATCGAGGATCGCCTTCGCACCCGCGGAGACCACGGCGATCTGCGTGCGCGACAGCGCGATCAGGTCGTGCGAGACGTCGCTGCCGTCGCCGCGATGGACTCCACCGATGCCGCCGGTCGCGAACACCTCGATGCCGTCGCGCGCCGCAAGCATGGCCGTCGCGCTCACCGTGGTAGCCGCACACGTCTTGCGGGCGAGATGCACCGCGAGATCCGTCGCACCCGCCTTCGCGAACGCCTTGCCATCCTTCGCGAGCCTCTCGAGCTCGCTCTCCGAGAGACCGATCTTGATCTCGCCGTCGACGATCGCGATCGTCGCGGGCTCCGCACCGTGCTGGCGAACGGTGGCTTCGAGCTCGCGCGCGACGGCAAGGTTATCGGGCCACGGCAGCCCATGCGCGACCAGCGTGGATTCGAGCGCGACCCGCGCCACTAGTTGAGCTTGTAGAGGGTGAGCGACTTGCCGCCGCGCTCCATCGTCTGGTTGCGCTCGACGAGCCAGAACCCGGCGCCCGTGACACCGAAGCGATGGCGGATGCCCTGCGCGGGGACGCGAGCCTTGCGCGTGGCCTTGCCGTCCGGCCGGGCAACGAAGATATCGAGGTACTCGACGTCGGCCTTCTTGCGCGCGACCGCCTCGGCATTGACCGGATCGACCTTCGCGGCGACCCACACGGCATCGGGTTGGACGATGCCCTGGAGCGACTTGATGTCGTAGGTCGCGAGCGGCTGATCGAGCTCGAGCTTGTGGAGCTTGCCGCCGCGCCAGGCCTGCAGCGTGTTGTTGTCCCAGCCGGTCCGCACGAAGTCGAGCTTGCCGCTGCCGTCGGCGAGCGCCTGGAACCGCTTTCGCTGCTCGAACAGGTCGTCGATCTTCTTGCGGTCGACGAGCTTGCCGGCGGCGAAGTCGTACGTGGCTTCGGTGTCGGGTGAGCGCTGATCTTCCTTCTTGTCCCACTCGCCGCCCTTGAGGCCGTGCGCCTTGGCATAGCCCTCGCTCCAGTGGTTGACGCGGAAATCGAGCTTCTTCTCGAGGTCGCCCGGGGTGGCGAGCTCGAGTGTGCGCGACGACAGCCGGCGACCGTTGTCGATCGACAGGATCTCGACCTCGTGCTTCGTCGACGCGGCACCCGCGGTCACGCGGTGCACCGCGATCTTGCCAGGCAGCGCGGTGATGTGCGTCGCCGGCGCCACCTTGTACAGCACGGTGCCCGCCGGTTTCCCCTTGCCGCGATCGACCAGATCCACCATCGCCGCGACCTGCTTGCCATCGGCGCCTTCACCGACGACGAACGCGCGCTGCGCGACCAGCGTGATCGCGAGCGGGTGCAGGCTGATTCCCGAGACATCGACGACCTGCTCCGCCTTCGTCGACAGCACCAGCACGTGGAGCTCGGCCTTCGCCGAGGAATCGGCGATCACGTAGGCGACGCGATCACCGTCGACCACGATCGCGTCGTCGATGAACCCACTCGGTGTGGTCAGCTTCGCGACCTCGGTCGCGCCGTCGAGGGTGGCGGGCGGCTTCGGTTGCGAGACCGCGGGAGACGACGCCGCCAGCACCACGACACACGAGACCAATCCACGCATCTGCCCTCGATGCCACGACCGCATCCGGATCGCAAGGGCTTGAGGTAGAGTGCCCCGCAGCAAGGCCATTCGGTGAGGGCTAGGGGCAGCCGCCCGCGTAGGCGCTCGTTCCCGCTGTCACGAACACCGTGGACTCCGTGGTCTCGTACGCGTCGACCGTAGCCGGGAGGCCGGGCATCGCGAGCCGCTCGCCCGTGGCGGCACGTGCGATCTGAAGCGCAGGGCCGTCGCGGAATGCGACCAGCACCTCGCCACCACGACCCGTGAACAACCGTGGATCCTTGCCAGGACCGATCACCACCTCAGGTCCCGTCGCTGCCATCGTCACGGTGCGCGTCACCACCTCCGCTCCATGCTGGTAGGCGACGACCCACTGCCCGTCGACCGCGATCAGGTGCGGATTCACGCACGTGGTCGCGAGTGGTGAGGAACCGTGATCGAACGAGCTGGTGACGAAGCCGATGAGGCAAGCACCGTCTGCGGTGCCGAAGGCCACGCGCATGGCGCCGCTACCCGAGGCCGCGCTCGCGGTCATGATCTGCGCCGGTGCCGCTGCGAGGATCGTGTCGGTACCGCTCGGCTGACCGTCGGCGAGCAGGTCGGTGAAGAAGAGCTTCGCACCATCGAACCAGGTCGAGATCGCGACACTGGCGGTGCTCGCGACGCTCGGCTCGCCATGGAAGCCGTTGCGCTGCGACGCCGTGGTGAAGGTCGTCATGTCCGCGGCGAACGTCTTGAGGTAGATCGTGTTGCCAGGGTTCTCGACCGAGCCGACGAGGGTCGTCCCGGTCCAGGACATCGAAGCTTTCGTGTAGCCGCCGTCTCCCACGGGTGTCGTGTGGTACGGCATCTTCGTGGTCGGCACGAGCTGTGGGTCGAGGTGCATGCCCCAAAGTCCACTGGTGGCGTCCATCAGGAAGCCGATCGCATAGCCATCAGGCTGTCGGGCGACGGCCACGTCTTGCACCGTCGATCCGACGTTGCTCAGATCGATCCCGAGCATCGGCGACGCCGCGCACGTAGAGAGCACGCTGTCGCCGCTCGCGTCGCTCGTGCTGCTCGCATTCGCATCGAAGCCGAGCCGTCCGCATCCCGCCAGCGTCCACGTGACCATGACCAGGGTGCGCACCGCTCTCAGGATACCTCACCCACCGTCCGCATGG
>JANNBP010000271.1:0-9735 GCA_031385555.1 Deltaproteobacteria bacterium | reverse complement strand
CCTCGACGAGGACGCGCCCCCACAGGTAGGCGTGGTCCTTGAGGAACCCACCGGGTTGCGCCGTGTCGTGCAACCCGCGCTTGACGCGCTTGGTGGTCAAGAAGGCCTCGTCGTGACCGAACCCGTAGTCCCGTTGCTCGGTGTAGACCTCGGAGAACGAGCCGGTCGCGGCACGGTGCGATGCGAGGACGCGACCCGCGAACAAGCGCGTGCGCTCGGTCTCGACGTAGCCCATGCGCTCCTCGTTGATGACCGCGAGGCCCTCCTCGGTCATCAGGTAGCTCGGTGCGGCGCCGACGGCGAGAGCGCGGAATGGCTGGAGCGCACCGTTCGCGGAACGCAGGACGTGGGTGTCGACCTCGTGGACGACGAGCCGCTTCATCTCCTCGAGCGAGTACGAGATGTCGGCGCGTACGTTGACCACGCGGTTCGCGGAGTCGGTGTTGGTCGAGCTGAGGTTGTGCCTCGCGAGGACGCGCCAGTCCTTGAGCCCGTACTGGTCGAAGCGAGCCTGGATCAACTTGACCACGTGGTTCGAGCGGAACGGTCGCTTGGGAGGTTCGGTCGGTGGCGGTGGGTCCGCGAGGATGCCGCGCGCGAGCGTGCGCACCGTCTGCGGTGCAGCCGGGTAGAGCGGCTGAGCCCAGTATTCGTCATCGCCGAGATGGAGCCGTAGCGTGAGGCGCTTCAAGAGATACTCGCGCGCCTCGTGGAAGTACCAGCTCACTCCGTCGGGCAGCGCGAGGCGATCGAGTGTCGCCCGCATGGTCTCGACCGAGGCCTGCTCCTGCTTGAGATAGACGAACTGGGGTTGGTGGCCAGGATCCGCGGCGACCTTCGCCTGCTCGTCCTCGGAGTTGAGCGGCTCGAGCGGTGCGAGTGGCAACGCGAGTTGCGCCGCGTCGCACAACGTCGCGTCGATCAACGCCAGATCGATGGCCGAAACGGTCGCGGCGATCACTCCCTCGACCTCGGGGTGGGGATGGGGATCCGTCCAGTGACACGACGAAGTGGATGCTGTTTCTCGAACTGCTGGTGGAAGGCGAGGCGCAGGCCGGCTTCGCGGAGCGAGATCCGCAAAGAGCTCGAGAGCCGCATGATCTCGCTCGTCGTCCGTTGCACGCTGCGCGCAAGGAAGTCGAGCGCGGCTTGCGGGGTCTCGAGGTGCTGGCGGAGCACGCCGTCGGTCAGGAACACCGGGCCGACGGTCGCCGCGAAGCTCGGGAACACCGGGATGCCGCGCGCGGTGAGGACCTTCTCTGCATCGGCCGTCACCGCGTGGGTCGCCGCGACCACGACGAGGCCCGCCCGCAGGTGGCCGACGTTGTCGATCGTGATCAAGTCTTCGTGCGAGGCCGCGACGATCGCATCGACCGGTAGGCTCAAGAACTCGTCGCCGGTGATGTACATCGCCGAGGTCACATCGACCTCGACGAGACTCTCCGCGTCGAGCACCTCGGGGCGCAGCCCGTGGGCGTTGTGAACGGCTGCCGTGGTGTCGCCGAGGGCGACCACCTTCGCGCCCATCTGGTGGAGGTAGCGCGCCGTCCGGGCTCCGAAGGGCCCGTGTCCGAGCACCGCCACGCTGAGCTCGCGCAACGACAGCTCGCGCATGGCGGTCAACGTGGCGCACGCGACGCTGTAGGGAGTCTGCGTGTCCGCGACGGTCTCGTGGGGCGTCACCGGCATCGCGACCAGCTGTTCGTAGTGGTGCCAGCGCGCCGCGTCCCAGCCCTGACGCTGTTGCATGACGTGGATCCGCGGCGGCAAGTTGAAGCGGTGGAGCACGTCCTCGAGGACGTGGGTCGAGACGTTGAGATCCGGCCCGAGGCTCATCGTGCTCTCGAGGAACGGGCGGAGCGCTGCGAGGAACCGTCCGAGGACGTCGCGGAAGTCAGGCGCGTCTGGATTGTACTGGAGCCCGAGCTGCGCACCGACGAGCGGCACGTTCGCGAGCCGGTAGCGGAGCGAGCGCTGGCGCGCCTGCATCATCAACTGCTCGGGGATCAGCTGGGGGCAGACGCGGACACCCGCATAAGAAGGATGAGCCAGCGAATCGATCACCGCGCATCCACGCGTCAGCGTGATCGGGTCGAGGTAATCGAGCCGGAGCTCCGCGTCCTGGATGCCTGGCCGGGTCGGGTCGACAAACATCGTCTAGCTCTCATCGTACACGTCCGACACGACTTGCGGTGAGTGGAGGTCAGGTGCGTTTGCTCCAGGTCAGCAGGGTGTGTTCCTTCAACCCACGGCGGAACGACTCGAGGGTCAACACGTCATCCGTCTTGATGTTGGCGAGGTTGGCGTCGGGCCCCAGTTTCTTGAGGAAGAACAGTTGTTGCGTGCGTTCGAGCGCCTCCCAGATCAGGCGCCGATGATCGCCGGCGATCTCCACCATCTCGTCGACGAAGTGCTCGCGGATCGGCTGGCCGACCGGTCCGACTTGTCGACCCTCCACCACGATCATCGTTGCCCCCGCGGCCAGCTCCTGGCGGTAGACCTCGCGCCAGTCCTTGACCTGGAGCGCGATCTTGCCGCCGATCTCGGACCACACGTCGGTGACCGCCGCGAACCGCTCGATCCAGCGCAGCTTGTCGGCGATCGGGATATCGATCGAGCCGTCCGAGACCTCGAGGTGGATCTTGGTCTCGCGCACGAGCGCGAGCAGCTCGTCGAGCTTGTGATGGAGATACGCGTACTCGAACAGCGTGCCACCGAACATCGGGGACACGCCGCCCTTGCGATAGATGTCGAGCTTGGTGTCGAGGTTCGCGGTGATCAGGGAGCTGCCCCACGCGATCTTGACGTAGTCGAGGTGCGGCCCCGAGGTCTCGACGAGGTCTGCGGCCGCACGTGGCCCCAGGCCGACGTCGAGTGCGATGGTCAGCCCGTACGTACGCGGCTTGGTGGCTCGAACGGAATCGTCGAGCACGGCACGAAACAGTGGCGATGCGTTCATGATTTTCCCGAACCTTGCGAGGTTTGCTCCCAGTGACGCGCATCCAGTATGCTGGGTTCAGATGACGTTTGGGAACGAGCAGCGTCGCCACACGTTGCGATTTCCGGCGCAACCTCACCTCCGCCTCGATCCAGGCTGCGTGGTCTCGTATTGCCCGGTCGCCTCCTCGATCGGAACTCGCGTGCTCCACAACGGTGGGAATGCGGTCGACGCGGCGGTCGCCACCGGCCTCGCGCTCGCGGTGACCTATCCCCAGGCGGGCAACCTCGGAGGAGGTGGCTTCATGATGATCAGCGCCGGTGACGGCGTGCACATGCTCGACTATCGCGAGACCGCTCCGAGCGCGGTCGACGCGTCGATGTATGACGATGAGGGTAGCGACACCTCGAAGTCGGTGCTCGGGGCGCTCGCCGTCGGTGTGCCGGGGACCGTCGCCGGGCTCGCCGAGGCCCACACTCGGTTCGGCCGGATGCCGTGGCACGAGATCGTCGCACAGGTGGTGCCGCTCGCCTACGAGGGCGTCTGGTTGTCGACCCGGCAAGCGGCCGCGATGCGCCTCTACCACGACACCCTGAAGCAGTTCGAATCGACGAGTCGCTACTTCCTCGAAGCGGGCGCGGCGCTGTTGCCGGGCACATTGTTTCGCCAGCGCGACCTCGCGCGCACGCTCGAGTCGATCGCGGATAGTGGTGCGGCGGCGTTCTACCGCGGCTGGATCGCGGATCGGATCGTCGCTCAGGTCACCACGCTCGGCGGCGTGCTCTGCCACGAGGATCTCGCCGCGTATCGCCCGCACTGGCGAACCCCGCTGCGGCGCTCGTTCTACGGCAACGACGTCTACCTCCCGAGCCTGCCTTCCGCCGGAGGCATGGTCACCGCGTTCGCGCTGAGTGCCGCGCAAGCGCTCGAGCTCGAGTCGCTGAAGTACGGCACGCCGCAGTGGGTGATCAACTGGTCGCGGGTGTTCCGCACCGCGTTCGCCATCGGCAATCGCTTCGCGGGTGATCCGGAGGTGGTGGCGCCGGCGGATCTGGCGCTGGCCCACGAGCTGTGCGAGCGCGAGCTCGATCGCAGCGGCCTCGAGAAGATCGAGGCGGAGTTTCGCGTCCGCGAGCCGATCGGCGATGCCGCGGCGGCGCGCCGGTTGTCGACGACGCACTACTCGGTGATGGACCGCGATGGCATGGCTGTGTCGAACACGTACAGCATCAACACGCTGTTCGGCAGCAAGCTCGTCGTCGATGGCGCCGGGTTCTTCTTGAACAACACGATGGCCGACTTCCGGATCGGGTCGGGGCCGAACTGGTACGGGCTCCTCCAAGGCGACAACAACCGGCTCGCCGGGAAGCGCCGCCCGGCGAGCTCGATGGCGCCGGCCATCGTCGTGCAAGAGGGCAGTGTCACGATGGCGATCGGCGGATCGGGCGGGCCACGGATCCCGACCTCCGTCGCGCAGGTGATCTCGGCCGTGTTCGCTGAGGGGGTCGCGTTGTCGGACGCGGTGAGTCGGCGCCGCGTCCATCACCAGTTGTTCCCCGACGACCTGGTGATCGAGAAGGGATTTCAGACCTCGACGATCGATCGGTTGAGCAAGGATGGTCACCCGATTTTTGTGGTCAGCTCGCTGAGCACCGTCGCGGCGATCCGGCGTAGATTGGAGGACGACGAGATCGCCGCGGTGCTGGATCAGCGCTTCGGGGATTTCTGGTAGCGCGTCACGAAGGGAGCCTCGTGCAAGACAAGATCAAGCGTATCCAGGACCTGCTCGCCGCCGCTCGCGCCGGAACCCGACCGCACGGGATGGAGTACTACACCGATGCGCCCGAGCTGATCGACGCGCTCCGCCGGTTCGAGATCGCCTTCTACGTGATCAACCAGGAGCACACCGGGATCATGGAACCCCGGAGCATCCACAACGCGATCCACGCGTGCGATCGAGTCAACGCGGTCTCGATCGTGAAGCTCAACGAGTGGAACCCGACACGCGCGCGCGACGCCCTCGATTTCGGCGCCGGCGGCGTGATGGTGCCGTTCATCGAGACAGGCGCGCAGCTCCGCGAGGTGTTGGCAGCGCTGCGCTTCGCCCCGCAGGGTAACCGCGGGTACTGCTACGTCAACCGCGCGCAGGCAGGCGGTGCCGGGATCACGGGGGCCGAGGTGCTCGAGTTCTGGAAGTTCGCGAACGAGCACGCCCTGGTGATCCCCCTGATCGAGAGCAAGACTGCGGTGGACAACCTCGACGAGCTGATCGAGGCCGGTGCATCGTGCCCGATCTTCGCGATCGGTCCGCTCGATCTCGCACTCTCGATGGGCGTGGTCGACGCGACGATGACCGATCCGGCCGCAGCCTTCCCGGCGACGCCACTCCTCCACAAGCTCGGCGTGCTCGGGAAGATCGTCGACAAGCTACATCGCGCCGGCAAGCTGACGATGCAGCCGTACGTCGGGCCCGATCCGTCGAAGACCTACGAGCAGCTCGCGAAGCTCAACGACGAGCTCGGTAACGATCTCCCGTATAGCGGCATGCTCGATTGTCTCGCCGTCGGCGTGCAGGATGCGTTGAACGTCAACCCGTACTTCAAGAAGCGCTGAGCACGTCGAGTCGCCAGGTCGGGAGCAACCCGCCGCCGAGGCTGATGTTGATCAGCGGCGTGTCGCTGA
Organism: Deltaproteobacteria bacterium; assembly: GCA_031385555.1. Classification (GTDB taxonomy): domain Bacteria; phylum Myxococcota_A; class Polyangia; order Haliangiales; family Haliangiaceae; genus JABFXX01. The sequence continues at coordinate 4,115 of JANNBP010000271.1, read as the reverse complement.
CGCGGGCGATGCCGCCGGCGTAGCTGCCCCCGAACATGAACGGGTTCCAGTTGACGAACTTGGGGACCCGCGTCGCGACGCCGTCGACAAGGGCGACGACCTCGACGTGCGGGATCACGCAGAGCTCCTGCTCGATCCATGGCCACGGCTCGCCGGCTGCAGCCTCGAGGCCGCGTTTCCACTGCTCGTCACTGGTCACGCCGGGGAGCAACACGTGCATGCCGCCGTGGCTCTCCCCACGCTTGACGACCGAGGTCTTGGTCGGCGAAGCGAGCAACTCCGCGATCCGTCGCTTCGTCAGGATCCGCGTCGGCGCGATCCGGTGGTCGCTCCCTTGCTCGCACAACACGGCGAGCAAGGTCTTGCTGCTCGCGACATACGATCGCAGCGAGTTGACCATGCAGATCGTGCCGTCGCGGTATGCGCCGAGCAGGGCCTCGACCTCGCTTTGTCGATCGAGGATCTCGCCGAACAACGCCCGTCGATAGACGATCTCGATCGTCCGTCCTGCGACCTCGAGCGCCTTGCCCGCGCGCCGGAATTCGCGTGGATCGCAGACCACCGTCGGGTAGCCGAGCTCCTCGAACCGCGCCGCGATCCGGCGGTGCTCGTAGCGCGTCTTCTGCCCCGCCCAATCGGTGATCGCGATCGTCGGCGCGGTGCTCTGCCCTCCGTACTCGCGGTAGCAGGTCAACAACGTGTCGAGCAGGGTGCGGGTCATCTCGCGCTCTGCCGGGGACCTCCCTCGAAACGCCGCGTACGGCTCGAGCTCGAGCAGTGCCGCGGACAGCTCGTCGGAGAACGACATCATCGCGGGCGAGTCGCAGTTGAACTCGAGGAACGTGAGCTGGTCGCCCCTCGTGATGGTGTCGGGGCGCGACAGCACGGTGATCTGGCGGTATCCAGGGTCGATCTCGAGGAGCGGGCGCGCCTGTGGTTGAAGTCCGAGTCGGTCATACAGCGCGCGATCGTCGAGCGCTTCGTGTGCGACGCGCTCGATGTTCGCGACCAGGTGCTCGGACTGCGCCTTCCAGGCGTCGAGCTCGGGACCACAGACGAGGAAGGGTGATGCGAAGGTAGGAAGCGGCGCATCGCCGAACAGGATCGAGCGGGACAGCATCCGCTCGCGGAGCTCGGTCTCGATGCGTGCGAGCACCCCAGGAAGCTCGAGGGCGGCCAACCAGCGTTCCAGCGGAGCGTCGACGACACGATCCATAACCCATGATACCCGAACGGGTGCTACCGTTGCTCCGACCCATGGCCGCACGGGGCAACGTCGTGATCGTCGACGCGTATTCGTCGGGTAGCCTGTACGCGCCGGAGCTCCTGAAGCGGGGCTACCGCTCGATCCACATCCAGAGCACCGATCCGATCCCACCGGATGATCGCCCGGCGTTCGTCGCGAGCGATCACAGCGTGAACCTCGTCTTCGACGGAGACCTCCCTTCGATGGTTCGTGCCGTGCGCGAGCACCAGCCGCTCGCCGTGATCGCTGGGTGCGAGCAAGCCGTCACCCTGGCCGATCAACTCGCGGAAGCCCTCTCGCTCCCCACCTCGAACGGCACGGCCCTGTCGCCGACACGCCGCAACAAGGTCGCGATGCAGCGGCGGATCGCGGAGCTCGGACTGCGTTCGATCCCGACCCAGGTCGCGAGTGAGTGGGCGAGTGTGGTGGATTGGGTGACGGCGCACTTGCCGGTCGTGCTCAAGCCGTCGTCGAGCGGCGGCACGGATCACGTGTTCATCTGCGTGACCATGCAACAGGCCAAGGATGCGTTTCACGCGATCCTCGGTCGCCCGAACACGTTCGGCGAGCTCAACAACGAGGTGGTGGTCCAGACGCTGATCGAGGGCATCGAGTACAACGTCGATCACGTCTCCTCTGCGGGGCAGCGGTTCTGCGTCGAGATGTGGCGCGTCGACCGGCTCCGGGTCGAGGGCGATCACGGGTCCGCGCAGCGCGGGCGGCATCCGATCTGCAGTCGCGGCGTGATGCTTCCCCGGCACGGCGAACATCAGGAGGTGATGGTTGGTTATATCGAGCGTGTGCTCGATGCGCTCGGCATCCAGCACGGACCGTCCCACGCGGAGCTCGTGTGGACCGAGGACGGCCCGGTGCTGCTCGAGGTCGCAGCCCGCTTGCACGGACAGCAGCTGCAGACGACCTCGGAGTTGGTGACCGGTCTCAACCAGGCGCATCTCGCACTCGATGCGTATCTCGAGCCCGAGAAGTTCCGCGCGCGCATCGGCTCGTCGTACGAGTTGCCGCGCGAGTTCTACCGGATCGAGCTGATCTGCCCGCGCTCGGGAATCCTGCGGAGCTATCCCCTCCTCGATCGCGTCAAGGCCTTGCGCTCGTTCCACGCGCTCGAGCTGTTCGTCGAGCCGGGACGCGCGATCCCCAAGACCACGGATCTGATGACCGTGCCCGGCTACGTCGACCTGATCCATGCGGATCGGGACCTCATCGAGCGAGACTACGAGCAGCTCCGGGGGTGGGAGCTCGAGAACTTCTACGACATCACGTGACGTCGGGCCGCACGCGATACACCTGCCACTCGAAGGATCCGGTGTTCTCGGTCCGGACATGCTCCATGCGGAAGCGCTGCTGCGTGAGGATCTCGTCGAGGGCTTGCCGATTGCCGAGGTTCGAGAACGCGAACTGGATGAAGCCACCCGGCGCGAGGTGCTCGCGAACCGTCGCGAAGAACCGCGCGATCAGCTTGTAGCCCGGGTCGAAGAACGACGTCGCTGGCGGTACCCCCGGGCGAAATAGACCCGATTCCTCGCCGAGCGTCAGCTTGTTGACGTCGGTCGCTGCATAGAGGAACGGAGCGTTGAGGAGGATGACATCGAAGGGTGTTTCACCGACGGCCGAGAACAGATCGCTCAGCACGACCGTCGCCCGATCGCCGACTCCGAACTGCGCGACATTGGCGATCGTGTTCTGGACCGCGGCAGGGTTCAGATCGGCGAACACGCAGCTCGCCGCTCCGCGCCTCAGTGCGAGCAAGCCGAGCAGACCGACGCCGCACCCGAGGTCCAGGACCCGCGCACCCGCCGGCACTTCCACCGCGTGCGCCATCGTGCGGGTGATCGGTGCATCGGGGTTGTAGACCGCCGGGTGCACGATGAAGGACTCGCCCGCGATCTCCACGTCGAACGACTTGTTCTCGTAGCTTTGCCAGTGCGTCTCGAGCCGGGTCAGGAGCGTATCGGATCCGACGTCCGAGACGATCGACATCTTGTTCGTCATCTGAGCTCCACTCTCGGCTCGTGATCGTTTGGTGTCAATGAGGCTGAAATCTGGCCCTTCAACCCCGACCGCGGAGCTCGCGATCGATCTCGCCACCGTGCCGCACGCACCACGAGATCAACCCTTGAAGATCAGACCACTGGGTCCTGAAGTTGACGACGCAGATGCGGACTCCCGAGACGCCATGGTGCTTGAGGAGCGATGCATACGCATACCCCCCGAGCAGCAGCCGGCGCATCACTTCGATGTTGAGCTTCTCGAGATAGCTGGCCGCGGATGGGTCGTGGGCGAGGTCCCGAGGCACGTATCGAAACACGGTGGTCGAGAGTGCGGTGGACATGGCCTCGAGATCCGGCTCGGTCTCGACCGCCTCGTGGAAGCGCCGCGCGAGTCGGATGTCGTCGGAGATCATCCGGACGTAGCCTTCGCGTCCGCTGGAGCGCAGACACAGCCACAGCTTGAGTGCGCGGAAGCCGCGCGAGTTCTGCAGCGACATCTCTCGATAGGGCGGCGGGATGTCTGACGTCACCTGGTTCGCGTACTGGAAGTACGAGCCTTCGTACGTGAAGGTCGCGGTCAACAAGGTGGGGTCCTTGACGAGGACACACCCCGCATCGAGAGGGACGTAGAGCCACTTGTGCGGATCGACTGCGATCGAGTCCGCGAGATGAAGTGCCCGGAGCTCCGCGGGCGCTTCGGGCGAACATGCGGCAACGCCGCCGTACGCTCCGTCGACGTGGAACCAGAGGTTCTCCTCGGCGGCGATCCCCGCGAGCTCTTCGATCGGGTCGACCGTACCCAGCGTGACAGTACCTGCCGTGCCGACGACGAAGAAGGGTAGGTGGCCCGCCGCACGGTC
>JANNBP010000257.1:0-35357 GCA_031385555.1 Deltaproteobacteria bacterium | reverse complement strand
GCCGAGTTGGTGCCGACGATGCTGGCGGGCTTCGGTATCGACCGGATCGATCCCGAGAAGCGGCTCCCACCGAGGGCGGCTTCGGCCTCGAGTACCGCGCCGAAAGCCGGCTCACCGTCGGCGCGGATGCGCGGCTCGGCGGTCGGTCGATCGACGAGGACGCGACGATCCAGCTCGATGCAGCTAACTCGATCCGGTTCGCGGGTCCGACGGTCATGCGCGAGGGCGAGTACCGCGCCGTTCGGCTGACGCTCGGGGTCCGCTTCTAACGCAACCCGCAGGGACCACCCGTTGTCCGAGCTACGATGCCTCGGATGCGGACGTGCTTGGTGATCGCGGCACTCGCGATCGGCGCCTGCGGGAGCGGCGAGGAGACCAAGCCGCGTGTGGCTCGCGAGAGCAGGCGCGCGAGCGCGCCGAAACGAACGCCCACGTTCGCGACCGAGGCGATCGGCCCGATCTCGAAGTTGACGCCCGAGGTCCAGCGGATGATGGATCCTGAAGGCTTCCTCGAGCTCGGCACACCGCAGCCCGGCGAGTGGCGCTACGAGCATCGCGAGACTCCACAGTCGTTCGACGCGTGGATCCGGAGCAAGCCGAACATGCCCTACGAGGGCAGGAACACGATCTACCTGCTGCCGCTCGGCGAGTTCCCGCCCGACGCACCGGAGCTCGTCTCGATGACGAAGATCGTGCACGCGTACTTCACCCTCGAGGTGAAGCTGCTGCCAGCGGTGCCGCTCGCGGAGGTCGTCGCCAAGAAGCGCATCCACGGTGGGACCAAGAAGCCGCAGCTACTCGCACCCGACGTGCTGGATTGGCTGGAGAAGCGTGTTCCCGACGATGCGTTCGCGTTGATGGCGGTGACGATGACCGATCTGTACCCCGAGGAGAGCTGGAACTTCGTGTTCGGGATGGCGTCGTTCGAAGACCGCGTCGGCGTACAGAGCTTCGCACGTCAGGATCCGGCGTTCGTCGGCGACAAGCGCACCGCGGGATGGCAAGTACTCGCACGACGACGCGCCACGTGGACGGTGATCCACGAGGTCGCGCACATGTTCGGGATGCACCACTGCCAGTACTACCAGTGCGTGATCGGTGGCAGTAACAGCCAGGAGGAAGCCGATCGCGCACCGCTACACGCGTGCCCGGTGTGCATGCACAAGCTGTGGGCCGCGATCGAGTTCGACCCGGTGAAACGAGAGCGAGAGCTCGCGGCCACGCTGCGCGCGCTCGGGATCACCGACGAGGCGGAGTGGTCGGAGCACCGCACGTCGTGGATCAAGACCGGCAAACGCTGAGCTAGTCTGCACGCGAGTTGCAGGTCGACCCCTCGGTGGCGCTCGTCGGAATGCGTCGATCCGACGGCCCCCAACACTCGTCCGGTTTTTCGGACAACTTGACGTTCGAGGGCAGCCGTCCTCGTGCAACTCACCGCTGGTGGCCAAGCTCTGGCGTCAGTGCACGCTCGAGGGCACCTACAAACTCGAAAACCTCCTCGGTGTCCTCGAGCGAGAACAGGTACCAGCGCGTCGAGCTCGCCGCCGGTCATTACGGCATCGTGCTGCGCGATCAGCGCGCGGTCGCGTTCCTGCGTCCCGGTCTTCACCGCGTGTGGGCCGTCGATCGGCGCATCGAGGTGCGGGTCTATCCGTCCACCGAGGCGATCCTCGACGGAGACCTGACGCCGGAGTTGCGCGCGACGGTGCACGCCGAATCCCGCCGCAGAGCATGCGTCGGCGGTTGCCAGGCCTAGGCTCGACTTGCCCATCGCGGGACGTGCCACGACGATGCTGACGATCTTCGATTGCCAGCCGCCGAGTAGGTCGTCGAGCTTCTCGATGCCCGTCGGGAAGCGTCGCGTGCCATTGACGCGGTCGAGTGCAATCTTCTCGAGCTGCTTCATGCGGCGCTTGACGAGCTCGTGAATCGTCGGCGTCTTCCGTGGCAGCAGGTTGTCACCGAAGCGGGATCCGAAGCGGTTGTTTCGCGAGCTCTACAGGTCGACACGCTCGCGCCAGGTGGCGAGCGGGCCAGCCTTGAAGCGAACGTCGCGAAGCACTGTCGACACGCAGTCGGCGAGACGCTGCGGCAGGTCGCTCTCGAGCACGTTGAGGTAGGCGATGTTGCCTTGAGCGTCGACGCTGATCTCGATCTGGACATAGCCACCGCCGAGGCCCTGCTTCGTTGCGGCACGGGTGCATGCGGCGAACTTGCCGCGATCGGTACCCGCCGTGAGCTCGGAGCGGCGCGCGTTGATGTCGGACGCCGGCGCACGCGAGACCAACGGCTCGGGATGGAGGTCGAGGCGAGCGGGCTGTGTGGCGTGAGCGGCCACGTCGATCCAGCCCGCGCGACGGAAGCGACCTTGGTTGTCGAGCGCTTCGACGGTGTGGCGACCCGGCATCACGCGGACGCGCAGCGGCGCATCGCCGAGCTCGACCCCATCGAGGCGAACGGCGCGGCGACCCGCCGTGGCGATGTCGAGCGGCGCGGAGTTGCCGAGCGTCGTCAGATCCCAGATCGGCATCGACAGGGGCGTCGCCTCGGCGAGCTCGGTGACCTCGTCGATCGAGAGTGCGGCGACTGTCTCGCCGAGCACTGGCTTGCCGGAGGGGATGACGAGACGGCACGCAGCACCGACGTCGCGTTGTCCGCCGGCATCGCGAACGGCGACGAGACCATGACGACACGAGACGTCGGTGGTCTTGGTGGTGTGAACGATCCGGAACTGCGTGCCGCGGACTTCGATCTCGCGGAGCCCCGCACGGATCGCGAAGCGCTGTTCCGGCGCGCGCGTGGCGACCTCGACATCGATCGTGCCGTCGACGACGAGCTCGATCGCCTGGGTATCGAAGCGAACGAGCTCGAGGCGGCTATGGGGGCCGAGGGCGAGTGCGCTCCGATCGCCGAACTGGATATCGACGCGCCCCTCGCCGGTCGCGAGCACGTTGCCGGCGGCCAGCGATGCGCGAAACGGATCGGCGGGACGCAGACCGTCGATCATCAAGTCGCCGGTGAGCCGGTTGATCAGCCCGACCAGCGGCTTCGCGGCGACTCGCTCGGGACGCGGCGACGGCAGCGCGATCGGCTCGCGTACTACAGGTGGCTCGGGGCGATCGACGAACAGCGTCGCCACCGCGGCGGCGGCCACCATCCCGGCGGCAACCCACCCTGCTCGGCTGTCACGCGCCGGTTGCTTCGCACGTCGCTCCGTCGACACTGACCAGTGCACGCGCGCACGAACTTCATCCCATGCGAGATCCGGCGACGGCTGATTCTTGATCGACGCGAAGCTATCGCTCGCGCGCGTCACGTGTGCTCGCGCGCGCGCACACCGGGGACACGCCTCTGCGTGGCGCTCCATCGCGACGCGCTCGGTGTCTTCGACACGCCCTGCCCACAGATCTGCCCAGCGGTGAGGAGCGACGTGTTTCATTCGTCCGGCTCCTTGCCCGAGATCACCTTGTAGAACTCGCGGCGTGCGTAGAACAACCGCGTCCGCACCGTCACCGGATTCGAATCGACGAGGTAGGCGATCTCCTTGAGATCGAGTCCCTCGATCTCGTGGAGGTAGAGCACGATCCGCTTCTTCGGTGCGATCTGCTCGAGCGCTGCATAGACGCGCTGTTGATCGCGGCTCCGCTCCAGGGTGCGATCCGGCGTCTCGGGCCGCTCGGTCAGCGATGGATCCGCTGCAACCAGATCGAGATCCACCACGCCGATCGCGTTCGGGCGTCGTTTGCGCGTGCGGATCCGACCGAGCGCGACGTTGACGCAGATCCGATAGAGCCAGGTCGACAACCGCGCGTCGCCGCGAAACCGCTCGAGCCCGCGAAACGCGATCACGAAGACCTCTTGCACGAGGTCTTCCAGGTCGTCGCGATCACCGAGGACGCGATACAGGTTCCCGGCGACCTGCCGGCGGAATCGGTGATACAGCTCGTCGTGGGCGGTGCGATCGAGCCGCTTGCAGCGATCGATCAGATCCGCCTCGTCGACGGGTCCGAGCGCCGCAACGGAGCCCGTGTCTCGCTTCACCGAACGCAGCATAGCGTGCAGCCACTTAGTGTCCGGCACCCGATTTGGTGTTCACCGGCAACTCGCATCGTGCAAAACGGTGCGCGATCGCGCGAACTCCCCCACCGGGGTAGAGGCAAACACGAGCTAACTACCCGAAGTTGCGCAACGGCAGTGACGTTGCGACGTCGGACAGCCGGACAACCTATCGCCGGGTCGGCAGCACGACGAAGTCGATACCCTTGCCGAGATCGCAGTGGAGCGAGTCCTCGTCACCGATCGGCTCGAACTTGCACGGAGCCTCGTCGGCGGCGGTCGCCTTGCCCTTGTTCGGCAGGATCAGCGTGGCCCCGGTGGGCTCGACGCGCCACTTGCCCTTGAACGGCAGGTCCATGATCGAGCCCTGGCAGTTGGTCTTCACGTTGAGCTTGAAGTTGCGGTCGCGCGAGATCTTGAGCCGGACCTCGGCCTTGTCGCAGCTCGTGCCCGTCTGCTCCCACTGACCACCGAAGATCATCAGACGCTCGTACGGCGTGGCCGGCTTGCGATCGAGGCCTGTGGCCGCGCGAAACCTCGGCTCCGCGCGAAGCGCCGCGAACGCCGCATCGAAGCGCGCTTCGATCAGCCACTCGATCGCATCCGGCTTGCTCGACTTCGCGAGCGTCTCGAGACCGCGCAGCGCCTCCGCCTGATTCTTCGCCGCGAGCTGGATCGCCGCGATCCGGAAGAACGTCTCGCTGTGCCCGGGATCCACCGCGTGGACCTTCTGCCACTCGGCGAGCGCCTTCGCCTTGGGGGCCTTGCGCGCGGCCTCGAGGGCCTTCAGCACCTTCGGATCCTCCGGCGCCACGCCCGTGTTCGGATCCTTCGGCGCGTTCGGATCGTTCGGATCCACCGGCTTGTTGGGATCCACCGGCGGAGTGTTGACTGGCTTGGTGCCCGCCTTCAGCAGATCGAAGGCGACGATCAGCGTCTGATCCTTGCCCATCACGCGCGCCGTATACGCGACCGCGACGCGATCCTCGTACTGACTCGCGTAGACCTCGGCGACCTTGCCGATCGGGTCCATCGTCTGCCAGACGATCACGGGCTCGCCCGACGCCTTCTTCGTCACCGTCAGCGTGCGGCCACTCGCGGATGCCGCGAACGCCGCCTTGGGACCGCTCTGCGGGATCGGATCTTTCACCGACAACTTCGCGATCACATCCGCGCCGAGCTTCTCGCACGCTGGGGCACCCGCGGCCTTGCCACCCTCGACCTTGAGCGGTGTGCACACACGGTCCGAGTTGACGAGGTACGGCTTGTCGACCCCCGAGAACCCGCCGAATGTGTCGGCGGCTGCAGGGGTGGCAAGGACGACGATCAGGACTCCGGCGATCCGCACGGACATATCGACGGTCTTAGCGCGAAAACCATTCAACTGCCCGATCTTCCTGTACCCCAAGGGTTCCGCAAACGAGGTAGGGTTTCCGCGCGTGAGCATCTTTACCAAAGCCAGCGCCGTGCTCGATCGGAGCGTGATCCGCTTCATGGAGCGGCAGATGGCGCCGCGCGCACCAAAGATCGATCCCGATGCGCGGACGCGCTTGATCGACGTCGCCGCGCACTACAACGCCGACCCGGACCGGTTCTTCCCCACGCCCGATCTGCCCCCCGTCACGCTGAAGCCGATCGGCGATGGCCCGCTCGGCACACAGATCGTCGACCTCACCTATCCGTCCACGTACAGCGCATTCCATCCCGCCGCGCGTGACCTGGTGAGCAGCGTCCACGAGAACACCACCTCTCACGTACGCTGGTGGACGTCTGGCAAAGGGCGCCCGACGATCGTCCTGCTCCACGGGTGGGGCGGCGGCAACCAGTGGGTCACCGCGCGCACGTTCGACGTGCCGTACTGGCTGCGCCACGGCTGGGATGTCGCCGCGTTCGTCCTGCCGTTCCACGGTACGCGTGCACCCGCGTCGAGATCTCCCGTGCGGTCTGGCGCGCTGTTCCCGTCGCCGAATCCGCTGCGCACCAACGAAGGCTTCGGGCAGGCGATCCACGATCTGCGCGCACTCTCGATGTGGTTGCGCGCGAAGGGATCCTCCGCGGTCGGCGTGATGGGGATGAGTCTCGGCGGGTACACCACCGCGCTGTGGGCGAGCGTGGCCGGCCCCGAGGATGCGGGCGGGATCGAGTTCGCCGTCGCGATGATCCCCGCGGTGTCGATGTCGCGGCTGATGTGGCGGCACGGCGAGGCGAACCCGACGAGGAGGCGCGCCGCCTCCGCCGGCATCACCGAGGAGCTGCTCGCCGACGCGTTCGCCGTTCATGCGCCGCTCAGCCGGCCCGCGCGGCTTCCGGGCACACACCTCGCGGTGATCGCCGGGCGCGGTGATCGGATCACGCCGCCCGATCAAGCCGAGGCTCTCGCCGGGCACTGGAACGTGCCGATCGCGTGGTTCGAGGGCGGTCACCTCGCACAGATCGGCCGCGGCGAAGCCGTGCGCGATGTTCGCCGGCAACTCGGCTCGCTCGGCTTCGCGGGTCGCGAGTTCCGCTCGTGAAGCCGTTCTCCGAAGCGCTCGCCTCCGGCCCGCTGCTGCTCGACGGCGCGATGGGCTCGCTCCTCTACGAGCGCGGCGTCCTCCACACACGCAGCTACGACGAGCTCAACATCAGCCAGCCCGAGCTGATCGAAGCCGTGCACCGCGACTACGTCCACGCCGGCGCCGAGCTCGTCGAGACCAACACGTTCGGCGCGAACCGGATGGCACTCGCACGACACGGCCTCGCCGAACAAGCCGGCGAGATCAACCGGCGCGGGTACGCCCTCGCGCGTTCGGCAGCAGGTGATCGCGCGTACGTCGCCGGAGCCGTCGGCCCGACGGGCGTCAAGTTCGGCATCGCCACGGCGAGCGAACGCAAGCTCGCGCGGTTCGCCCTCGCCGAACAGATCGATACGCTGGTACTCGCCGGTGTCGACGCGATCATGCTCGAGACGTTCACGTCGATCCTCGAGATGGAGACCGCGATCGCCGTCGCCAAGGAACGCGGTCCACGCGTGCCGGTCGCCGCGATGATGGTGTTCGACGCGCATGGCAAGAGCGACGGAGGGCTCGGTCCCGCCGAGATCGCGGATCGCCTGATCGCCGCCGGTGCCGATATCGTCGGTGGCAACTGCGGCATCGGGCCCGCCGAGCTCTATCAGGTCGCCGTCGGCATGGTCGGTCGCGGCAAGCCGGTGATCGCGCAACCCAACGCCGGGCTGCCCGCCTCCGTGGAGGGCCGCACGTTGTATGTCGCGAACCCCGAGCACTTCGGCGTGTTCGCGCGCCGCATGCTCAAGAGTGGCGTCCGCGTAGTCGGTGGCTGCTGTGGGACCACGCCCGAGCACACCCGCTCGATGCTCGGCGCCGTCCGCATGCTACGCGGCGAAAAGCTAGACGAGCGCGGGCCGTCATCGTACGGATCTGCAGCGATCGAGATCACCTCCAAGCAACCCGCACCTCCCGCAAAGACGCCCCTCGCCGAGCGCAGCCGGATGGGTGGCCGGATCGCGCGTGGCGAGTTCGTGGTCTCCGTCGAGCTCACCGCTCCGGCGTCGAGTGATCTGACGAAGACCAAGCAGCAGGTCAACGAGCTGCTCGCCGCCGGTGCTGATATCGTCAACATCGCGGATGGTCCTCGTGCCTCGGCGCGAATGGCGAACATCGCGGTGTGTGCGCGGCTCGCCGCGGAGACGAGAGTGGAGCCGATCCTCCACGTCTGCGCGCGCGACAAGAGCTTCCTCGGCCTCGTCGCACACCTGCTCGGCGCGCACGCGCTCGGCCTCAACAACCTCGTGATCATCACCGGCGATCCGCCGAAGATGGGCGACTACCCGTTCTCGACGCCGGTCTACGACGTCGACTCGATCGGGCTGCTTCGCATTGCCGCGGGCTTCAACGCCGGGGTCGACCCGGCAGGCAAGTCATGCGAGCCCACATCCTTCGTGCTCGCGACCGGCGCCGAGCCCGGTGCACACGATCGCGATCGCGAGCTGCGCCGCCTCGAGGACAAGAAGAACGCAGGTGCCGAGTTGGTGATGACCCAACCGGTCTACGACCCGCGCACGCTCGAGCGGTTCCTCGACGACGCCGCCCCCCTCGGCCTCCCCGTGATGGTCGGCATCCTGCCGCTCGCATCGCATCGCAACGCCGAGTTCCTCCACAACGAAGTGCCCGGCATGAGCATCCCCGCCGAGTATCGTGAGCGGATGGCAAAGGTCGGTCAGGGCCCATCTGCACGCGCCGAAGGCATCGCGATCGCGCGCGAGGCGCTCGCGGCCGTGAAGCACCGCGTCCAAGGTGCGTACGTGATGCCTCCGTTCAATCGCGTCGACTCCGCCCTCGCCGTGCTCGAAGTCGTTCGCGATCGCTGGAAGACCTAGTCCGCCGAGCGGACGGCTGCGGTCGTCGTCCGGTTGTCCGACGCTGCGAGGTCGCTCCCGTTGTGCAGCATCGCGGAGTTGCGCTCCATTTCCCTCTACCCCGGTGGGGGAAATCAACGAGTCGTGCAAGGAGGTGCACGATGGCAGTTGCCACGCGACAGCGGTTCACTTCGCGATCATCGGCGGAGGCGGACCAGCGCCTACACCGCCTCCGCGAACACCACGCCGCTAGCCGACCATGCCCCTTGCCCCCTTGTGCAGGTATGCGCTTCGGCCCGACACTGCCAGATCGGGGGACTCATGCGCCACGTCTACTACGTGCTCGCGATAGCTGCGCTCGCAGCGTGCGGCGACGATCCATTGCAAGACCTGTCGGCCACGGCGATGCCGGTGACGACCGCAGAGGACACGCCGAAGTCGTTCGAGATCAACGCAAACCTCCCGATCAACGTGCAGGTCACGGCGGCACCGACCCACGGCGAGCTCGCCGGTGGTGGCGCGCAGTGGATGTACACACCCGAAGCGAACTACAACGGCCCCGATGCCGTGACGCTGCTCGCCACCGCGAACGGCGATGTCCTCGAGCTCGCGATTCCGATCACGGTCACCGCGGTCAACGATGCGCCGCTAGCGGTCCCTGATTCGTTCGCGACCAACGCCGAGATCGCGGTCGCGATCGACGCCGCCCTCCTCCTCGCGAACGACTCCGACGTCGAGGGATCCCCCCTCACCCTGACGACGGTCGCCAATGCCGCGAGCGGCGGCGTGGTGCTGTCCGGCGACCAGATCACGTTTACCCCGACCACCGGGTTCGCCGGCATGGCGACGTTCGAATACACGGTCACCGACGGCGAGGCCTCGAGCAACGGCACCGTCACGGTCTCGGTCGGCGTCGATCAGGCGCCCGTCGCCGTCGACGACGCCTCGACGACCACCGAGGACGTCGCGGTCACGCTGACCACCGCGGAGCTGCTCGGCAACGACAGCGACCCCGACGGTCACATCATCACGGTGAGCTCCGTCGACAACTGCTTCAAGTGCACCGTGGTCAAGACGGGCTCGTCGATCACGGTGACTCCGGCGGCGAATGCCACCGGCACCGCGACGTTCGAGTACACGATCACCGACGGCGCCCTCACCGATACTGCCCTCGTCTCGATCGCGATCACCTCGGTGCCGGACGCTCCGATCGCGGGCGCCGATACCGCGACGACCGCCGAGGACACGCCGCTCCAGATCGCCGTCGCCACGCTGCTCGGCAACGATACCGACGGTGACAACGACGCGCTGACGATCACGGCGACCACTGGCGCCGCGCTCGCCTCCGGTGTCATCACGTTCACGCCGGCCGCGGACTTCACCGGCGACGCCACGTTCCAGTACACCGTCACCGATCCGTCGGGCCTCACCGGCACGGGCACGGTGACCGTCACTGTCACCCCGGTTCCCGATGCACCGATCGCGAACACCGACACGATCACCGTGAACGAGGACGGCTCCGGATCGGTCGATGTCCTCGGCAACGACACCGACGGGGATGGCGACGCGCTGTCGCGGGAGTCGTTCACGCAGCCGAGCCACGGCGTGGTGACGTTCGTCGGCTCCGTCGCGACGTACACGCCGATCGCCGACTTCAACGGCCCCGACAGCTTCACGTACACGGTCGCCGACGGCACCGGCAGCATTGCCGTCGGGACGGTCGAGATCTTCGTGACGGCGATCAACGACGCTCCGATCGCGTTCGACGACACCGTGGCCGTGGTCGAGGAGACACCGACCGTAATCGACGCGCTCGGCAACGATCTCGACGTCGACGGCGATACGCTGGTGTTCACCGCGGTGACCCAGGGCGCACACGGCACCGTCCAGCTCGCCGGCGGGAGCGTCACGTACACGCCCGCCGCGAACTACTTCGGGCCGGACAGCTTCGACTACACCGTGTCCGACGGCAACGGTGGCAGCGACTCCGGCCACGTCACGATCGCGGTCTCGAACGTCAACGACGCGCCGGTCGCGAAGGCCGACACGCTCGGCACCGACGAGAACACCGTGGTCAGCGCGAACGTGGTCGCCAACGACACCGACGCGGACTTTGATGCGCTCAGCGTCCAGTCGTTCACCCAGGGCGACCACGGCGGCGTCTCGTTCGCGGGCCCGGTCGCGACCTACACGCCCACGCTCGACTTCAGCGGCACCGACACCTTCACGTACACGATCAACGACGGCAACGGCGCGACCTCGACCGCGACGGTCACCGTGTTCGTCGGCCTCGACAACGACCCGCCGGTCGCCGTCGACGATACTGCCACGGTCGCCGAGGAGACTGCGACGACGATCAGCGTGCTCGGCAACGACAGCGACATCGACGGCAATCCGATCGAGGTCACCGCGGTGACGGCACCGGAGCACGGTTCGATCTCGCTGGTCACCGGCGTCGTCACGTACACGCCCGCCGACAACTACTTCGGTCCGGATGGCTTCGACTACGTGATCAACGATGGCTTCGGCGGCACCGACATCGGCCACGTCACCATCAACGTCACCAACGTCAACGACGCGCCGGTCGCGGTCAACGACACGATCGCCACCGCCGAGGACACGTTCGCGACCATCAACGTGACGCTCAACGACACCGACCTCGACGGTGACACGCTCGAGATCGAAGCGTTCACGCAACCGGCGCACGGCAGCGTCGTGTTCAGCGCCACCGAGGCGCGCTACACGCCTGCCCTCGACTACAATGGCCCCGACTCGTTCACCTACAAGGTCAACGATGGCGATGGTGGCACCGCGACGGCGACGGTCACCGTCACCGTCACCGCGGTCAACGACGCCCCCATTGCCGGCGACGACAACCGCACCGCCGTCGAGGAGACCGCGACCACGATCGCGGTGCTCGGCAACGACACCGATGTCGACGGAGACACCCTCACCGCGACCGCCGTCGGCACCGCGCTGCACGGCACGGTGGCGCTCGCAAACGGCGTGATCACGTACACGCCGGCGCTCAACTTCTTCGGGGTCGACGCCTTCGACTACACGATCAGCGACGGCAAGGGCGGCACGGACATCGGTCGCGTCACCATGGCGGTGACCAACGTCAACGACCTGCCGGTCGCGACCAACGACGCGCTGTCGACCAACGAGGACACCACGAAGACGCTCAACGTGGCGGCGAACGACAGCGACGTCGACAACGACGCGCTCGCGATCCAGTCATTCACCCAGCCCGCGAATGGCGCGGTGACATTCACGGGCACCGTCGCGACGTTCACGCCGGCGCTCAACTTCAACGGGACGACCTCGTTCACCTACACGATCAAGGACCCTTCGAACACCACCGCGACTGCGACGGTGACCATCACCGTGACCGCGATCAACGACAAGCCCGACGCGGTCAACGATGCGATCACCACGAACGAGGACACGCAGTCGGCGGTGTTTGATCTACTCGGCAACGACACCGACGTCGACGTCGGCCAGACGCTGACGGTGACGTCCAACACCAGCGCGGCGAACGGCACCGTGACGCGGACGGGCAGCAACGTGCGGTACACGCCGAACCTCAACTTCAACGGCACCGACTCGTTCACCTACACGGTCAGCGACGGCAACGGCGGCACCGACACCGCGACAGTGACCATCACCGTGACCGCCGTCAACGATACGCCGGATGCGGTCAACGACGCGATCACCACGGCGGAGGACACCGAGTCGGCCTCGACGAACCTGGTGAGCAACGACACCGACGTGGACGTCGGCCAGACGCTGTCGATCACCTCGAACACCAACCCGGCGAACGGCACCCTGACCTTCGCGAGCGGCAGCGTGAAGTACAAGCCCAACCTCAACTTCAACGGCAGCGACTCGTTCACGTACACGATCAGCGACGGCAACGGGGGGACCGACACGGCGACGGTCAGCGTCACGGTGACGCCCGTCAACGATGCGCCCGATGCGGTGACCGACGCGATCACCACCAACGAGGACACCCAGTCGGCCGCGCTCGACGTGGTGAGCAACGACACCGACGTCGACACCGGCCAGACGTTATCGGTCACGTCGACCACCAACCCGACGAACGGCACCGTGGCCCGCACCGGCAACAGCGTGCGGTACACGCCGAACGCGAACTTCAATGGCAGCGACTCGTTCACCTACACGATCAGCGACGGCAACGGCGGCACCGACACGGCGGCCGTCAACGTCACGATCACGGCGATCAACGACGCACCCGATGCGGTCGCCGACTCGATCAGCACGGACGAAGATGCCCAGTCGACCTCGCTGAACCTGCTCGCCAACGACAACGATGGCGACCCGGAGCTCACGCAGACGCTGACGATCATCGGGAACACCAATCCGGCGAACGGTACGCTCGCGTTCACCGGCAGCAGCGTCCGCTACACGCCGAACGCGAACTTCAACGGCACCGACTCGTTCACCTACACGATCAGCGACGGCGCGCTCACCGACACCGCGACGGTCACCATCACGGTGGCGGCCACCAACGACGCGCCCGTCGCGGCGAACGACACGATCGCGACCACCGAGGACACCGAGTCCGGCTCCGTCAACCTCCTCGCCAACGACAACGACGGCGACCCCGAGGTCACACAGACGCTATCGATCACGACCACCACCAACCCGAGCAACGGCACGCTCGCGTTCACCGGCAGCAGCGTCAAGTACACGCCGAACGCGAACTTCAACGGCAGCGATTCGTTCAGCTACACGGTCAGCGACGGCGCGCTCACCGACACCGCGACGGTCGCCGTCACGGTGACCGCCGTCAACGACGTGCCGGTCGCGACGAACGACACGATCACGACGACCGAAGACACCGCGGCTGCTGCCGTCAACTTGCTCGCCAACGACAACGACGGCGACCCCGAGGTCACCCAGACGCTCTCGATCACTGGCAACACGAGCCCGGCCAACGGCACCCTGGCGGTTGCCGGTGGCAGCGTCACGTACACGCCGAACGCGAACTTCGCCGGCACCGACTCGTTCAGCTACACGCTGAGCGACGGCACGCTCACCGATACGGCGACGGTCAGCATCACGGTGACGGCGGTCGACGATGCCCCGGTTGGCACGAACGACTCGATCGCGACGAACGAGGACACCCAGTCCGGGTCCGTCAACCTGCTCGCGAACGACAACGACGGCGATCCCGAGGTCACGCAGACCCTGACGATCACCGCGAACACCAACCCGGCGAATGGCACGCTCGCGTTCACCGGCGGCAGCGTCCGGTACACGCCGGCCGCGAACTTCAACGGCACGGACTCGTTCACGTACACCGTCAGCGACGGCGCGCTCACCGACACCGCGACGGTGAGCGTCACCGTGACGGCGCAGCCCGACAACCCGACTGCGGTCGCCGACACCTTCCCCAACGTCGAGGCGGGCACCACGGACCTCGACGTGCTCGCCAACGACGGCGATGTCGATGGCGAGACGGTCACGCTCGCTGAGATCACCGCGCAGCCGAGCTCGGGCACCGGGACCGTGGCCATCGTCGCCGGCAAGGCGCGCTATGTGGTCGCGGCCAACTTCAGCGGCACGGCGACGTTCACCTACCAGATCAAGGATCCTACGAACCGCACCGACACGGCGACGGTCACGGTCAACGTCACTGCCTCGAACCAGCCGCCGGTCGCGGACGACATCAACGAGTCGTCCGATGGCACCGACAAGCGGATCGTCCTGACGGGGAGCGACCCCGAGCAAGGCGCGATCACGTTCGAGGCACCCGCCAGTGTCACGGGCGGTACCATCAGCACCTTCGACGCGAACACGGGCGAGCTGATCTTCCGTCCGAGCGGGGCCGGCACCGCCTCCTTCACCTATCGCGTAAAGGACGACGGTGGGCTGTTCTCCAACATCGCGACGGTGACGATCGCGGTCGCCGGTTGTGGCGATAGCATCACCGATCCGCAGAACGGCGAAGAGTGCGACGACGGCAACGGTGTCGACGGCGACGGCTGCGACAACGACTGCTCGTTCACCTGCGGCTCGAACGGCGACAACGTCATCCCCGACGCGGTCTCCGTCGATCAGGCGACCGGTCACTGCTTCGCGCGCTACGACGATGGCGTCCGGTTCAGCAACGCCCGACAACTCTGTACCGAAGCCGGTGGCCACCTCGCGACGGTGACCGACACCACCGAGCACGAGGCGGTCCAGAAGCTCGCCGGCGTCGACTCGTGGATCGGCGGCACCGATCTGCCGAGCCAGGTGTTCCGCTGGATCACGGGTGAGCCCTTCGAGACGACGCGCTTCGCCCAAGGCCAACCCGACGGCGGCGACCTCGAGAACTGCCTCGCGACGAGGCAGGCCGGCTGGCTCGACACCGACTGCTTGAGGAGTCTCAGCTACGTCTGCGAGTTCAACGACACGCTGCCTCCGGCCGAGTGCGGCAACAGCGTGCTCGAGCTTGGCGAGGAGTGCGATGATGGCGCGCAGGACGGCGGCGATGGCTGCGAGGCCGATTGCACGCTGACCTGCGGTTCGGGCTCGGGCGCGTTGAAGGCCGCCGTCAACGGCAGCCACTGCTTCCTCGCGATCGATGAAGGCATCGACTTCTCGGCCGCGAGTGAGCGCTGCAGCCTGCCGTTCGGCGGTACGCTCGCGACCGTCCTGACGGTCCAGGATGCCGACGCGGTGGCGACCCTGACCGACTCGTTCGGCGGTGCGGCGTGGCTCGGAGCGAACAAGGATCCCGAGGCCCAGGTCTTCCTCCAGTGGCTGAGCCAGGACGCGTTCGAGCTCGAGTCCTTCGTTGGAGGCGAGCCGGATGTCAACGGCACCGATGGAAGTCCAGCGAATTGCCTCGCGACAACCAAGGACGGCTGGATCGACGAGACCGGCGGGACGCCGCACGCGATGATCTGCCAGCTCGAGCTGGCGCCCGCGATCACGACCTTCACGGGCGACCTGTTCACCAACCTGGCGAACTACGGCACCTTGGGCAAGCCGTCGCGCTAGCGTCGTCGTCGAGTTCCGCATAAGGTCCGAGCGTGCCCCTGACCTACGACGAGGCCCGCGCGCTCCACGCAGAGTTCCCGGTCCTCGACCTCCACGCCGACACGGCCAAGCTGATGGACAAGCTCGGCTACGACCTCGGGATGCGCCACGACCGCCCGATGCCGAGGGGCATCAACGTGTTCGGGCACGTCGATCTCCCGCGGCTCCGCGAGGGTGGCGTCGCCGGTCAGTTCTTCTCGTTCTGGACCACGCCGTATCCGCAGAAGGGCTGCACCCGCTCGGTGACCCGGCAACTCGACGCGCTCGACAAGGCGATGGCCCAGCGGCCCGACGAGCTGATGTGGACGCGCACCGGCGCCGACGTTCGTCGCGCGAAGGCCGAAGGCAAGATCGCCGCGCTCGGCGGCATCGAGGGTGGGCAAGCCCTCGAGGGGGACCTCGCCACGATCGAAGCGTTCTCGCGCCGGGGTGTGCGTTACCTGGGGCTGATGCACTTCACCGCGAACCAGCTCGGCAGTCCCGCGAAGGGCCGCGGCAGCGATCCAGATCAGGGGCTCACCGGGTTCGGTCGCGATGCGGTCCGCGAGTGCGAGCGCACCGGCGTGATCGTCGATCTCGCGCACATCAATCGCAAGGGCTTCCTCGAGGTGCTCGACCTCGCGACGCTGCCGGTGATGGTCTCGCACACCGGCGTGATCGGCGTGCACGAGCACTGGCGCAACATCGATGACGAGCAGCTGCGCCGGGTCGCCGACAACGGCGGCTGTGTCGGCGTGATCTTCGCGCGCAAGTACCTCGGCTCGGCGTCGATCGAATCGGTCGTCGATCACCTGCTGCACATCCTCGACATCGCGGGCGAGGATCTCCCGGCGCTCGGCTCGGACTTCGACGGCTTCGTCGTTCCGCCCGAAGGGCTCGAGGATATCTCGACGCTGCCGAACCTCACCGTCGCGCTGTCGAGGCGTGGCGTGAAGACGCCGGTGCTCGAGAAGATCCTCGGCGCGAACGTGCTGCGCGTCCTCGATTCGGTACCCGCGTGGGGGTCGATGTCGTGAGGCACGCCCTCACCTGGTGCGCGCTCGTTGCCTGCGATCGCGGCGTGGACAACAGCGACTGCGCGATCCGATGTGGCGCGGACAACGCATGTCCACATCTGAGTTGCGTCCACACGTGCTGTATCGACGACGACCAGCGCTGCTTCGATCCGTCGCGCGTGCTCGCGGATGACCTGCGGAACTACAGCCTCATCCCGGCCGAGATCGTCGCCGACAGGAATAGTTCGATATCGCCATGAAGTGCCTCCTCGTCATTCTCCTCGTCGCCTGCGGCGGCGGCAGCAAGACCCCAGACCCCAAGGAGGACGGCAAGCTGCCGCACCCCGACGACGCGGCCGTGGCCTTGCCTCCGGCGCCACCGCTGCCTCGCGTTCCAGACTCGCTACCGAAGCCCGCCCTGCCCGAGTTCGTGACTGCCGAGGCCGTCGCGCTCGGCGAGCTGCTGTTCTGGGATACGCGACTGTCGATCGACAACAAGCTCGCGTGCGCGACCTGCCACGATCCCGCGCACGGCTACGCGGGTGCGAAGCGCCAGAACACCGCCACCGGCAAGCCGAACCTGCGGCGCGCGCCGACGCTCGTCAACCTCGCCTGGCACAAGGAGCTCGGCTGGGATGGCCGCTATGCCTCGATCTCCGAGCACCTGCCCGCGCACGTCCTCGGGCAGATGGGCAGCGATCTCGATGCGGTCGTCACTCGTATCAGTGCCGTGCCGGGCTACAGGGCGCACTTTCAGCGTCTCGGGGATGCGACGACGGAGCGCGCCGTCGAGGCGATCGCGGCGTTCGTGCTGACGCGGTATGCGGGCGATGCGCCGTGGGATCGCGTCGAGCGCGCTCCGGACGCCTCGAAGGAGCTCGTCGCCGGCTACCAGCTGTTCCAGACCAAGGCGCAGTGCGCCGTCTGTCACACGCCGCCGCTCTACACCGACCACAAGTATCACCGGCTCGGCTTGATCGCCTCGGCGGATGAAGGCCGCGGTCGCGTCGAGGACGCGCTGCCGGGCGCGTTCACGCCGCCGACGGGGCGCGGCGCCGCGCAGCGCGAGATGTTCTTCCACGATGCGAGCGCGAGCACGCTCGACGCCGCGATCGACTGGCATCTCGCCGGTGCGACCGGCCAGGGCGCCGATCCCAAGATCATCGACCCCGCGATCAAGAAGGTCACGCTGTCCGCGGTCGAGCGCAAACAGCTGGGCGACTTCGTGCGCGCGCTCACCGCACCGAGCAAGGCTGCCACCAAGCCGGCGCTTCCATCCGCCCAGTAATGATGTCGCTTCGCGAGGACATGTTGAAGCGCGTGGAGCTCGCCGTCGGCGGCGCGCAGCTACGCACGATGGAGCGCGCGGTCGCGCTCGCCGCGGGCGTGCGCGAGGAGCGAACGTCGGATGGCGTCGCGTTCTCGACGCGCGACCACAAGCGAGGCTTGCCGATCGCGTGCATCCACGGGTTCGGCGGCGACAAGGAGACGTGGTTGATGATGTCGGCGCTGATCCCGCGATCGCGCGGCGTGGCGCTGATCGACTTGCCTGGGCACGGCCGCAGCGCGGATGTCGCCGAGGACGCGTGCTCGATTCGCCACCATGCCGAGGCCGTGCTACGCGTGCTCGATCACGCCGGCCACGATCGCGTGCTCGTGTGCGGCAACTCGATGGGCGGTGGCGTCGCGCTCCGGCTCGCAGCGTCGTGGCCCGATCGCGTCGCCGGGCTCGTCCTCGTCGCGTCGGTCGGTCGCGATGTCCACGACGGTGCCGCGCAGAGCTGGGCCGATGGCGAGAATCCGCTGATCCCGCGCCCCGAGGACATCGAGCGCTTCATGGAGCTCGTGCTCGAGCGCCCGCCGCCGGTCGGCAAGGCGGTGATCCGCTACGTGATCACGCAGCGCGCCGCGCGGGCCGAGACCCTGCACAAGCTGTTTCGTGGCTTCATCCATCACGGTGGCGAGGCGGGGGTGCCGCGCGAGCTTCGCGCGATCGATCACCAGACGCTGATCATCCACGGCGAACAGGATCGGATCATCAGCAAGAGTGTCGCCGAGGATCTGGTCACGGCGTTGCCGCGCAGCGAGCTCGTCGTGATGCGTGGGGTCGGGCATGCGCCGCAGCTCGAGGCTCCGCGGCACACGGCTCGGATCATCGAGCGGTTCGCCCGTCGTCTCGAGTCCTGAGCTCGAGCTCCTTCGTGGACGGTTCTCATGATCCACGGGGTAGGTTCCTGGCGAACGTCCTCGTGCAGTGCCCGTGAAAAGCGTTCCTCGGGCGGCAGAACCCTAGTAGGTTCCCTCGGGCCATGTGGTGGCGCCGGTTTCGATACCTCCTCCTGCTGATCGCCCTGTGCTCGGTCGCGACCTGCCCGGCCGCGAAGCGCGCGTGCACGGCGAAGCGGCGTGCGAACGAAGCCGATCAGCTGCTCGAGTACATCGCGGATCGCGTCGAGGCCTCGATCAAGGCCACGGGACACGTCCCCGGCACCGCAGCGGGCCCCACGCCGCTACCCACGTGCTGCGAGGTCGGCGGCACCTGCGAGCCCGATCCCGCCACCTGGGCCACACCCGGCTGGCAGGCGCTGCAGTTCTCGATCGACGGTGACTATCGCTACACGTACTCGTACGAGCCGGATGCCTCGGGGCGCACCGCGGTCGTGCGCGCCACTGGTGATCTCGACTGCGATGGCACGGCCAGCACCTACGAGCTCGAGATCCGGATCGAGAGCACCGGCGTGACTCGCAACTGGACGCGCAAGCAACCGTACGAGTGAGCTCGCGCCTGTCGACCTTCGACCAGCGGATGCCCGACCCCTCGGAGGCCCGAGGCTCCGGCGAGGCTGGAAGGTCGAGGTAGACCGAGATGTGCCCTGGGCAGGTTGATTTGCGGTCGGTCGCACGGTAGCGCTGTTACATGCGCCTTCCGATGTTGCTCGTGTTCGTTGCCGCGTGTGGCAAGGGTGACACTCCGCCGCCGCCATCGTCGAACGCGTTGCTCACGCAGGAGTCCGGGCCGTCGCATGGAGTGGAGACCTCGAACCCGCGGCCATCCCCCGATGACCCGGCGGTGATCTTCCGCAACCAGTGCGCGATGTGCCACGGCACCAGCGGCAAGGGCGACGGCATCTCCGCCGGTGCCCTGAGCGTCAAGCCGCGCGATTACACCGATCCCAAGTGGCAGGCGAGCATCACCGACGACGACATCAAGAAGATCATCGTGCTCGGTGGCAAGGGCGTCGGAAAGAGCCATGCGATGCCGGACAACCCGTCGTTGCAGAACAAGCCCGAAGTACTGAACGGGCTGGTCAAGATCATCCGCGGATTCGGCGGGAAGTGACCTCCGCGATCGCCACGTCGACCGACGGCCTGTGGGCCGTCACTCGCGTCGGCACCGTCCTCACGCTGCTCGAGCGTCCCGTGGACCCGCTCGTCGAGCACCCTCATCCCTTTTCGTCGGTGGAGCTCGCGTCCGAGGATGTCGATCTGACGATCGTCTTGCCGGGTGGCCTGCTCGTCGTCGAGCGATCCGCACAGACGCGCGTGATGTTGCTCTCGCTCCCCGAGCTCGAGACGGTCGCGGCGATCGAGCTCGAGGCGACCTACAAGATCGTCGCGATCACGGGCTCGCGCGTCGTGCTCGGCGGCAACGGCCCGCAGTACGTGATCCTCCGCATCGCCCCACGTGCGCTCGCACCCCAAGGCATCGAGCCTGGAGTCGCGGACTTCGTCGCGGGCATGGAGAAGCACCAGCTCGTGTTCGGCCTGCCGAAGAAGCTCGAGGTGTGGGACGCGGTGTCGGCGCGCCCGATGCTGCGCATGCAACTTCAATTGCCACCGCCGCCACGCATCGTCGGCACCGCGCTCGGCCACCTCTATGTCACGCGCCCCGGCAGCGACGAGGTCTACGTCTATCGACTCTCCGATGGCCGGCCGTTCCGCCATCAAGCGGGCTCCAAGGTCGAGCGCGCGATCGGCCATCCCGCCTCGGGCATCGTCGTCCTCGTCACGCCGCGCGGGCTCGTGCGGATCAACTGCTTCGCGCACTCGTTGACGATGATCGACACGCCGTACACCCACGGCACCGCGCTCGCGATCCACGGCACCGGCGATGCGGTCCAGCTCGTCGGGGTCACCGACCGCGGTGAGATCTGGCGCGTCTCGCTCGACACCGCCCACGCGGCCAGCTCCCCCGTCGCGGCGCCACAGCAACTCCATCGCTCGGTCAGTCACACCGTCGCCGCCGCACCGGTGCCGTGGCGGCAAGTCCTCGTCGAGGCCGCGCGCTCGCTGGTCCGCGGCGAGGCCGCTGCGTTGTCGTTGCCCGAGGATTGCGAGATCAACCAGCTCGCGGCACGCCTCGGGCTCGGCACGGCTGCACACCGCACCCTCACCACGTTGTACGGCCTCTACTTGATCGGCGAGCAGCTGCCGATCGCGCGGATCGCCGAGATCACCGACGGCTGGGCCGAGCCGCTCGGCCAAGGCGAGCTCGCCCAGCTCGCGCTCCTCCGCCGGCTCCCCGACGGTCGGGTGCGGTTGCGCCACGGCGTCTCCAACCTCCTCGACGGTGCTCCGCCTCACGCGATCCGGCTCGAGGGGCTGACCCCGCGCGGGATCCGCCACGGTGCGTTCAAGCTCGTCCGTCGCGGCCGCACCGACGACTCGCTGGAAGCCGCGCTGATCGAACAGCTCGGCCGGATCGCCGTGATCGAAGGCGACGTCCGGACCGGGCTCCTCGAAGCGCGCCTCCACGAGGCCGTCGCGCTCGTCCACACGGCTCCCCCACAACGCCCCGTCCCCTGGCCGCGCGATGCGAGCGCGGTGATCGTCGTCGACGAAGGCACCCCACGCTGGGTCACCGAGCTGTCGGCCTACGACGCCGGCTAGCTCCGCGCTGTCCGGTTGTCCGACGTTGCAACGTCGTACAACTTGCGCAACCTCGCGGGCTTACGCCCGGGCTACCTCTACCCCGGTGGGGAAAATCGAGCAAATCGTGCAGCGGGTTGCACGATGGCGGTTGCCATGGCGTCCGGGTTTCGGACAGTGTTAGTCGCGGTCCGAGAGGATCTGGAGCGCGAGGTTGCCCTTGCTGTCGGCAGGCGCGGCCCACTTGATCGAGTTTGGTGCACCGGCACGCTTGAGGCGCGAGATCACCGTCTCGCCCTTGAGCTCGGCGAGGACCTTCATCGCGGCGCGATACTCGTTCCACACGAAGCGTGCGCCCTCGAGCTGCTCCTTGGCCTCCGCGTTGTTCGGGTCCATCGCGAGCTTGGCGGCCAGCTCCTCGAGGCGCTTGACGTAGTCCTCTTCCATGCCGAGCTCGATCTGGAGCTCGTTGACGAACGTCGTGTTGAAGACCTTGGCTGCCGAGAGCGGTGCCGCGAACGTGCGCTCGGTCTCGGGGATGGAGATCCACTCCTCGTGCGAGATCATGTCGGTCATGTCGGTGGTGTCGATCATGAAGTTCGAGAACGCGCGCGAGCTCGCCGGCACCCAGTGCGCGCGTGCCTGATCGAACCACAGCATGCGCCCGGCGAGTCCGGCGGTCTCGAGCTGGCGCTGCCCGATGGTCAGCACGGCCTTCTCGATGTAGCCCTCCAGGCGATCCCAGCCCGCCTCGTCGAGCGCTTCGAAGTCTTCGAAGTCGTTGTTGTCGGCCGCCTTCTGCGCCTCGCCGAACGTGTTGAACGCCGCGAGCGAGCCGGCCTTGTTGGCGGCGGTCGAGAGTGACCGATACGACGCGAGGAACGAGTCGAACGTGGTCTTGCGCGCCATCGTCTTGTCGAGGCTGACGCGCCACGCGCGGAAGTAGTCGACGTTGTCGTCGAAGTCCTCGTCGACGGCGTTCGTGATGATGCGGTCGGTGTCGTCGAAGGACTGCGCGAGCTCGTGATAGATCGTGTTGACCGTCTCGGCGATGATCCGGTGCTTCTCGAGGTCCGCCGGCGAGGTCACCGCGCGAAACTCGCCCGGCAGCTCGAGCTCGGCGGCGGTCACCGTGACGCCGGCCGTCTTGAGGCGGCTGACGATCAGCGACTTGTCGAGCACGCTGTTCGCCAGCCCTGCCATCGCATCGACGGCGGGCTTGTCCGCGGCCGAGATGACGCCGGCGGTGCGCGCGCGAGCTAGCACGTTGAGCACGCCCTGGATCCGCGTGGTGCCGTTGGTGAACACGGTCTTGAGGTTCGTCGTGCTCGCCTCGTTCATGTGATAGCGACTGCGCGTCGACCGCAGGTGCGCGGCGGGCTCGAGGAGCAGCACGCCCTTGTGGGTGCCGACGTCGAGCAACAGGTTCTTCGTCTTGAGCGCCTCGTAGACGCCCTTGACCGGCGTGGCCGGCGCGTCGCTGCTGCTCCAGCTGGTCTTGCCGCGACGGACGTCGGTCTCGAGGGCCTTGACCTCGTCGGCGCTCGCGCCGTCGTTGCGGATGTCGACCTTCGCGGTGGTCTTGTTGCCATCCGCGTCGATCTCGGTGCCCATCTTCGCCGCGATCAGCAGGCGGCGCACCGTGGTCGGGTTGTCCCAGCGCGCGCGACCGCGGAGCTGGATGCCGTTACCGAGCAGGTTGTAGCCGTGGGTATCGAAGTAGGTGTCGTCCATCAGGTCGGTGCCGAGCGACAGCTCGCGCTGGCCACTCGCTTCATCGACCGCGAAGCGATCGGTCTCGATCGTCAGCGCGACCAGCGGCATCCGCTCGCGCGCGGCCTGATGCTCGGCATCCCACGGCATCTCGTCGAGCGAGAACCCGTAGGTGAACGCCTCCATGATCCGGTTCTTGCGGATCCGGTCATACAGCGTGCGGCCATCGCTATTCTTCTCGAGCAGGATCGAGCGCAGGCGCTGGCCCGTCGTGCCTTGCACGCCGAGCACGACCTCGACTTCTTCGTTGTCGCGGGCGAACGAGAAGCTCTGCCCGGTGAACGTCTGGTCGTCGATGAACGGGCGGTCGTTCAGATCGTTCTCGCAGCGTGGCACGATCGCCATCACCAGCTTGCCGAGCGCGAGGTTGCCGACGAAGTCGACCGCGTCGAGCTCGTTCAGATCATCGTAGATGTCGTCATCGGCCGTGCCGGCATCGCCATCGGGTCCGTTGCGGTGCGCGACGATCGCCTTCGCCGCCTCGTCCGACAGCCCGATCTCGCGGAGCTTGTCGGCGCCCGAGGTCGACTCGTTGGCGAACTTGATGACCTCGGCGAGCTGGCAGGTCGAGAACCCACCATCCTCCTTGGCTCCGTTGCCGCCGAACGAGTCATCGCGGGTGTCACCGTCAGTCCCAGTGCAACCCATCGTGAGCATGAGGGCGATCGGCCAGTTGATACGCATCGTGCTGCGGCCTTCTACAAGGGACATGCCCGCCTGCGTCATGCTTGCGTTGCGCAACAACACGAACTTCACCTTCGTCGCTGGCTTGTCACCTAGCCGCGTACGGCTGATCCAACAGCCACACGCCGGCTAGCGATCACGCCGGCTTGACCAGAGATCCCCGGTGGCGCGGCACTTGCTGCGGCGCGGCGTGTGACCGACTTGCGACTCGTCAGCACCCTGCTCGCCACGGTTGTCGCGGGTTGCGCAGCGGCCGGTGACGTCGACATCGAGGCCTTCATCGACAACAGCAAGGGCGATGGTCACTCGATCAAGCTTCACCTCGACGACGACTTCAAGATCGATGTCGCCGAGCCCTCGGACCTCGCGATCAAGGGCGGCGACCTCTACACGGTCTCCGACCGCCACTCGAAGATCTATCGAATCTCGACCAAGGACGGCGACGTCAAGGACGAGCTGAACCTCGAGGGCACCGACATCGAGGCGATCGCGTTCGCCGCCGACGGAACGCTGTTCTACGCCGACGAGAGCAGCGGCAAGATCTGGCAGACCGACGACGACGGCGAGCGCAAGGGCGATCCGACCGAACTGGTCGACGATCACAACAGCGGCATCGAGGGCCTCGCGTTCGACGAGGACGGTCACCTCTGGGTGGCGAAGGAAAAGGACCCCGCGCGAATCTTCGAGCTCGACACCGATGGTGGAGAGCTCGACAACGAGAAGGTCGACTTCGCGGATGACCTCTCGGCGCTCGCGATCGATCCCGAGACCGGCAAGCTCTACGCGCTCTCCGATCAGGATCGCACGCTGTTCCTCCTCGACAAGAAGCTCGAGGTCGACAAGGCGTGGAAGCTGCCGATCGAGCATCCCGAGGGCATCGCCTTCGACGGCGACACGCTCTACGTGGTGAGCGACAGTGAAGCGCGGCTCTACGTGTTCGACGTCGAGCGCTGACTCGTCCCAACGCTCGCTTCGACCGACGAGGTTCCGGCTCCGAAAGACTCTCGCCGTTCGCTTTGGGATGGAACCGCCCGCTCTGGAGTTCGGCGTTCGCGCTGCGCGCTCGCACGGTCGATCGTATGCGGGACCCCCGGCTCGAGGACTCGACCTCGCCCGCATCGTGCGCCTGTCGAGGATCGACAAGCGCACGCTGCTCCTACTCCTGAATCAGCTCGAACTCGTTCGCGACACCGCTGAAGAACCGCTTCGGCGTGCATGCGGTGTTGTTCACCGTGCCGCCGGTCACCGTGCCGGTGCAGTTCGGCCGGTTGCCGGCGCCGACGATCTGGCCGACGCTCGAACCGTTGCAGTCGTCGCCACTGAGATCGGAGTCGACGCAGATCCGCAGCGGCTCCGAGACCCGGCGGTTACCGAGAGTATCGGTGACGAGCAGCGCGGCGCACGCGAAGCCGTCGGCAATGTTCGAAGCGCGCGCATCGAACGCGAAGCCGAGGCAGTTGAAGTCATCGACCGGAGGGATGCCGAAGACCTCGGGCGAACCGTCGAGGTCGTGGATGATCGACGTGTTGGTCTCGCCGAGGCACACCGGTTCTGGTGGAACGGTGTCGTCGCCGGTGGCGCAGCCCGCGTTGAACCCACCGAACGTGTCACTGGCGAAGAAGGCCGTGCCCACCGGTTCGATCGCCGCGAGCGTGATCACCGCGGCCTCGTTCGAGGTCTGCGGAGCGATCGCCGGCACGATGTCGGGGTTGACGTCATCGCACTCGCCGTCGCCATCGGTGTCGACCACCAGCGGCTTCGTGGTGTCGTCGAACACGTAGAGCTCGACCCGATCGGTCCCCGCGCGCGGCACGAACAGCACGCTGTTCACCGTGCCGGTGTTGCTCAGATCGTGGACGCGACCGCGGAGCTCGAACAACTGCGGGACGACCTCGCCGTCGTTGGGCGTATCCGTGCCGAGGGGATCGAAGTCGCGGCTGCACTCGACGCCGCTGTTGCCGTCGCGCTTGAGGCGGACCGACGGGGCGTCGAGCGACGCGATCGGGCCTTCGTTATCGAGGACGATCTGGACGCCGACCTCCGACTGCAGGCCACCGTTGTCGGTCGCGCGCACGATGATCGTCGGAGCGACGAGACCCTCGAGCGTGATCGTGTCGACCGCGCCTCGGAAGTCGCTGATGCTACCGGGGACCAGCTCCATGTCGATCTCGAGGTTCGAGATCGTCGCGGTCAGCGTGAGCGGCGGCGAATCGTCGACGACGGTGACCTTCACCTCGATCGAGCCCCGCAGCACGGCGCCCGGCGCGGGACTGGTCACCGTGATCTTCGGTGGCGTCGCGTCCTGCGCGTCGGTCACCGAGCCGTCCGTCGAACCGTCCACCCCGCCATCCGGTGGCTGCGAATCCGGGAACGGTCCCGAGTCCGGCAGGTCCGGGTTGCCGAAGTCCTCTTTGTCGCCGCACGCCGCCAACAATGCGACCGCGGACACGAAACACACCATTCGCCCCATCCTGACGATCATCGCCGCCCACCGTGGCGAGCGCAACCTTCTCACTCACATCACAGCCGCATCACCGACGCGGACTTCTTGATCGCCCTCTCGACGTCGGCCTTCGCGTCGGTCGCGGCCTCGAGCGACGTGTACTTACCCATCCGCACCCGAAAGAAGGTGCCCTTTCCACTCACCTCTGCCTCGGTGACGTACGCCGAGTAGCCGGCCGACTTGACCGACGACAGGAACACCTCCGCCTCGTGCCTGTCCTGGAACGACGACAGCTGGAGCGTGAACTTGCCGGTCTCGGGCTTGTCCGCGTTCTTCTTCTCGACCGGCTTATCGATCGCGGTGATCACGTCGGCGTTGACGCGCTCGTCGACCGCAGGCGCCTTCTTCGCCTTCTCCGTCTTCTCCGCCTTCTCCGCCTTCATTGCCTGCTCGGGCTTGGTGACCGGCTCGTCCTTCTTCTCGACCTTCTTGTCGGCCTTTGGCTTCTTGTCGTCCTTCTTCTCGACCTTCTCGAGCTTCTCCGGCTTCTTGTCCTCGACGACGGCGGGCTTCACGGCCTCGGCCGGCTTGTCGGTCTTCGCCTTCGCGAGGTCTGCGATCTGCTGATCGACAGGCATCTTCGGGGGATCCTTGGTCAGCGCGTCCTGGAACGACAGCTTGCGGTTCTCGAGGCCATCGAGCGCCGCCAGCGGATCGCTCGCGCCGCGTGAGGGATCCATCCGCGACAACCCGTCGACGTGGCTCCGCGACTCGACGCGCCGGCCGACCATCACGCCGAGCACGAACACCAGCCCGACCAGCACCGCCCCGCCGAAGAACAGATAGAAGATCTGCCGGCCGTCGAGGCTGACCTCGACCTTGTCCTTATATAGCTCGGTCTCGCGGGTTGCCATGACGCCAGCCTCTGCAACCGGCGGCACCAGGGCAAGAAAACGGCCGGGCCTACTCGAGGATGTTGATCAGATTCAGCGCGCCCGGCTCGATCCGGAACACCTTGCCGCGCGTCGACGCCAGCGAGACCGAGGTCGACAGGAAGTCGCCCTGATCGACCACCCAGATGCTCTGGGTCGGGCCGCGCACCACGCGCACCGGCAGCGCCGCCTGCACCGGGATGCTGATCTGCGCGAAGCCGGCGGTCTGCGTGAACGACAGCTGGAAGTTGGTGAACACGTGCGGAATGTTCCCCAGCGTGCCCCCGCGATCGAGGATGCACTTGTCGTCGCCCGGGTAGGTCGGATCGACGAGGGTCATGTTGAGCGCGCGGTTGCGATACCGGATCGCCGAGGCCTGCCGCGGGACCAGCGCCGTGGGCTCGACCTTGAGCTCGCACGAGTTGGCCTCGTACTGCGGCACCACGTCGACGGTCTCGACGGTGAGCGAGCACGGGTTCGGCTCGAACGTGCCGTCGGGCTTGCGACCGCTGATCGCCTCGGCCGTCGGATCACACGCCGGGGGCGTCAGCGGGATGCGGGACGTCAGGTAGGGATTCGCGGCCGGGTCGCGCACGCAGTTGCCGTTCGCGTCCGCGACCGTCGCGTGCTGGAAGCCGGTGCGCTGGCCGATCACGGCGAACGCCTCGCCGACGCGCATCTCGTAGCGCTGCGGCGCGTTGATGCACGCCTGCGGCGGCAACACGCCTTCCATGCAGAAGCCAGCCTTGCCGCTCCCGGTGCCGCCCTGGCAGACGGTACCGGTGAGGCAGTCGGCCGTGGCGTCGCACCGCATCTGGCAGCGCTTGCCCGTGGCGACCGCGCCGCGCAGCGGATCCGGGTTGCACGTCCACGTGTGCGTGTCGGGGTCGGTGTCGTCGAGCGACGGGTGCTGCGAGACCGACTGCGTGAGCGCGTAGTCCGCGAGCGACTGGCACTGGGTGTCGGTGTCGCAACCCTCGACCGGCGTGGTGCGCAGCGTGTGGCGGCGCGGCAGCAGCTGGAGGTCGCCGCTCTTCGTCGCGCCCACCGTGTAGCGGCGCAGCGAGGTCAGGAAGGCCTGGCAGGTGTCGGCGAGCCGGTCGGCTTCGTCCTCGAGCAAGCACGCGCCGATGCCCTGGAGCTGGCTGCTCGGGTGGACGAAACAGCGATAGCCGGTGGGGCAATCGGAGTTGCCGAACTGCGAGTCGCAGCCGCGCATCTGCACGAGGTCGAAGCGCTCGACGCCGGCGGAGCAGAACGGCTTCGCGCCGTCGACGAGGTGGAGGCCGGAGCCGTCGATCCGCATCTCGCTCTCGCGGATCACCGGACCGTCGACCGCGATGTCGATCCTGTCGAGCGACAGCGTGCCCTCCCAGATCAGCGTCCACGCCTCTTCCGTGCGCGTGCCGGCGAGATCCGGATACACGAGGTCGCGCACCGCTTCGGGCGCGGTGAACTGGAGCTCGGTGACCGCCTTCGTGGTGTCGACGCCGACGCACTGGAACTGCCGGAAGCCGGGCAGCTGGAACACCTTCTCCGGTGCGTAGGTGCCGAGCGGGATGTTGCGCGCGGGTGTGGCCGTGGTGCGTGGGCCACCTTCGACCAACCCCGTGACGTCTTCCGGGCCATCGATGTCACACAGGTTCTCGGTGACGTTGTTGACGTCGACCGTCGCGAGCTGGCCGCGATTGCTGATCGCGTCGCGGACCTGGTGTGCCACCTGGAGCGCCATCGGCGTCAGCAGCGGGCGGAGCGTGGAGAACAGATCGCTGCGATCGTCGTCGTCGATGTTGACGATGAACACGCCGCCGTTCGACGCGCCGATGATCCCGAAGTAGCCGATCAACCGCCCTGGATCCCCCGGATTACGAGCATCGCCGTCGATCGCCTCGGACTTGATGATGTCGACCGACATCGGCAGCGCATCGCCGATCAGCTGGATCCCCGGCCCGCGCGAGTTGGCGCGGCGCGGAGGCGTGGCCGGATCACCCACCGGCAAGCACGACAGCAGCCGCACGTCGGTGATCGAGCGGAGGTACCGCGAGTCGACCTGGGTATCGCACTCCTTCTTGAGGTTGAGGATGTCCGCGACGCGGATGGTGTGATCCGTGGCGATCGCGTAGACGAACTGGAACTGACCGCCCGGGCCGATCTCGTCGTCGATCTGTCCCAGCTCGCCGCCCATACCGATCTGCGGCGATAGCGAGACCTGCGTGATGCCGAGCGTGCCCGCGGTATCCTCGAGCGCGATCTGGAACGTCGCCTCGGGGAGCGAGTCAACATCGTCGAGCTCGACGACGGTGACCGCTGCCGAGTTGTCGGCACCGATGATCAGCCGGCGGTTCGCGGTGCGCGGATCCTTCTCGAGATCGAGCGTGACGGGCCGGATGCCATCCGACGGCGGCTTGCCACCGCTGCACTCGTCGACGCAACTCGTACCGGCTGCGTCGAGGTCGGTGATCGGAGAAGCCACCCCGGCGTTGTCGTACTGGATCCCGCCGCGGAGCACGCCGGTCGCAGCGTCCACCGCTGCCACGATGTGGCAGCTCGGGTACGCGATGTAGACGAGACCCGTTGCCGTGTCGGCGCACTTCTTCCCGATCACGTCGGTCTGGGGCTCGGCGACCATCGCCGCCGGCTTCGCACGGAGTGGCGTGCCGTTCGGCGTGGTGACCGCGAGGCGGCGCACGTCGATCGGTGTCGCGGGATCCTGATCGACCGCGGTGGTGACATCGAGCACCGAGAGGTCGCACGAGCCCGCGTTCGCGGTGACCACCTTGCAACCGGTTCGATCGGTGGCGATCGCGATCGGATCCTCGCCGATCGAGATGCCGTTCTTGCCCGGCGTCAGCGGATCCGCGTCGAGCACCTGGACGTCGGCGCCCGCGAACGCGGTGGACGGCTTGGTCTGGAACTGCGCGAGCGCGACGGTGCCCTGCCCCGACTGGAGGATGAAGGAGAACCAGAACGCCGAGCCGATCGGGATGCCGCCATCGGCGGTCAGATCGTCCTGCCCGGGAGGGACCGGGACGGGCGTCCCCGTGTCGTGGATCCCCGAGCGGATGTCACACGCCGGCGTCGGCTGTGCGCTCAGCACGACCTCGTCGTTCGGATCGCCCATCGTCTGATCGGCGCGCGAGTCGGGGATGATCCGGAGCCCGCCGACGCACGCGAACGTCATGTCGGAGGGCCGATCGAGGTTGAGCTGGCTCGGTGGGGTGGTCGTGGTCTCGCCGCAGCTCGCGCCGAGGATCAGGGCGAATGTCAGTAACTTCTTCATCGCTGGTTCCTCGGGATGCCGATCCGCAGGACGACACGGTTGCGCGTCGGCGCGTTCGGCGTGATGTCGATGACCGCGAGGGTGTCCTCGAGGAAGTTGGTGACGTACAGCCGCTTACGGCCCGGTGCGGCGACCACCGAGTAGGGGCCGCGACCGACGAGCACGATGTCTTCCACCAGCACCTGGTTGGGGCGCGGGTCGACGACGTAGATCTGACCGTCCTGGAAGCAGGTGACGTACGCGCGCTCGCCGTCCCCGCTGTCGGCGACGGTGACCGTCGAGGCCTGGCGGCAGATGTCGGTGGCACCGAGTGGGCGGTTCGCTGGCACGCCGGCTTCGTTGATCGAGGTGTCGAGCACCTGGAGCGACGGCGGGCGGCGATTCACGAGGTAGAGGCGATCTCCGGTCGGCGAGAACGAGATGCCGCGCGAGTCGACCGAGTTGCCGGTGTTGCCACCGACGAAGTCGAGGAAGAAGTACTCGCCCGCGAGCAGGTACGGCCCCGCGTTGTTCGGCGGCCGACCGACGGTGAACGTCTGGACGCGGTCCTCGGTGCGGCTGGCGACGTAGACGATGTCGTTGGCGGTCTTCGGCGAGCGCCCCGCGACCCCGGTCGCACCGCGCAGGCCGTTCTGATCCGGCAGGAACACGCTCGCCGTGATGTCGACGATGGTCGCGTTGCCGTTCTTCGGCGAGTCGATCAGCGTGACCGCGCCGGTGGTCAGGTGGGTGACCATCGCGAACTCGCCCGCCGAATCGGCGAACACGCCGAACGGCTCCTCGGGGATGCCGAGCTCGGGGTCGGTGACCGCGAACGACAACCGGTGATCGTCGTCGCACAGCGAGAAGCCCTCGGCGCCGTCGTTGCAGTCGAGGGTGGAGCCATCCCAGTCCGCCCACGCGATCGACGGGTCCCCGCGCGTCGGGATGACGAGCCGCAGCCGGCCGTTGTCGAGATCCTGCACGGTGATGTCGGTCGCGAAGTTGCCGATCCGCACGCCGGCTTGCTCCGACAGGAAGGCCGGGCCGTTCTGATTTCGCCGGGTGTCGCAGACCAGGCTCTCGACGTGATCCGCGTCGACCGCACAGCCGGCCGGGACCGCCGTGTTACCGATCCACTCACCGACGATCGAGTCGACGAGTGCGAGATCGATCACGGAGATCGAGCCGGAGTCGTAGCGGAGCTCGCTGTTGCCGTTCGCGAGGAACAGCACCGACTCGTCGGGGGCGATCGCCAGCCCCGTCGGGAAGAAGATCTCGTCGACGGGTGGCCTGACTTCCTCGGCGGAGGCCGTGCAGGCCGCGAGCGGCAAAAGGCAAAGAAAGGGCCTCATTAGTGATGTCTTCGACCGGAGGCTGGCTCGTTGGGTTGCCTGCATGATCCTCATCACTTCCTAGTAGATCCGGCTGGTTGTAAGGGTTCGGGACCCGGTCCCGATACGATCGGTTCGGGACCGCGTCCCGGTCCCGACAGGATCGCTGCCCGTGCGGCCGCGACCCGTGCGATCGGCACACGGAACGGAGAGCACGACACGTAATCGAAGCCCATGCGGTGACAAAGCTCGACCGAGCTCGGCTCGCCGCCGTGCTCGCCGCAGATACCTACCTTGAGGCCGGGCTTGACGCTACGACCACCCCGAACGCCGAGCTCGATCAGCGCGCCAACGCCATCGGGGTCGAGCACCGCGAACGGGTCGACCGCGATCACCCCGCCGTCGATGTACGCCGGCAAGAACCGGCCGGCATCGTCGCGCGACAGGCCGTACGTGGTCTGGGTGAGGTCGTTGGTGCCGAACGAGAAGAAGTCGGCGTGCTCGGCGATCCGATCCGCCACCACGCACGCGCGCGGCAGCTCGATCATGGTGCCGACGGTGAACGGCACGCTGGTGACCTTGCTGAAGATCCGCTCGACGAGCACGCGCAGCCGGCGCAGCTCCTCGGGGACCATCACCAGCGGAATCATGATCTCGGGCGTGACGACGACGCCGGCCTTGCTGACCTCGTCCGCGGCCTCGCCGATCGCCTGCACCTGCATCTCGTAGATCTCGGGATAGGTGATCCCGAGCCGGCAGCCGCGGTGCCCGAGCATCGGGTTCGACTCCGACAGCTCGACGACCTTCGCGCGGATGGTCGAGACCTGCGAGCCGAGGGACGTGGCCACCTCCTCGATCTCGGCATCGGTGTGTGGGAGGAACTCGTGGAGGGGCGGATCGAGGAGCCGGATCGTGACCGGCATCCCGTCCATCACGCGGAACAGCTCGGCGAAGTCGCTGCGCTGCATCGGCAGCAGCTTCGCGAGGGCCGTGCGCCTGCCCTTTTCATCGGCCGCGACGATCATCTCGCGCACCACGAGGATGCGCTCGGGCTGGAAGAACATGTGCTCGGTGCGGCACAGGCCGATGCCCTCGGCACCGAAGCTGCGCGCGGTGCGGGCGTCGGTCGGCGTATCGGCGTTGGTCCGCACCTTCAACGTGCGGAACTCGTCGACCCACTTCATCAGCGTGCCGAGCTCCTCGCCGAGCCGCGCAGGCACGAGAGGAAGCGTGCCGACGAAGACTTCGCCGGTCGAGCCGTCGAGGGTCAGCGTGTCGCCTTGCTTGAACTTGAGCTCCTTGCCGCCCGAGATAAACGAGGCCGTCTTCTTCGCGATGTCGACGCGCAGCGAGGTGCATGCGGTGACGCAGCACTTGCCCATGCCGCGTGCGACCACGGCCGCATGACTCGTCATGCCCCCGCGAGCCGTCAGGATGCCGGCCGCGGCCTTCATGCCGTGGATGTCTTCCGGGGACGTGTCCGTGCGCACGAGCAGCACCGTCTCGCCCTTGAGCGCCCACTCCGCCGCGGCGTTCGCGGTGAACACGATGCGCCCGATCGCGGCGCCGGGAGATGCCGGCAACCCCTTGCCGATCGAGGCCGGGCGCGCCTTCGGATCGATCGTCGGGTGGAGCACCTCGTCGAGCTTCCCCGGCTCGATGCGGAG
Source organism: Deltaproteobacteria bacterium (assembly GCA_031385555.1). Taxonomy (GTDB): domain Bacteria; phylum Myxococcota_A; class Polyangia; order Haliangiales; family Haliangiaceae; genus JABFXX01. Next base: position 1,935 of record JANNBP010000257.1, on the reverse strand, counting down.
CACGGCTTCCTTCGGATCGAGCAGGCCCTCGGCGACCAGATCGACCGCGATCTTCATCATCGCCTTGCCGGTGCGCTTGCCGTTGCGGGTCTGCAGCATGAACAGCTGACCCTTCATGATCGTGAACTCGAGATCCTGCATGTCCCGGAAGTGCCGCTCGAGCAGCCCGGCGACGCGGACCAGCTCGGCGAACGCCACGGGGAGCTTCTTGCCGAGGTCGGTGATCGGCTCGGGCGTGCGGACGCCGGCGACGACATCCTCGCCCTGCGCGTTGATCAGGAACTCGCCGTAGAGCTCCGCGGTGCCGGTCGCCGGGTTGCGCGTGAACGCGACGCCGGTCGCGCAGTCGTCGCCGAGGTTGCCGAACACCATCGCCTGGACGTTGACGGCGGTGCCCATCGACGCCGGGATGCCGTGCATCTTGCGATAGACGTCCGCGCGCGGGTTGCCCCACGAGTTGAACACCGCGCCGATCGCCCCCCACAACTGGGTCTGGACGTCGTCGGGGAACGGGGTGCCGGTGAGCTCGAGGATCTTGGCCTTCGAGCGCGCGACGATCTCCTTGAGCGAGGCCTCGGAGAGATCTTGGTCGCGATGGACCTTCTGCTCGCTCTTGACCTGCTCGAAGATCACGTCGAGCGGCAGCTCGGCTTCTTCCGAGGGCGCGACCACGCCCATCACGACCTCGCCGTACATCGCGACGAAGCGGCGATAGCAGTCCCACGCAAACCGCGCGTTGTTCGCCGCCTTCGCGAGTGCCGCGACGGTGACGTCGTTGAGGCCGAGGTTGAGGATCGTATCCATCATCCCCGGCATCGAAGCGGGCGCGCCGGAGCGCACGCTGACCAACAAGGGCGCAGTGCCGTCGCCGAACGTCGTCTTCGTGAGCGTCTCGACCTGCGCGAGTGCGACGGCGACCTCGGCGGCGAGCTCGGCGGGATAGTGCCCGGCGCCGTGCTCCATCACGTGGCGCGAGACCTCCGTGGTGATCGTGAAGCCGGGCGGCACGGGCAGCCCGAGCGACGCCATCTCCGCGAGGTTCGCGCCTTTACCGCCAAGCAGAGCCTTGTCGCGAGCGCGACCTTCGGCCGTGCCACCACCGAACTGGCGGACAAACATGAGGCTTCATACTCGGTCCCTGGACCCGCCTCAAGGCTGGAAGATCACTTGTGGACTGGGCGGTGACGCCCGCCTCCTCCCGTGGCACCTGCGTTGCAGGTCCTCCAGCCAACAAGGAGATATGACATGGGCAAGATCATCGACAAAGTGAAGGGCAAGCTGATGAAGGCGGAGGGCAAGGTGACGGGTGACAAGGTCCGCCAGGCGCAGGGCTCGCTCGAGGACACCAAGGGCGACATCAAGGGCGGCATCGACAAGGTCAAGGACGGCGTCAAGAGCGCCGCGAGCAAGGTGTCGAGCAAGGTCCGCGACATCAAGGACGCGGCCAGCCGCAAGACCAGCGCAGCTCGACGCACGCGCTAAGAGTCGCGTGATACGAACGGGCTCATGGCATCCGTTCGCTACGAGTTTTCGGAAGGCACGTCCAACAAGTTCTGGGAGATCGCGCTCGCGTCCAGCTCGTTCACGACGACGTTTGGCAAGATCGGCGCCACCGGCCAGACGACGATCAAGAAGTTCTCCTCCGCCGCGGACGCGAAGAAGGAGCACGACAAGCTGGTCGCCGAGAAGGTCAAGAAGGGCTACAAGCTCGCCGGTGGCAAGGCCGCGAAAGCGGCACCTGCCAAGGCCGACGCGAAGCCGGCGACGAAGGGGCAAGCCAAGAAGGCCGCGCCTGTCGTCGAGGACGGCACGAAGCTCGACGCGCGGAACCCCGAGCTCGAGAAGGCGATCCTCGCCAACCCGAACGACCGCGAGGCGTACACCGTGTACGCCGACTGGCTGATGGAGCAAGGCGATCCGCGCGGCGAGCTGATC
>JANNBP010000256.1:0-27150 GCA_031385555.1 Deltaproteobacteria bacterium | reverse complement strand
CGCGGGCTCTTCCGATCGGCTACTTCGCGGGGGCCGGCTGCGCGCGCCACTCGGCCGCGAGCGGGCAGGTGGGGATGCCGAGCCGCTTGGCTTCGGCGTCGATCGCATCACCCTTCGCGGGGCCCTTGATCGGGCGGATCTTCGAGAGGAACTTGCGGGCGTCCTGGGTCTTGAGGTTGGTGCCGAGCCAGGTGGCGATCTTCATGGTGCGATCCCCCGGGTCGATGTCCGCCGTCCCCGATCGCTGGACCACGTCGCACAGCGCTTCGAGATCGGCCTTGTAGGCTGCGTCGACGGCCGTGGTGGGCGCCGGGTTGTCGCTGCTCTGGCAGGCGACGGCGGCTACCACGGCGAGCAGGGACAGACGCTTCATGCGGCGCAATGTACCGGAAAATCTGCTGCTGTCTGCTCGCGACAAATCGGCAGTTATGGCTAGATCACGGGATGGCATACGTCGTTGCTGATCCGTGCGTGAAGTGCAAGTACACCGACTGTGTTGCGGTCTGTCCGGTGGATTGCTTTTACGAGGGTAAGAACTCGATCGCCATCAATCCCGACGAGTGCATCGACTGCGGCGCGTGCGAGCCCGAGTGCCCCACCACCGCGATCTTCGAGGAGTCCGAGCTACCCAGCAAGTGGGCCGTGTTCAAGGACATCAACGCCGTCGTGACCGGGGTGAAGAAGCCCGGCGAGATCGATGCGTCGAGCTGGCCGGAGCCGCTCAAGGCTCAGCTCGGCGGCGTCGAGCCGTGGCCGAACATCACCGAGCAGAAGAAGCCGCTGCCGGGCGCCGACGATGCACAAAAAGAAGAGAACAAGATCTCGGCGCTCACGCTCGAAGGCGGCAGCTAGTCCGACCGAACGAAGCCGCTAGATCGACGAGCTCGAGAGCTCGCGCCAGCGCCACCGGCCGAACCGTAGCCACGACCACATCTTCGACCACCATCTCCCCCGCGACGGCTCGCTGAGCGGAAGCTCGAGGCAGGTCTCCGCAGCATCTTCCACGATCGCGGCACCGGCCGACGCCTGGACCTGCTCGAACAGCGTCAGATCCTCGAGCGCCTCGAGCATCTCGGCGGCGGTCTGGAACCGCCGGTCCGGATCCTTCGACATCGCACGCACCACGAAGGCCTCGAGGGCGCGCGACACGTCGTGCCGGAACGCGCGCAGCGGTCTCGCGGGTCGGGTGCGGCAGGCGAGCAGGATCTCGCCGATCGAATCGCCGGTGAACGGGCGGCGGCCGGCGAGCATCTCGTAGAGCATCACGCCGACGGCGTAGAGGTCCGCGCGCACATCGGGGCCGACCCCGTCGAGCCGCTCGGGCGACAGATAGCTCGGCGAGCCGACGCAGGCACCGCGTGCGGTGAGGGCGGCTTCGTCGCGCACGTGGGCGAGACCGAAGTCGATCAACATCGCGCGCAGGGCAGGATGGACGTCGTCGTCGGCGCCGATCAGGATGACGTTGTCGGGCTTGAGATCGCGATGCAGGATGCCGCACGCGTGTGCGTGCGCGAGCGCGGTGAGGAGCTGCCGCGTGATCTGGACTGCACGGCTCGGGGTCAGGTGTGGTGTGTCGCGCAGCTGCTTGCCGAGCGTCGGGCCTTCGAGCAACTGCATCGCGATGAACTGGTGCTTGCGCGTCCGGCCGTAGTCGAGGATACGGACGATGTTCGGGTGGTCGAGCTTCGCGATCGCACGGGCCTCCCGCTCGAACCGCGCGGCACCATCGTCGACCTGGCCCTCGATGATCAGCGGTGCGTCGAGGATCTTGAGCGCGACCTCGCGGCGCAGCTCCTTGTGGACGGCGCGGTAGACGCTGCCCATCCCGCCCTTGCCGAGCAACCCGACGATCTCGTAGCGACCGGCGAACACGTTTCCAGGCACGAGTCCCATGGAGCTTCCTGGCAGCAAGCGACGTGCCTCTCGTTGCCGTGCGAGATCACTCGGATCACATCGCGAACCGCACTGCGGACCTCGCAGGCCCTCTGCGAAACGCGCAGTACCGATGTCTGTTGACGTGAGGTCAACAGTGGCGAGATGACGACCGACTAACCGTACGACGTGATTCCGTGCGGTTGCAGCGGGGACAGGATCTACCCCTCCATCCCCGCGAGATCTCTAGGCTTCTAGACCAAAACGTAAAATCACGTTTTGGGACTTGGCTACATGAATGGTGCTGTCCGGTATTCGGACAAAAGCAATTTTACGTTTCGGTCCAAACGCCCAATGATCTCGACTCCCTGGGGGGATAGATCCTGTCCCCGATCTACAAACGTGCGAAATCACGTTGCAGCGGGTCTCGTTCGGTCACTTCCGCTTGTAGAACGTCTCTTGGGTGGTCGCGCCGGCCTGGAAGTGGCTGGCCTTGACCATGCCCTTTGCGTCGAAGCAGAAGCCCCAACCGCCCTCGTCGCCCGCGGCGTTCGAGAAGTAGCCACACGCGGCATCGCCTTCTTGCTTGCTCTCGTAGAGCCACGACTCGTTACCGTCGGCGCTCTTGCCTTCCTGCTTGTGCGCGACCTGCGTACCAGCGGGGATCACGAGCTCCCGCGGGTCGAGCGCCATCGCCTTGTCGTGCGCCTTCGGATCGTCGGGACCGAACCACCACAGCCCCGACGACGACGAGGCGTAGATCCCGGCCGGCGGCTGGTTGCCGGTGGGCGAGTTGTCGGTCCCGGCGACGCAGCCAACCGTGGCCATCGAGACCGGCCCGGACTTGCTGGGCATCTCGTGAACGTCCGAGACCGTGCAGGTGATGTCGGGCTTGACCTCGGTGGTCGCCGGGCCCATGTCGATCGGCGGCGTGGTCTTGGTTTCGGCGGAGAACGTCCACGACGTGCCCTTGACGAACACGGGTGCGTAGAGCGCCTTGGTGCCGATGCCGACGCTGGTGTTCGTCGTCGGACCTTGGCCACCGCCGCCACATGCCATGACGGCTACCACGAGCACAGACAGCTTCATCCGCCCTCTATACACCACACCGCTTGCGGTAGGCTCAGGCGCGATGCGCCTCGCGATCTTGTGCGTGCTCGCTGCGTGCGGCGAAGGTCTCGGACCACGCGAGCTCCACTACGATCTCGGGAGCTGTGGCGTCGTCGATCTCCTCGACGAGGAACCAGGTCTGCACGTCGCGCAGGGCTCGCTCCTCGAGTTCTCGACCAACCCGCCGGCGAGCGGATCTCACTTCGGGATCTGGGCCAAGTACGATCGCTCGTACGAGTCCCTCGAGCGCGGGTTCTGGCTGCACAACGCCGAGCACGGCGCGATCGTCTTACTTCATCGCTGCGAGGACTGCCCCGCCGAGGTGGCCCAGCTCGAGGACGCCGTCCGCGCGTTCCCCGTCGATCCAGCGTGCCTCGCCCCGGTCCGGAACCGCGCCCTGGTGGTCGCCGATCCGCAGCTCCCCGAGACGGTCCCCTTCGCGGCGGTCGCCTGGGGCGTGACGTACACCGCGACCTGTGTCGATTTACCCGCGATCGCGCAGTTCAGGCGCGACTTCTACGCGGAGGCGCCTGAAAACTTCTGCGACGACGGCGCCGGTTTGGGCGGGACGTTCATCGAGTAGCAACGAGGGCGTGTTAGCGTACCCACCATGCGTCGGGTGGTCGTCGCACTTTCTCTCGCGATCGCCACGCCGCGGCTCGCGCAGGCCACGCCGTACGAGACGTTCGTCGACATCAGCGATCAGGCGGACCTCGAGGATCTGTTCGCCTCGGGTGACATCACCCAGGACACGTTCGAGGAGCTGCTCAACCTCCTCAACGCCGGCATCGACCTCAACGGCTCCGACCGAGCCACGCTGTACACACTCCCGAACCTGACCTACGACGACGTCGATGCGATCATCCGATTTCGCGACAAGGAGCGGATCAAGGATCCGGCCCAGCTCGTCAAGGCAGGTGCGCTGTCCGAGGACAAGCTCTACGCGATCGCCGCGTTCATCGAGGTCACCGACACGCAAGACCGCTACAACATCAAGGGCTTCGCGCGGCTACAGACGCGGTTCTCGCCGAGGGACAACATCGCGCCGCCGTTCCTGCTGCGCGCGCGGTTCACCACGCTCAAGCACCTGCAGTTCGGCATCGGCGCGACGCTGACGCGCCTCGACGTCGGCGCGCCGCAATACGATCCGAATCGCGATGCGTTGATCGCGGAGCCCCAGAGCAAGCGGTTCGTGTTGCCGAAGGCGTTCGTCAAGTACGAGACCGACGAGGGCACGCTGATCGCGGGCACGTACAAGGCGGGCTTCGGGCAGCGCCTGGTATTCGACACGTCGGGTCGCTACACGCCGAACGGGCTGTACTTCGACGACGACATCTTCTTCGGTACCGACTTCGTCCGCTCGTGCCGGCAGTCGCAGGGCGAGCTCGCGACGTCGCCCTGCGATCCCGATCTCAACCCCGACGCGGATCTCTACGTCACGCCCGACTACAACTGGCGCGATGGGCTGTTCGGCGTCGGCGCTGGCTTCAAGAAGTTGATGCTCGGCGGCTCGGGCTGGCTGCAGGGCTTCGTGTGGGCGAGCGTGCAGAATCGCTACGTCTATCAGTACGAGCTCGTCGATCGCTCGCGCTGCATCGATCCGAGCGATGACGCGAACGCCGATTGCGCGGCACCGAGCGTGTTCGTGCGCCCCGACGGCGATCTGCTGACGTCGACCGGGCGGTTCTCGTTCGTCACGCTGCCCGACGTGTTCCAGGAGCGCGTCGCCGGCGTCAACGTCGGGTACTACGCGGATCGCCGCAACTCCGTCGGGCTCACCGCCTACGGCGCGACCGAATCGAATCTGATCAAGGGCCTCGAGCTCGACACCCAGGAGTGGTCGCGGATCCCCACGGGCCGCCGGTTCGGCGCGGCCGGTGCGAACTTCGCGTTCGGTCGCAACTGGCTCGACGTGTTCGGCGAGGCGGCGTTCAGCTACCGCGGTGATGCGGTCGCCGACGCGAGCTCGCCGCTGTCGGGTGGTGGTCCCGCGGCGATCATCCGCGTCACCGCGACGAAGAAGAAGGAAGAGCTCGAGGCGGTGTTCCGCTACTACGACAAGGACTTCCTGAACCCGTTCGCACGGCCGATCTCGCAACCCGACGAGCTCGACGGCCAGCGCGCCCGCGACGAGCTCGGGGTTCGCCTCCGCTACTACAAGACCACGAAGCTCTACACCGTGCGCGCGCTGCTCGATCTCTGGGAGACTCCGTCGGAGCGTGCCGACGAGAACCTCGGTCGCCAGCTCCCGAAGCTCGACAGCTACGTGCGCGGCGACGTCCGCACCACCGAGCAGATCCGGCTCGGCCTGTGGCTGCGCTACCAGGACAAGGATCTCAAGGCGGGCGGCAATGGCCAGTGCTTCGAGGTCTCCACCGAGGAAGACGAGAACGGCGAGCCGATCCCGTGCAGCGGCCGCAAGCTGACCACGGTCGGGCGCATCTCGTATCAGCACAACCGGCAGGTGCGCCTCACCGCCCTCGTCCAGCACGAGCTCCTCGACGATCCGACGATCTCCGACACCTCGTTCCGCCAGGACCTCTCGGGTTGGTTGGTGCTCAACTGGAACCCCGACAAGAACGTGCGAATTCGCGCGCGGGCACGCTACCTCGACGAAGCGTTCGGCGATGACCTCAAGCTCGAGACCTCGCTGTCGACGCTGATCGATGCCGCGGTCAAGATCCGCAAGAAGGACACGATCCGCGTGCGCGCCGACGCGAAGTTCTATCTCGACGATCGCGCGAGCACGATCGCGCGGGAGCCGAACCCCGAGCTCCAGTTCTGGCTCACCTACGAAGCACGGCTGTAGGCGATGCTGCCCGCGTCGACGCTCGTGCTCGCCGCGGCGACGATCATCCCGTTCGGCCTCGCGATCCGCGACACGCTCGCCGATACGTCTGAGGAGACGCGCGAACCGTACCTGCCAGACGACGTCGAGCTCGACGACAGCGAAGCCACGGCGCGCTACGCCCTCCATCGCGTCGAGCAGGCGCTCGAGCGTCAGCTGCGCGCGCAGCGGATCCGCGAGCTCGTTGGCCGCGAGGTCGCGACGCCGGGGCCGCTGTTCTCGTCGATCCACCTCGGCGATCCGGTCGGCACCAGCTCGGTCGAGTCCACCGAGGATGCACAGCTGATGCTGCTCGACGACGGCGTGTATTCGCTCTCGCTCTCGATCAAGCTCGTCGATCGCAACGAAACGTGCGACCAGCTCGAACGCCGCGTGCACACGACGTGGGGCACGCCGCCGTCCCTCGACAAGCGCTGGATCTGGGTCGGCGCGTCGCAGCGCGCGGTGTGGAGATCCGGGGATTGTTCGCTGACGTTCGAGCGGATCTCCTCGCTCCAGCGCTTCGTCACGACGGAGCTCCCACTGGCAGCGATCGGCAAGCCGGCGCAGTCGCTGCTCGACGACCTCGGCGATCGAGCGAACACGGCCACCGATGATCAGCTCACCTGGTCGATTCCCGGCATCGGCACCGGCTACGGCGTCACGCAGATGACCGCCGACGTCAAGGACGGCAAGATCGTCGCCGTCACCGCAGCGCTGCACGTCGATCTGGCCACGCGGAACGAGCTGAGCGAGCAGATCACGCATGCCGTCGGCCAGCCACCCGCGGTCCCGACCCCGGGGACCTGGAGCTGGAAGCCCACGCGCGCGACGCCACCGATCAAGCTCGTCGAGGGCGCCCCGCAGTTGGTTCTGACGGTAGGCTCGCGCCCGGAATGACCCTGACCACGATCATCGCCGGCTGCGATCTCTCCGAGCCCGCCGATCACGCCCTCGAGCGCGCGTGCGCCCTCGCGCTCCAGCACGCGGCGAAGCTCGTCGTCGTCCACGCGCAGGCGAACGACGAGATGCAGCCCGACGCCGGCGACAGCGCGATGCTGCAGATGCTCGGCGAGGTCTCGGGTGCGGTGAAGACCGAGGAGGCGATCCGGCTCGCCGACAAGCTGGCCGCGATCGAGGCCCGAGGCGTCCCGACCGAGCTGATCAGCCGGGTCGGGCCCGCCGACGAGCTGCTCGCCGCGGTCGCCACCGAGCGCCACGCCGAGCTGATCGTCGTCGGGACGCACGGGCACACCGGCCTCTCGCGGTTCCTGCTCGGCTCCGTCGCCGCATCGACGATCCGCCACGCCACCTGCGACGTGCTCGTCGTGCGCGGTGCCGGGACGCAGCCGTTCACGAAACCGCTGATCGCGACCGACTTCGATCCGCAGTCGCGCAAGGCGATCAGTCACGCGGCGCTGATCTGCGCACCCGAGGCGACGCTCGCAGTCGTGCACGCGTGGGAGCTGCCCGCCGGTTCGTGGGGAGCCACGCTGCTCGGGCAAGCGCGGTTCCCGTGGTCGTCGGTGCGCGATGCAGTCGTCGCGAGTGCGCAAGCCCAGGTCGCCAAGCTGGTCGCCGAGCATGCCGCCGCGGGTCGCACGATCCACGTCTCGCTCGTCCAGGGCGCGCCCGCCCAGGTGGTCACCGAGACGGCCGAGAAGGCCGGCCACGATCTGATCGCCATCGGTGCGCACGGCCATCGCGGCGTGCGGCGGCTGCTGCTCGGCTCCGTCGCGGAGAACGTGATCCGTCACTCGCCGTGCAGCGTGCTCGTCGTCCACGCCGATCCGCAGTAACGGGTCACGCTCCACCCCGGGGCAGGTCGTGAAGGTCGCGGCGGTCCACGTCGCGATCGCGACGCTCTTGATCGGGGTTAGAACGGGGTCACGCTGCTAGGTCTCAACGAGTCGAGATCTACGGCCGCCTGCGGCGAAGCGCACAGACCGCTAAACCCGTTCGAATCGGCAATCGCGGTCACTCTACGCGGGTTTGTGCGCGTTGCCGCAGACGGCCACCAAGCCACGACCACGCGGGCCACCGGGGCCTGTACGTCGTAGGTCCGATCTACGCCGTACAGGCTCCTAGTTGCAGGGGATCGGGTCGCACTGACCCCAGAGCCCGCGGTTCTCGGCCTTCGCCTCGTCCTCGAGCGCCTCGAATTCGTCCGCGCGATCGTTGCCGTTCGGCGGGATGTGCAGCACGCAGGCGAAGCCGCGCTTCACCAGCTCGGTGTTGACCTCGATACCGTCGACGGTGACGTAGGCGAGCGTGCGCCCGAACATGTCCTCGCACTGGACGTCGTAGTCGAGCGTGATGCGCTTGCCGGCCACCAGGTCGGTGTTGAACTGGACGGCGTTTGCGCCGTAGCACTCGTTCTTGCCGCCGGTGGTCTCCGGCGTGTTGACCATCAGGTAGCGAATCTTCTGCCCGTTATCGAGCTCGATGGTGTCGCCGTCGACGATCCGGGCCACCGTCGCTTCGGTGACGCCGCACTCGGAGCCGCTACCGCCGCAGCCCGAGACCACGACGGCGAGGAGCACGAGGCGCATCAGGGGCACTGCACGTTGGCAGCGCCGGGCGTCCCGAGGTTGCCTTCAGCTCCATACGCCGTGGTGCCCTGGCAGATGATGCCGGCGGTCGGATCGAAGACGTCGTTGGCTGTGGTCGTGAAGTTGTCGGGATCGAGCTGGATCGACTTGCCGTCGGCGGACGAGGCGCTCGCGGTGTACGCCAGCGTATCGAGCACGGTCACGCCGTCGAGGATGCTGAGGTTCCGGTTCACGCCGCTGTCGACCAGCGTGAAGTTGAAGAGCGCGTCGACGCCGTCGAGACCGCCGTTGTTGGCCGCGACGTTCGAGCGCGCGAACAAGCCGAAGTCACCGGCCGCGACCGGGATGCACGTCGTCGAGGTGACGATCGTCGCCGTCGCACCGGTGCGCGAGACCGTGAGGTCGTTGAGATCGAACGAGGCGGCGCTGAGGTTCGCGACCTCGAACCACGCCTTGGCATCCGTGCTGTCCGCACCGGCCGCGTTGGTCATGAACTCGGTGATCACGATCTCGCCGAGCGCCGGCTTCTTGATCGTGCGGATCAACCCGGCGTCGTCACAGCTACCGGCGGGCACCACGATCGGACACGTGCCGTTGACCAACCCCGGCGTGCCGGAGCCGCCCGCGCCGTAGCTCGGCGAACCGTCGCAGAAGTTGCCGGGTTGATCGTTCTCGCCGGCATCCTCGGCGCCGGGATCGAGCGACAGCGAGACATCCGCCTTGCTCTTGGCCCACGACACCGCGTCGATCACGGTGCCGTCGAGGATCAGCTGGACGTCGCCCGGCGCGTCGACAGCACCGTTGATCAGCGCGAAGTTGAACTGACCCTTGATCCGGTCGAGCGGCAGATCGCCGAGCACGGTCTGATCGGTGCTGGTCGAGGCCGTGAACAGGAAGTACTCGCCGGCCGCGACGTGGATGCAGTCGGCCGACGCGAGCACCTTCGGGTTCGCGGTATCCCCGGCGCGATCGAGGCCGAGCCCGTTGAGGTCGACATCGACGAGCGCCTTGACCTCGAACCACTCGCGATCACCGTCGGTCCCGGTGGGCTGCGGCATCACCTCGGTGATCACCAGCTGGCCGGGCGCGGGAGGCACTACCGCGCGCGACACCCCGGCGTCGTTGCACGATCCCGCGATCACCGGGACGCAATCGTTCTCGCTGCCGGGCGTGCCGAAGTTGCCGGTCTCGAACTCGGCGCCGACGCCTTCGCAGAAGTTCGCGAGGTCGTCGTTGAGCGTGTAGTCGGGAAACGTCGACGCGGTGAGCTGGCGCGAGTGGCCTTCCTTCACCGTGTCGTAGTCGCTACCGTCGATCTCGGAGTCGCCGCAGTTGAGCGCGAGGCGACCGCCGTCGGTGTTGAAGAAGTCGCCGAGGTCGGCGCTGTAGCCGTAGTCGATGTACGCGGGGACCAGATCCGGCGTCGCGTTACCGAGCGTGAAGTACTGGCCGGGCGCGATCGTGACCGCCGCCATCACGTGGGACTTGAGCTTGCTGCCATCGGGGCGGCCGTGATCGACGCGGAGCCCCTCGAGCTCGATCGGGCGATCGGTCGCGTTGTAGATCTCGAACCACTCCTTGCCCTCATCCGCGCCCGAGCCGCCGACCGGTGCCTTGAAGTCGGCGAACACCTCGGTGATCACCAGGTCGCCTACGACCAGCGAATCCTTGCACTGACCCTTCGCACCCTCAGACGGGCCACACGCACCAAATGCGAGGAGGAGGACGAGTCCACGCGTCATCCGTCTACGTTCGCACGACCGCCGGGTCAGAAGCGTCGCGACCGTGTGTCTCGCTCGAAAAAATTCGTGAGCCTACGTGCCAACGGTCACGGATGGTTGGTGACAGTTGGCACCATCGGCGCGATCAGGCCGGGGATCGGGGACAGCTTGATCTGGCTCGCACGGTCGACCTGGATCTGCAGCTGCTTCTTGCCGGTCTTCTTGTTCGTGTAGAAGGTCGGCGTCCCGGTGACGACGACGTACTCGCCTTTCCACTCGTAGAGGCCGGCGGTTCCGAGGACGTCCCGGTCGAAGAAGATCAGCGGAAACCCACTGCTGCGGGAGCGGGCGAGCTCGACGCGCGCGGGGCCCTTGGTGCCGGTCGAGACGTCCTGCACGGTGCCGAGGATCTTCACCTCCTTGCCGAGGTGGTCCTCGATGTTCTTCAGCGAGTCCCAGTGGGTGATGTCGATGTAGTTGGCCTTGCCGTCGCCTTCCTTGCGGAACTCGTCGACGAAGTTGCCGCGCGCCGACCACCACGCCTCGCGCTCGGCGTAATCGGGAGCGTGCCGCCCCCCCGCTGCCCAGATCCCGCGCTGCGCGGCCTTGGCCTCGTCCTGGGCCTTGAGGAAGTCGGCGTGGTAGCGGCGCGAGTTGCCGTACTTCGGGAAGTACGGAGACATCCCGGCGCGCACCAGCTCGACGTTGTAGACGAGCTGCTTGCCGTTCTTGTTGGCGACGACGTACGCGAGGTAGCGGTTGTAGACGTCGCGGATCTCGGCGGGGTGATCGCGCTCGATGCGCACCTTCTCGACGCCCTCGAAGAACGTCTTGCCCCACGCCTTCGCCTGCTCGCCGAGCGGCGATGCGATCTTGACCGGCCGCTTGCTCGTGCCGCGCTTGGCCTTGAGGTAGCCCTCCCAGTCGGTCTCGACGGCACGGCGGTCCGCCTCGTTCTTGAACGTCTCCTCGGCGTCGATGCCGAGGAGGCGGAGCGAGGCGTCGAGTCCGTCGACCCACACCGTATCGCCGTCGACGACGCGCGTCAGCCGGAACTCGCCGACCTCGACGCCCGGCTTCTCGAGCTTGGTGAGCGACTTCTGGAGCTCTTTGCGCTGATAGCGGCGGCCCTCGACGGGCGCGCAGGCGGCAGCCGCGAGAGCAACGACGAGGAGGAGCCGGGTCATGGACATGGCGTGTTCGTCTCCCCTGGAGTGCCCGCGGATTGTGGATCGAAGCACCACGCGGTCGACAGGTTGTTCGCGTCGGCGTCGGGCGGCATCGTGCCGAGCTCGAACGTTCCCACGTCGGGGAGGGCATCGTAGGTGGCGCGATCGATCAGCGTGTCGCAACTCTCGACGTCGACGGCCGCTGCCGACAGCCACGTGGCGTCGAAGTCGTCTCGGAAGCCGTAGTCGACGTGCGGGGGCGTCTGGTCCGCGGTGATGTCGATGTCGAAGAACAGGCCGAGCACGACGTAGTCGCCGGCGGTGACGGGCACCGAGCGCCGCACGAGGATCGGGATCTCCGACGAGCCGTCCTTCTTGCGGAACCGGACCTTGATGCCCTCGAGATCGATCGCATCAGGGGTCGCGTTGAACAGCTCGATCCACGGACCGTCCTGGTCGTCTTGGGGGCCGCGAATTTCAGTGACGACCAGCGCGCCTTCGGTGATCGGCGGGCAGACAGCCTCGACCGGATCACGGGTGCAGCCGACCAACAGGAGGAGAAGCGCGGCGCGCACGGCCTGTATCCTAGCCCAAGGCCGACGGAGTGCGGCACCCACATTTAGACTTCTCCAGCGTTTGGAAACCACTGCCATGAAGGCTGGTACCATTCCACGCTCGTGCGATTGCTGGGTGGTCTGGTCCTCTGCTGCGCGACCGCGGCCTCTGCCGACGGGGTGGGCGAGCGCGTCGCGAAGGGGGAAGACCTCGCGAAGCAGGGCAAGTGGACGGAGGCGATCGAGAACTTCAAGGCCGCCGACAAGCTCGAGCCGCGCGCGAAGCACGCGTGCCTGATCGCACTCGCGTACATCCGTCGCGAGCTGTGGCCGCAGGCGGAGGTCTTCCTGACCGTCTGCCTGCAGCGCGCGAGTGCGGCTGATCCTTTCCCCGATTGGGTGCCCCTCGCGAAGCAGCAGCTCGACGAGCGGCTCGGGAAGGCGAAGGTCGCGACGGTGTCGATCCGCGTCACCCCCGAGACGCTGGCGAGCTCGGTGGCGATCGGCGTGTCGAGCTTCGAGCCCGACGAGACGTTCGGGCCACGCGCGATCCATCTACCGCGCGGCACGCACCTGATCACGGCGACGGTGCCAGGGCGTGCAGCCGCGCAACAGACGATCGAGATCACCGACGACGCGCCCCGCGAGGTGATCCTCGACTTCGACGTCAAGCCGCTGCCGAGCGCAGCCAAGCCCGTCACCGCGACGTCACCGTCGAAGGTGCCGTGGATCACGATGGCCGCCGGTGGCGCGATCCTGCTCGGCGGCGCCGGCTATCACCTGTTCAAGTTCAAGGGCACGCGCGACGATCTCGATGCCGCCTCCACGACCGAGGCGTACGACGAGCTCTCGAAGCGCTTCGACTCGCAACGCACGACGACGATCGCGCTCTACGGCGTGGGTGCCGCCGTGGTCGCGGCGGGCATCGTGTTCAAGTACACGCTGTTCAAGGACCAGCCCGAGCGAGCGCCGCGTCTCGGTGCAGCTCCAACCCACGACGGCGGGATGCTGGTGGTGGAGTGGTCGCGATGAGCGCCTCATGAGCGTTCACGTCGAGGCCGCGGAGCTCGGCGCGGAGCTGGCGATCGGACGCCTGCTCGATGGCCGCTTCACGATCCTCGAGAAGCTCGGGGAGGGCGGCATGGGTGCGGTGTATCGCGCGCACCAGCGCTCGGTGGATCGCGAGGTCGCGATCAAGGTGGTGCGGCTCGATCTGGTCGAGCACCCCGAGGCGATCAAGCTGTTCCTTCGAGAAGCGAAGCTGACCAGCAAGCTCAACCATCCGAACGCCGTCGGCGTGCTCGATTTCGGGCAGACCGAGGACGGCGTGTTCTATCTCGCGATGGAGCTCGTCAAGGGGCGCACGCTCGACCAGGTGCTCCGCGACGAGGGCCCGATGGCGTCGGCGCGCGTGGTCCGGATCGGTATGCAGATCTGCGACGCGCTCGAGACCGCGCACGCGATGCAGATCGTCCATCGCGATCTCAAGCCGGCGAACATCATGCTCGTCGATCGCATCGCGCCGCTCCGCGACGCTGCCCGCCCCCGCGAAGCGGGGACCTTCGATTCGCGCCGCGACTTCGTCAAGGTGCTCGACTTCGGGCTCGCGAAGGCCGTCGTCGACGGACACGACGTGATGTTCAGCGATCACGAGCTCCGCCAGATTCCGGCGGATCAGCTGCAGGCGACCACGCTGCACGGCACGCCGGCGTTCCTGCCGCCCGAGCGCTCGACCGGCGGGGTCTACGACGCGCGCAGCGATCTGTACTCGCTCGGCTGCGTGCTCTACCTCCTCGCCTCGGGAGAGCTGCCATTCACCGCCGCGAACGCGAAGGAGCTCGTCGCGATGCACTCGACGAGCCGGCCCGCGCCGCTGCTCGGCGTGACGCTGACCATCGCCGCGGTGATCGAGAAGCTGCTGTCGAAGGCTCCCGACGAGCGCTATCAGAGCGCGGCCGAGACCCGCGACGCCCTCGAGGAAGCCGCGGCGATCGACGGCGTACCTTCGTACCAATCATCGCCGAACCTCGAGCAGGCGCGGTTGTCGGGCCGGATCTCGACGCCGATGTGGCGCGTCTCGCAGCCGATCGAGACCCAGCCCATGCCCGCGCCCGAGCCACCGCCGACCAAGCAGCGCGCGGCGCTGTTCGTCGGGCTCGGGGCCGTCCTCGCGCTCGGCATCGCGATCGTCGTGGTGTCGACGAACCGCAGCGAATCGTCCGAGCCGGTGAAGCCGCCGCCGGTCAGCGAGCAGGCGCCGCCCGCGCCGGTGATCAAGCCGGAGGTCAAATCGGAGATCAAATCGGAGGTCGAGAAGCCCGCCGGGGCTCCGGAGGCCAAGGTGGTCGAGGCCAAGCCTCAGACCGTCAAGAAGAAGCTCCCACACGGCGGGAAGCCGCCCGTGGTGCAAGTCCCGCAACCGCCGACCAAGCCGCCGGCCAGCAAGCCGCAGCTACCGTTCTAGTTCCTCGGGGCCGAGTGTCAGGAAGCTGGGATCGGTGCCATTGCGAACCTCGGTGGCGAGCCACGCCTGGGTGATCGCGGTCTTGTAGATGCGAAGCTCGTCGAGACGACCCTTGAACGGCTGCTCGGTCCCGCGTCCGACCTGGATCGAGTGGGTGGTCGCCACGCTGCCGAGCTGCTGGGTCGCGATCGACTGGGCGCTCTTGGCGACGCCGTTCGCGTACGCCGTGACCGTGTCTGCCGTGCGGTCGACGACGGCGGCGACGTGAACCCACTGGTTCTGGAACGGCAGCGCGCTACCGAGCTCGGGGTCCGCGCTGTGGTTCGCGGTGTCGGTGAGCTTCACGGTCCAGTTGGCGGTGCCGAGGAGAAAGCAGTAACCGGGCTCCTGGCCCGAGCCTCCGCCCTTGTAGAACGGCGTGTCGAAGCCTCCGACGCCGAGCTCCGTCTGAAACACCCACAGCGAGTAGCTGAACGAGCTAGCTCCGAAGTCGAGGCTACCGTCGACAGGATCTCCGCCGTCGAGCTGGTCATCGCCGTCGAGCTGGCGCGCGGGGCCGAACATGCCGCCGGCGAAGCTCGCCGGGTTCTGGGTGGCGGGCGCATCGAGCGTGTTGTCCTGCGCGGTGCTGTCGCGCGCTCGGCCGGACTCGGAGAGGTGCCAGACCCCGGCGAACGTCGGGCCGTCCCACACCGCCGTGGTCGGGGCCTGCGAGGGCCCGCCGTAGTAGAGAAAGAACGCCCCGGCCTGCGCGAGCTCGGGCATGCGCACCCACAGCTCGAGGCTGCCGTTGTCGTAGGCGGCGAGCTCGGTCGCGAGCAGCGTCTCTCCATCACCGGCGGTGGCGACGATGTCCTTGCCGTCGCTACCTGCATGCGCCGCGAGGTCGGAGTCCTCGATCACCACACCGACTGGAAAGTTCACGAGCGTCTCGGTCGCGCCCGCCGCCGTCACCGTGACGTGCTTGCGAAACGAGAAGCCGTCGAGCCAGCCCTGGACCTGCGTGCCATCGCCCGGCGCGTCGGTGTCGGGGGTGCCATCGGGCCGAGGTGGCTTGGAGAAGCACCCTGCGAGCAGCACGATCGCAGCGAAGCGCACGAGCCCATGTTCGCATGGATCGTCGACGGTACGGGAGCCCGTGGTCCAGCGTTCGCAACCGGTCATACTGGGCTCGTGCGTGTCGTCGGAACCGTGGCACCGGAGCACGTCGCAGCGCTCGGTCCTGCAACGCGGCTGGTCACGCTCGAGGACGTCCTCCGGTGGGGTGCCGACGTGCTCGAGGTCATCGTCCAGGACGAGTACACGCACGACGTGATCGTTCGCTCGGGCACCAAGGCCGGGTTCCTGGTGTTCGACACCACCTGACTCGGCGGGATCACCGCGGTCTCCGTGTGGGACCACAAGCCAACTGCCGACGAGCTACTCGACGACCGCATCACACGCGGCTGGGTCCCGACGCCGACGGGTACCGTCGACGGCCCGCAGGTGCTCGGTCACGCCGCGTGCCGGTTTCGCTAGCGTAAAGACCGCTTGCGATGACCCTAGGTCAAGGGGCCGGTCCCACCCCATTGCGCGGACCTACTCGAGGGCTCTGCGTTAGCGGGTCGAGAGGTACAGGTCGTTGGTGCCGGAGATGTTGCTGACCAGCACGAACGTGCGGTTGTCGTTGGAGATGAACGGATCCTGCTGGCTCCCACCGAGGGCCGCGAAGGTGTCGAACACCACCGGAGGCGACCACGGTTGATCGAGCGCGATGCGTGACGACGTGTAGAGCAGATTGGTCGCACCGTCGCTGCGCGTCGAGGCGAACGTGACGCTCAAGCAGTCCTTGCTCACGAACGGTCCGGTCTCGCTGTCTGCCGACGACAGCTCCGCGACGATGGTGGGCAGGCCTGCACCGAGCACACCCTCGGCGATGTCCGCGCCGATGATCAACAGGTAGCGATTGCCGTCGCACGGCATGAACCACTTGTCGACGACGGCACCGTTGACGCCGGCGACGACGCTCGGCGTGCCCCAGGCTTGCGAGCCGGCGGTGGGCCGGGTGACGCGATGGATGTCGAGGTTGCCGGTGCCGACGGTCTTCGCGAAGAACAGCGTCAGATCGTCCTCGGAGAATCGCGGCGTCTCCTCGGAGGTGGTGGGCGCCGAGAAGGGCAACGTGGTCACCGGGCCGAACGCGCTCTGCAGATCCGGGCGCGATGCATAGAACAGATCCTTCTGGCCGGCGGTCGCGACCGCGAACACCAGCTCGAGCCCGTCGTGACTGAGCGTGCCGTCATCCTCTTGCGCGCCCGTCGCAGCGACGGTGATCGCCTGCGGAGCACCGAAGTTGCCAAGGGGTGCATCGGGCTCGGGACCGTCGGTCGAGAACAACGGCCCATCGCCGCCGGCGTCGTCGACAGCCGTGTCGCCACCGAGCCGTGCCTCGCAGGCACCGGTCAGCGTGATCGCCATGATCACCAACCCTCGCATCTTGGCCATGATAGCCCAGGCACGCACCCGATTTGGAGAGATACTGGGGCGGACGGACCACAGGCCTTAACGTTCCTGGCGGGTCGGTAGTCTGTCGAATATCCCGGCGACCCGCCTGGTCTACCCCTTGCTCGTAGTGAGCGCTCGAGGAGAATCGATGAAGAAGATCGCTGGAGTTGTCTTTGTCACGTTGCTCGCGGGCATGGCGTCGGCGTGCGTGGTGCGCGGGAGCGCGCATGTGGCGCCCGTCGCCATCGTCGAAGTCGAAGAGGAGCCGCCGCCGCCGCGCGTCGAGCGCGTCACGATTCGGCCCGGGTTCGTGTGGATCGATGGTCGCTGGGCGCACCGCGGTGGTCGCTACGTGTGGGTCGAGGGACGCTACGAGCGCGAGCGCCGTGGTCGTCACTGGGCCCAGGGGCACTGGGAGCGCCGCGGCCGCCGCCACGTCTGGATCGAAGGCCACTGGCGGTAGGCATGGTATAGCCGGCACGTGCGCTGGCTGTTCGTGCTGTTGACGATCGCGGGATGTGAGTCGGGCTCTGCTGGACCGGAGCCCTCTCCCCTGCGCCCCCTGACTCCGGTCGTCGATCACTCGGCGGCCAAGGCGACGTATACGAAGTTCTGCGCGCCGTGCCACGGCGGCGACCTCAAGGGATACGTCGCCGATCACGCACCGTCGCTGGTCAACAAGACGTTCCTCGAGTCCGCGACCGACTCGTACATCAAGCAATCGATCGCGCTCGGCCGGCCGGGCACGTCCATGCCCGCGTACACCAAGGCGCGCGGCGGTCCGCTCGACGACAAGCAGATCGACGGCATCGTCGGCTACATCCGCTCGGTGACCCCGACGACGCCGGTCACGCTGGCAGCCGTCAATCCCGGCGAGCCCGCGCGTGGTGAAGCGATCTACAACGAGTACTGCAAGACCTGCCACGGCGACACCACCGTCCGCGGTGAGGCCCTCCACCTCGCGAACCAGACGTTCCAGCGGCTCGCGACGGATCCGTTCATTCGCTACGCGGTCGAGAAGGGGCGGCCAGGCACCAAGATGCTCGGCTTCGGCGGCGTGCTCAAGCCGCAACAGCTCGACGATGTCGTCGCGTACGTGCGCGCGCTCGGCAAGGGGCAGACGGTCGGCCAGCTGCTGCCGCCGCCCACGGGCAAGGAGCCGATGGTGCTCAACCCGAAGGGCAAGGACCCCACGTTCAAGATCCGCGACGTCAAGTTCGTCTCCGTCGACGAAGTCGCGCGCGAGCTCGCCGCCGGCAAGAAGATGATCATCATCGACGCGCGGCCGCCGTCGGACTGGATGCGCGTCCACCTCGAGGGTGCGATCTCGCTGCCGTATCACGAGCTACAGCGGCTCGACGCGATCCCGAAGGACGTCGCCGTCCTCGCGTACTGCGCGTGCCCGCATCACCTGTCGGGCATCGTGATCGACGAGCTGATCAAGAAGGGTCACAAGAAGGCGTACGTGCTCGATGAGGGCATCAACGTCTGGCACCAGAAGAAGTACCCGGTGGTCGCGGCACCCGGCGTCGTCGCGGCGCCGATCGAGGCGGGTGGGATGGGCGGTCACGAGGGTCACAACCATCCGTGAAGAGCCTGCAAGAGACCTATGCACCGCACGGCCGGTGCTTCGGGTGCGGTCCGCAGAACGACAAGGGGCTACGGATTCGGAGCTTCGTCGACGGTGACGAGGTGGTGTGCCGATGGACGCCGGAGCCGCATCACGAGGCCTTCGAAGGCGTGCTCAACGGCGGCATCATCGGTTCGCTGCTCGACTGCCACCTCAACTGGACGGCGATCGCCGCGCTGATCAAGGCGCGCGGCATGGACGACGCGCCCACCTGCGTGACCGCCGAGTACGCGGTGCAGCTCAAGCGGCCGTGCCCCTCGAATGTCGAGCTGTCGATCAGATCCCGCGTCGTCTCGATCGACGGCGACAAGGTGACCACCGAAGGCACGCTCGAAGCCGATGGCAAGGTGCGTGCGACGTGCAAAGGCACCTTCATCGCAGTGCAACCGGGTCACCCGGCCTATCACCGCTGGTGAGCTAGAACGAGCTAGAACGGGATCGCGAGTCCGAGCTGACCGTGGAGAGCGGCGTCGGTGTCCTCGCGGAGGAACGCGAGCGCGCGCAGCGAGGCTTCGATCTGCACGTACTTGTGCTTGTAGAGCTCGAGGCCGACCTCGGCGCCCAGCACCGGGGATGCGTCACCCGAGAGATATCCGACACCTAGCCGGTAGCCGAGATACGGGTTCAGGAACGTGCGGCGCCCCCCACCGAGGAAGCTCGAGTACAGCGCACTGCCGAAGGTGCCGACCACGGCGCGCGAGTCACCCTCGCGCCGCGGGAACACGTCGAGGTCGAAGGTCAGCCAGCGCTTGATGTGGATCGTGCCGCCGCCACCAACGCGCGACTTCGGGCGAGCGCCCGGATCGATCAAGGTCAGCGTGGCGAGGTGGATGCCTGGATGGATCCGTGCGTGCGGCGCGAACTCGACGGGACCGCCTTCGCGCGACAGCGAGAGCGTGAGGGTGGCGAACGCGACGCGATCGAGGAGCCAGCGCTGCTCGCCCTTGATGCGCTCGATCTGACCGCGGACGCGCGTCATCTCGGTCTCGATCTCGATCAGCTCCTTCATCGGCGCGTCCTTCTCGGCGATCTTCTGGAGGCGCGTCATCGTGACGTCGAGGTTCTTGAGCGCGAGCTCCTGATCGAACAGCTGCTTGCCGACATCCGTGGCCATCACGCGGCGCGACTGGATCAGGCCCTTCGAACCGAGCCAGCTCTGGAAGCCGGCGGCCTCGAGCGGCGGAACGCGGAGCTCCATCGCGGCGCTGCTCGCCTTGTTCTGCGGGCCGATCACGTTCTCGGAGATCACGCGCCCACCCGCGGCCTCGACCTTCGCGCGGATCTCCGCGGTGACCTTGGCCGGATCGTCGACGCGCATGTCGATCCACGCCTCGACCACCAGCTTCTCGGGATCCGTCTTCGGCGCGGCGAGCGGCTGCGCGGTGGGTGGAGCCGCCGGCGTCTGTCCACTGAACAGAGTTCCCACTGCCCCGACGGCACTGGCGACGGCATCCGGTGCCGAGGCGAGGACTCGCCGGCGCGCCGAGACCGCCCCGCTCAACAACACGACCGACTCACTCTCGGTACGACCCGCGGTCACGTCGTCGTACGAGGGCCTGTTCGCGAGCGCCGACTGCGGCGGGCTGTCGTACGCGCGATAGCTGCTCTTCGCTGCACACCCGTACAGCGAGAGGAGAAGGAGGACTCTCAGCATGCGGGTCCGGACGAAACCAATTCGAGCTGGTTGCACCGCGCCCCAAACGCGTGAGGCAAACGATCGGTCTTGTTCGAACCTGACTTCGCGAAACAGCGTGCTGCGCGGCCCTCGCGTGCGGCGCGGCCCTCGCGTGCTGCGCGGCCCTCGCGTGCGGCTCGGCCCTCGCGTGCGGCTCGGCTCGCTGGTCGATCAACTGTATTTGATGCCGAGCGCTTCTTCGGCGAGCTCGTCGAACGACATCGCCTGCGTACGCTGGAGCTCTTCCTGCGTGAACAGGATCCGCGCGGCGCGATCGTCGGCACCGAGGAGACGCAGCAACACGCCGCCGAACATCTTGCCGATCACCGGGTGGTTGTAGAGCTCCTGGAACCGCAACATCATCTGCGAGAACGGCGAGCGCGCGACGGTGGGCTTGCGCAGCACGAGCTGGATGCGCTTGAACGCCTCGTTGATCCGGCGGCCCGACGGATCGGTGCGATCCATCGGCGTCAGGAACACCTGCTGGAGGAACGGCCGCACGTACCACATCATCACGGCGATGTTGCCGAGCATCTTCGCGAACCGACGCTTCGAGGTTCGCGGGCGCCTGGCGAGCAGGGCCTGGTACTCGTCGGAGCAGTAGTACTCCGTCATGTGGAAGTCGATCGCGATGTGGCGCGACTCGTCGCGATTGATCAGGTGCATCGCGCGGTGGCTCATGTCGTCGGCGACGTAATCGTCGAGCGAGCGGAGCAGCGCGACGTCGAGGATGAGCTCTCCCGACGTGATGTACGCGTTCGCGATCTCGGGCGACGTGTCGCGCACCAGCCGCAGAAAATGCGGGCGGAAGTTGGTGAGCGCCGGGCTCTCCTTGTAGTCGCGGTAGTGATGGACGTTGTAGTGCCTCGAGAGGCGCGCAGCGACGGCGGAGTGACGCTTCTCGTCGGCGACGAACGTGGAGAAGATCTTCGTGAGGGTCGGGTCGTCGGTCTTCTCGCGCTGCGTCTCGAACAGCGCACCGGCGAGCTGTTCGATCCCCGCCATGTCGAGGAAGGCCTGGACGACCGCCTCTTCCTTGTCACGCGGGAGCGCCGGCGGGGGAACCGACCAGTCGAGATCGTCGATCGACCACTGGTCGCGGCGGCATTTGTCGAGCATGCGCCCCAAATCCATGGGGCCATGTTGGCATACTGCGACGGTGCACCCCAAGGGCATTGGTTCGCCTTGCGGCTCACTGGCACGCGTGTGGTTGCTCGCGGTCGTGCTCGCCTTCTGGGCGTGTGGCGGAGGTAACGATGACCCGGGTCAGACCTACGCTGGCATCAAGCAACGCGGCGAGATCACGTGGGGGGCGGACCGCGCGGGCGGTGAGCCGTTCGTGTTCGAGGACCCGGAGGACCCGTCGAAGCTGACCGGGTTCGAGGTCGAGATCATGGACGCGATCGCGCGACGGCTCGGCGTCAAGCACCGGATGGTGCAGTACACGTGGTCGCAGCTCGTGCCGTCGCTCGAGCGCGGTGACTTCGACATCGTGATGAACGGGCTCGAGGCCACGGGGGCGCGCCGCGATCGGATCCTGCTGTCCGAGCCGTACTTCATCTACGCCGAGACGCTGACGATCCGGAAAGGCGATCCGTACCTCTCGATCTTCGATCTGGTCGGCAAGCGCGTCGGCTCGCTCAACGAGACGTACGCGTGGGACATCATCAAGATGCTCCCGATGGAGGGCGCGCCGTACGAGGGCAACGAGGAGCCGTACATCGATCTCGAGCTCGGGCGCGTCGACGGCGTGCTGCTCGACAACATCATCGCGGATCGCTACGGCTGCACGCGGGCGGCGGTGAAGTGCTTGCCGTACGACGTCGCACGCGGGTCGTATGCGATCGGGATTCGCAAAGACGATCGCGAGCTCAAGGCGGCCCTGGACCAGACGCTCGCGGCGATGAAGCAGGACGGCGAGCTCGAGAAGATCCTCCGCACGTGGAAGCTGTGGGATCACCGGCAGACCGAGGAGGTCGGGCTCAGCGTCGCGCCGCCCGCACGGAGGTTCGATGGGGAGATGATGAAGCAGTTCCTCGACGCGGCGCTGCTGACGCTCGAGCTCTCGCTGTTCGCGTTCGTCATCGCGGTGCCGCTCGGCCTGCTGCTCGCGATCATGCGCGTCTACGGCGGGACCGCGCCGAGTGCCGCAGCGCGGATCTACATCGAGCTGTTTCGTGGCACGCCCGTGCTGCTCCAGTTGTTCGTCCTCTACTACGGGCTCGGCGAGGCTCTCCATCTCGGGCCGATCCAGGCCGGCGTGATCGGGCTTGGCCTCAACTACGCCGCGTACGAAGCGGAGGTCTATCGAGGTGCGCTGCTCGCGATCCCGCGCGGACAAGCGGAGGCCTCGAGGGCGCTCGGCATGAGCCCGTGGCAGACGCTGCGCTTCATCATGGTGCCGCAGGCGTTCCGGGTCGCGCTACCGCCGATGACGAACGACTTCGTGTCGCTGCTCAAGGATTCGTCGCTGGTGTCGACGGTGGCGGCGATCGAGCTGACCAAGCGCATGCAGATGGCGGCGCTCGAGATGCGCAGCTATCTGATCCCCGGCATCGCGTGCGCGGTGCTCTACATCCTCCTGAGCTTTCCGCTGTCGGAGCTCGCGCGTCGGTTGGAGAGGAGGTTGTCGCGTGATCAGCGTCCACACGCTCTCTAAGCGCCACGGCGAGCGGCGCGTGCTGCAGAACGTCAGTGCCGAGGTCACGAAGGGCGAGACCATCGCGATCGTCGGGCCGTCGGGTGGCGGCAAGTCGACGCTGCTGCGGTGCCTGAACTACCTCGAGAAGTTCGACGAAGGCCACGTCGACATCGCGGGCGCGAAGCTCGTCCCGGGGATGGGCGGAAGCGAGCCGGCGCTGCGCGCGCTGCGCAGCCGGGTCGGCATGGTGTTCCAGCAGTTCAACTTGTTCCCGCACCTGTCGGCGCTGCAGAACATCATGCTCGCCCCGATCCAGGTGAAGCGCGTCGCCGCGGCCGAGGCAGCGAAGGCGGGCCTCGCCTTGCTCGAGCGGGTGGGCCTGGGAGACCGAGGCGGTGCGTATCCGCACGAGCTCTCCGGTGGGCAGCAGCAGCGCGTGGCGATCGCGCGTGCCCTCGCGATGACGCCCGAGGTGCTCCTGTTCGACGAGCCGACCTCCGCACTCGATCCCGAGATGCGCGACGAGGTGATGGCGGTGATCAAAGATCTCCGAGAGGGCGGCATGACCATGCTGGTGGTCACCCACGAGATGCAGTTCGCACACGACATCGCGACGCGTGTCTGGGTGATCGACAAGGGCACGATCGCCGAGGACGGCACACCAGCGCAGGTGATCGACGATCCGAAGACCGCGGTGTCTCGCGAGTTCTTCGCCCGGCTGCGCAGATAGCTTCCTCGCGTGCATCTGCCGAGCGGGTTGCTCATCGTGGAAGACAGAGTGTTTCCTCGAGGACGCGAGCGCGATCGGCGACGTTCGAGCTAACCACCCGATGTCCCTCGTCGAGTGCGATGGCATCCGCGCTGCACGATGGATTCGTCAGGAGAACACACCATGACGAAGAACATCTCGGCTCTCGATTTCCAGACCATCGACATCCACAACCTCGCCGACATCACCGGTGGCGTCGACTTCGGCAAGATCAACGCTGCAGGACAGAACGCCGGGACCACCGGCGCGCTCGTCGGCGGTGGCGTCGGCGCCGTCGCCGGTGGCATCGGTGGCGCGATCGGCGGCACCGCCGTGTTCCCCGGTCCGGGCTCGGCTGCAGGCGCGCTCGGTGGAGCGGCAGCCGGTGGCGGCGCGGGTGCGGCCCTCGGTGGGGGCATCGGATACCTCGGCGGCGCGGCGACCGAAACCTGGCGCCAGACGATGCCGACGTGGCTCGGCGGCCGTCCCTAGTCGGACTGCGACTGTGAGGACCGGGTCCGATCGAGAGGTCGAGCCCGTCTGTGAGAGCTGGGTCCGATCGAGAGGTCGGGCCCGTTTTGCGTTTCGGTCCACGCTCCGGTCGCGGTGCGTTTCGGTGGCCTGTCGGTCGGGCGTATCGACGCCGCGCTCCGAGCGCACTCGAGGTAACCGTACGATCCGTGATGTCGTGACGCGTTGGCCGTGCGCTGCAAGTCGTCGTCTCGATGCAGCCAGCGGCCGTGGATCCGAGATCTCGTTGTCGGCCTCTCGTTCGGCGTGTTAGAGACTCGCATGGACACTCCATCGACGCTGGCTCGTGCAGTCGATGTCGACAGGAGTCCTGTTCCGTTCTTTCTCGCCAGGCCAGTGGCATGGGCACTGGTCGTTGCCTGCGGTCTGGCCGCTCTCCATGGCGCCCTGGCAATTCATGCTGCGGAGGGAGCCTTTGCTCACTTCGGTCTGGAGAGCGTTGGGCTTGGCGCTGTTACCAAAGCCAGCATTCACAACCACGGATTTCGGATCGGCGCTGGCGTGTTGCTCGCACTCGCCGTGGGTCTCATGCACTTCCGTAGCGCCTCGTTCGCGAGCATGAAACGTAGTCGGTCGTTGGCCCTTCGCATCACGGGCTTGCTGCCAGTCTTTGCTGCAGCCGCCACCGTGTGTCTTGTCGCTTCCGCCGCTCTGCTTTCCGATGAGCGCTCATCTGCATGTGAGTTTGTTGGCTCGGCAGATGCTGTTGCCGTCGCGATTTCCCTCCCATTCCGAATGGCGCTGCTCGGAACACTCGTCGTGATCGCCTCGCCGCTCTTGAGAAAGAGAGGTGGCATCGCGCTACTCTTGGGGAAGATCGTGCTGCTTTGGGTTGCTCATGGGGTCAGCTGGGTCGTCCTCGCAGCGTTCCTCGGACAGGCTGGCTAGACCTGCGAACGGCTGAGCTTCAGCATCAGCAGCGAGCTCAGCACCACGAACACCCAGAACGAGAACGCGGCGTAGACGATCGGCGGCCCGTAGTTCGGCCCACCCTCCGCCAGCCACCACAGGCCCGTCGCACCAGCGCCGGCAATTCCGATCGGCAGAAGTATCTTGGCAATGCGTTTCATCAACCGTAGGTGGAGCATGCGGGATGCCAGCGTCGCGTGGGCTGGTCTCGCGGGGTTGGCGTCGCGAGCGGCTCGATGCGTCCTCCAGATGACTACCGGCGGGCTCAGGGTTCGCCTCGCGCCGGACGCAACTCACCAACTGAACCCACGTGGTTTCAACGCGCTACGCGCGGCACATCCGCTGCACACGAGGTTCACCATGACCAAGAACATCGCAGCGTTCGATTTCCAGACCATCGACCTCCACGACCTCGCCGACATCAATGGCGGCGTCGACTGGGGGAAGGTCAACTCCGCAGGCCAGAACGCGGGGACGACTGGTGCACTGCTCGGCGGTGGCGCGGGCGCGGTCGCCGGCGGCATCGGTGGCGCGATTGGCGGGACGGCGCTGTTCCCCGGTCCGGGCACGGCCGCGGGCGCGCTGGCCGGATCGGCGACGATGGGCGGCGCGGGTGCGGCGCTCGGCGGTGGCGTCGGATACCTCGGCGGCGCCGCGACGGAGACCTGGCGCCAGACGATGCCGACGTGGCTCGGCGGCCGTCCCAACTGAACCGCGACTGACGAACGATACGATCTCGCACGCTTGCAGATCGGGGACAGGATCTACCCCTGCATCCACATGAGATCGCGATGGTTCTAGACCGAAACGTAAAATTGGTTTCTCGGGCCGAGAGGTGATGTCCGACATTCGGACAAACCCCATTTTACGTTTGGGTCCAGACACTCAATGATTTCTATCCCCTACAGGGGTAGATCCTGTCCCCGATCTGCAAGCGTGCGAAATCACGTTTCGAGGTGGTCAGAGCAGCGAGAGCTGCGGACCGGGCTCGAGCGCGATCGGCTCGATGCATTCCGGATCGTCGTTGAGCGCCTTGTTGACGTGCGGCGAGACCGGCACGCCGCGCCAGTCACCGACGGGCGGAACTTCGAGGAGCGCACGCGCGCCTTCGGCGTTCATCATCGGATCGAGCCACGCTTCGTAGGTCCGCTCGTCGAGGACGACGGGCATTCGATCGTGGATCGGCTTGACCAGCTCGTTCGGCGGGCCGGTGATGATCGTGAACGACAGCGTCTCGCCCCCGTCGGCCGCTTTCGCGCGTGCCCACAGGCCGGCGAACGCGATGAGCTTGCGCGACTCCGGTCGCAAGTAGATCGGCTGCGGATGCTTCGGATCGTCAGCGCGCCTTCGCCACTCGAAGAAGCCGTCGGCGGGAACGAGGCAGCGGCGCTGCGCGAGCGCTTCGCGGAACCATTGCTTCGCGTGCAGCGACTCCTTGCGCGCGTTGATCATCAGCGGCGGTCGCGGCGCGCCGGGTTTGGTCGCCCAGAATGGCACCAGGCCCCAGCGCATCATCTCGATCGTGCGTGTGCCGTCGTGCAGCGTGATCACCGGCGACGGCTGGGTGGGCGCGACGTTGAACCGCGGCTTCCACCAGTCGGAGACCAGGACGTCGGGACCGAGCGTGGCCTGCAGATCGTCGACGATCTTCTCCTGTCGCGTGAGCGTGTAGCGCCCGCACATACGGTTACGTGATCCGTAGCAGACAAACCTGGAGGTAGCGATCGTTGGCCTGGATCGCGGGAGTCGGATACTCCGGCGGCAGCCCGCCGACCTCGACCACCGAGGCGACCCGGTTCGCCGTTCGCACGCCCTTGTGCGCGAGCTTCGCGAGCGAGCCGAGCTCCGACGCGTTCGACGCGAGCCACAGCAAGCCACCTTGCGAGACCACCGCAGAGGCTTTCGCGATCAGCTCGGGATAGTCGCGACCGAGCGCCCACGAGGCGCCTCCGGCCGACGACGCGCCGGGCGGATCGATCAAGATCACGTCGTACTGCTCCTGGTCACGCTCGGCGCGTGCGAGAAACCGGTTCGCCTCGGAGGTCTCGAACCTCCACCGCTTGTCCTTGTTCTCGAATCCGTTGCGCGCGAAGTTGCCGGCGGCCCACGCGTTAACGCCTTGCGAGGTATCGACGTTGGTCACCGTCGCTGCACCGGCACGCGCGCACACCACCCCGAGCGACGCCGTGTACGAGAACAGATTGAGGACGCGCTTGCCGCTGACGAAGCGTGCGAGGCCGCGGCGATGCTCGCGCATGTCGGT